>JAIXZD010000542.1 GCA_027489895.1 Planctomycetaceae bacterium
GAAGAACACCTCGACCGGCTTTGGGAAAGCGCGCGGGCAATCCGCCTCGAAATCCCCATGACCCGCGAGGCGATGGTCGAGGCGACCAATCGCACGGTCCTCGCCAACAGCCTGCCGGGCGGAGACGGTTACATCCGTCTGGTGGTGACGCGCGGTTCGGGGGCGTTGGGGCTCGACCCCAACAAGTGCTCGCGCCCGCAGGTGATCATCATCGTCGACACGATTTCGCTCTATCCGCCCAAGCTGTACGCCGAGGGGATGAGCATCGTCACCGCGAGCACGATCCGGAATCATCCCCAGGCGCTCAGCCCGCGGATCAAATCGCTCAACTACCTAAACAACATCATGGCGAAGCTGGAAGGCCTCGACGCGGGCTGCCAGGAAGCGCTGATGCTCAACCACAAGGGGGAGGTGGCCGAGTGCACGGGCGACAACCTGTTCCTGGTGAAAGACGGCGTGCTCAAGACGCCCAGTGCCGAGGCGGGCACACTGGATGGCATCACGCGACGGGCGGTGATTCGATTGGCCAAGACGCTGTCGATTCCGTTCTGGGAAGGCCCGCTCACCCGGCATGACATTTACGTCGCCGATGAGTGCTTCCTGACCGGGACTGCAGCTGAGGTGATCCCTGTGACCAGCCTTGATAAGCGGAAGATTGGATCGGGCGAGCCGGGACCGATCACGAAGCAACTGCTCGCCGCGTTTCAGAAACTGACCGGGAAGAAAGAGTAATCGCCGTTACGCAACTGTCTGCTTCGATCGACTCCTGAGACCACACGGCCACCATGCGAAAACCACCGAAGATCAACAACGCTGAACGAGTGAGAGTGGGTCCGGGTGTCGCGGGACTGGGCGTGTTTGCCGTCAAGAAGTTCCGCAAGGGGCAGACTCTGGGCGAAGTGACCGGCACGATCCGGCATGCCTCGGGTGAGGCCTCGCGGTACTGCATGGATCTGGGGCATGACCGCGTTCTGGAGCCGGGCGAACCGTTTCGGTACATGAACCATTCGTGCCATCCCAACGTCCAGATTTTCTACTGGTGGGATGAAGAGCATCCCGAGATTCCCGCGGAAAGCCTGCATGTCCACGCGCTGCGGACGGTGAATCCGGGCGACGAGCTGTTCATCGACTATGCCTGGCCGGCGTGGTTCGCGATTCCCTGTCTGTGCGGGGCGAAGAGCTGCCGGGGCTGGATCGTCGACAAAGAGGAACTGCACCTGGTGGAGAAGGAGCAGGCCAAAGCGAAACGGGCGCTGGCTCGCAAGAAGGCCGCGAAGGGGAAGGCCGCACCGAAGAAGCCGACCCGCAAGGCGGCAAAGAAGGCCTAGTCCTTCGTCACAGCCCGATTTCCGGGTCAACGGACATTGGCTTACAGCCCACCCGCGCTCCATGGCCCGGTAATCGCCACCGTGAAGCCTGGGACCTGGAGGTTGGCGAACAGCCATTTGCCGTCCGGGCTAAAGCAGGCTCCCGCCCATTCCGAGTTTCGGAAGTCGCCCTTCAGCCCGTTCTTTTCGCCCTTCAGGACCATGTTGGCACTGGCGATGCCGAACAGTTCGCCCTTGGTCGTCAGACCGTGCAATCGCTGCGGCGTCTGGTCTCCATCCTCGCAGATCACGAGGCCCCCACTGGGACTCACGCAGATGTTGTCCGGTTTCTCCAGCACGGTTGTACTGGGTGATTCGAACACCAGCCGCAGCGTTTCGGTCTTGGGGTGATACTCCCAGACCTGTCCCGCCTCGGCGTTTCCGCCGCTGGTCGCATTGAAGTAGATGAACCCGCCGTGGTACCAGCAGCCTTCGAGCCGGGCGAACGTGGTTGCCGCCTTATTCTTGCCCTGCGTGTAGACCCCCAGCTCGTTCGTGGTGTTCGGTGCGTGGGCCCGGTCGACATCGTCGATCGTCACCCACGTCACCTGAAACACCTTGCCGGTGGGGACCTGTTTTCGCAGATCGCCAAACCCATCGACGGCCATCATCTCCAGCGTGCCGCCCTCGATCAGCCGCCCGTTCACCTTGGGGGTGAATCGATACATCCCCGAGGTATTGCGATCTTCGGTTTCGTAGACGATCCCCGTTTCCGGGTCGACGGCGATCGCTTCGTGGACGAATCGGCCCATCGCTTTCAGCGGCACGGGCTTCGCCGTTCCCACGGCCGGGACCTCGAAAATGTAGCCATGGTCTTTCGTGCACATGGGTTGAGGGCCCCCTTTGGGTTCATGCAGGCCGCCCTGGGAAACCACGGTTTCCTCGCACGTCAGCCAGGTGCCCCAAGGCGTCACCCCCCCCGCACAGTTCTTGATCGTTCCCGAGATCGAACCCCAGGCCTTCACCAGCTTCCCCGCGGACGTGTCAAACGTCAGGTTGACGCATCCGCCCGACGAGACCGGGTCGTACGCGGCGTTTGCTGCCGTGAATGCTTTGCGATTCAAATCCACTTCGTGATTGCGGCAAAGCGTCAGCACCGGACCATCGGCCGCGATGACCGCCATTCCGTCATGAACTCCGGGAGTCGGCTGTCCTCCCTCGAGGGGGTCGCCTACCCATCCAAACGACAGATAGCGAAACCCCTCCGGCAGATTCAGCAGGGCCAGGCCTGTGGCTTCGTCGACGGTGGGACGCAGAGGCCCCCAGCCCAGTTTGCGAACCTCGTCTCCTCTGGCCACGCGGCCCAGAAACCCTCCAAACACATCCGACAGAGCAATTCCCGCGGCCGCAGTCCCGGTCTTCCGCAGAAACCCCCGGCGATCCGGCTGAATCTCACCCGTGCTGAGTTGGTTGACCTGCGTCATCACGAGACTCCCGTTCCTAACAAAGGCTCGCTCCCCACACACAGAGAGCGCCGGTTCCCATCGAGGGAACCTCTAGCAGAGGAACGTCGATCCCGAGTTCCCCCGAATTCGATTATCGCCGCGAAAGGCCGGCCACTCCATAGCAGCTCGCGCCTTGCGACACTTCGACGCGGACTCTGGATCGGAGCGAGAGAGTCTGACGAAACGGCCCCTGCCTCTATCGATATCCGCGGGACATCGCAGCCCAGTGCTCTCTGCCCGGTGCTCTACAGACCCTTCAGGAAATCCTGCAGGGCCGCATCGAAGTCGGCATTCCCGGTCTCCACAGCCTTCGCCGCGGGAGCCTTGCTGGCTGGAGCTTTGGTGGCAGTCCCAGCGGCGGGAGCGGCCGACGTCGACTCTGGTAGATCATCCTCGGGGAACAAGGGCAGTTCGAGCGCCCCCGACACCGGCTGCAAGGACTCCGCCGTCACGGTCGCCTCGGCCCCTTTCGCAGCGCTGGGCACAACCGGTCGCGCCATCTCGGCCGTTTCCTGGGTCGAAAGCCCCGCTGCCTTCTTTCCGAACAATCCCGGAATTCCCCATCCCGCACGCGGATTCGGCCGTTCGGCCTTTGCCGCCTCGGCAATGGCCGCATCTTCTGGTGATTCCAGACTCAGATCAAACAGCGTGCTCTCATTACGGCGTCCATCCGCAGTCTTCGCCGCCGACGCCGGGTCGGACCCTGCCGACAGAGCACCTCGAGCGGCGCCCATGGCCGCCGCCACCCCACCGACTCCCATATCCGACGCTGCTGGCTTCGCTGGAACGCGATCCACCACCGTATGGCCGTCGTTCTCGTGTGGCTCGGGTCCGTCAACTCGCGCGTCGGTCGGTTCATACTCCAAATGAAACTCGAGCGGCCCGATCACAATTTTTGATCGAGGCGGGACCACGACCTCCGTCTGGGGCGGCAGCGGCTTCCCGTTCAGAAAGGTGCCATTGGAACTGCCCAGGTCGGAGATCAGCACCTGAGGACCTCGCACCCGAATCCGGCAGTGTTTTCGGCTCACCTCGGTCGAGGCCACCTTCAACTGACACTCGGTGCTCCGCCCAATGAGTGTGTCGTCGCCGAGGATCACCTCGCGAACGTTCGACTTGCCCGAACTGACGACCAGCACCACACGCATCGCGGATTCGCCCTTGCGATTCCCGCCTCGGCTCCCCGCCGCTGCATCCGAACCGCTTTACGCATGCTACCGTTCGCCCAGACACGAATTCAAACGCCTTTTTGGTTGGATTCCTTCCCGCTCCCGGCGAAATCCAAGGGGGCCGGAAGCGTCGGCGCCCGGAGTCTCAACTGATTCCATTGGAAATCAACGAGGAACTCGACTCGGTCGCGAACCTGCTGCCATCCGTTCCCTACGCTTTCAACTCCACGGCCGCAGGCAACGATAACGTGATCCGCGTTCCGCGCCCCGGCTCACTGTCAATCTGCATCGTTCCGCCGTGCCGCTCAATAATCTTCCGGACCGTCGGCAGACCCAGCCCGCTCCCATTCGGTTTCGTCGTAAAAAACACCTCGCACACCTTGGCCTGAGTCTCTTTCGACATTCCCGGCCCGTTGTCGATCAATGCCAGCTCCACCCGCTCCCCGGTGCGTTGGCTCAAAAACTCGAGCGACCCGCCGGCGGGCATCGCCTCGCGCGCATTCCGCGCCAGGTTGAGCAGCACCTGGCGAAACAGGTCCCGGTCCAGCCGCACTCCTGGCAGATCGGTCGACAGATGTGGTGACAGTTCCAGCCGCGCTGCCTGGGCCTCGGGCCGGAAAAACTCGATGAACTCGGTGACCTCCGCATTCAGATCGACCCGCTCCAGTTCCGGCTCGCCCGCCCGCGCGAACCGCATGAAGTCTTCCAGCAACTGGGTCAGGCGGTCGCATTCCCGCTGGACAATCCGCACTTTCCTCAGCACCCGCTGGTCACGCGGATTTTCCTCTTTCGACAGGTCCTCCGTCATCAGTTCGAGGTTCAGCGAAATCGTCGACAGCGGATTGCGAATCTCATGCGCCAGCGCACCAGCCAGCGCCGCGATTTCCGTGTACTGCGACAAAAGTCGCTGATGATCGGTTTCCGCATTGACCGGGTGGTTCATCAATTCTCCCCTCATCCCTTCGATACAGCGGTCAGCCCACCAATCGCTTGATCAAAAATCTTCCGGATCAGACGTCTGCGCGGACCCGGCCCAATCTGTTCTACAGCTTTCCAGGCCGAGTCTAACCCCATCGCTCTGCTCCGCATATCTGTCGCAACCGCTTCAGACTGACTCATGAAGTGGGCGATTCCGCACGCCCCGCTCCGGGGTCGCACTCCCGGAGCACTAAGACAAGATAAGGTTCCTCGTATCTCGAATCGTTCGAGTGAGTCTTGGTGATAAGGGCAACCTGGTGTCTGGCTCTGCGGACAGCAGCTTGCGACTTCGCGCCAGGGGGAACAATGCCATCTGAGACCGCCCCGACAACCATAAAACTGACTTTGGAACGCTTCCATCGCGAAACCGCACTGGCCTGGGCTGCAATTGCCTGCCAGTGCCTGCTTGCGGGCATCTACGTCCATCGTCTCCCCTCGGTTGAATTCGCCGAATCATCCCTGCTGTTTGTCATCGCCTGCCTCAGCCTGTCGAGCATTGGCCTGCTCTGGCACCGCATCGCCAAAGATCGAGCAGCCGCGAGCAATACCCGTCGCTCTCTCGAATCCCGTGTCGACTTGGCCGATCAGGACCGCCGGCTCGCCGAGGCGGCCAGTGCCAACAAATCGGACTGTCTCGCCCAACTGGGCCATGAGTTACGCACGCCCCTCACCGCGATTCACGGTTACGTCGAACTGCTCCTCAATTATCAGGATTCCGTCGAGCGGTACTCGGCCCTCTCCTCAATTCGTTCGAATGCACATCATCTGCTCGATCTGATCAACGATATTCTCGACATGTCCAAGGCCGAGGCCGGGCGACTCGACGTGGAGCGACTCCCCACAGACCCGCTGGAGATCGTCAATAGCGTAATCGAATCGTTTGCGATCACTCTGGGTGACAAGCCACTCAGCCTGCGCGCCGAACCTCTCGGCAATGTTCCGAGAACCATTCTGACCGACCCCACCCGGCTCAGGCAGATTCTCAACAATCTCGTGGGCAACGCGGTCAAGTTCACCGCTTCCGGGTCCGTTCGCGTCGTCATCGAAACCCTGCCAGGCGATCCTCACCCCCGGTTGTCGTTCTCGGTCATCGATACGGGGATCGGCATTCATTCCGAGGTGTTCGGCCGATTGTTCGTGCCTTACTCTCAGGCCGACGCCTCGATCAGCCGCCGATTCGGCGGCACGGGCCTCGGGCTGGTGATCTCGCGTCAGTTGGCTCGTCTGCTGGGTGGAGACCTGGTCGTCAGCAGTCAGCCCGGATGCGGTTCTGTCTTTCGATTCACCATTGATCCGGGTCCGATGCCGGAACATCCCCAGCGCGAGGTCATCCAGGAAGACGCCGAAATGACTGCCCCTGCTCCCGCACAATCCGCCAGCTTCTCAAAAGCAACTCTCCCAGACCTGTCTGGTGTCCGCGTGCTGGTTGTCGAAGATGGCCTCGACAATCAGCGTCTGCTGAATCACTTCCTGCTCAAAGCCGGAGCCACGGTCGTCGCCGTCGAGAACGGTCGGCTCGGCGTCGATGCGACACTCAGGGCCCAGAATGACGGAACAGGGTTCGACATCATCCTCATGGATTTGCAAATGCCGATTCTCGACGGGGAATCGGCCACGCACGAGCTCCGTTCGTCAGGCTGTTCTGTGCCGATCGTCGCGCTGACCGCCCATCCGCTCGACGAGGTGCGGACTCGTTGCCTCGCGGCTGGTTTCACAGGATTCGTCTCCAAACCGTTCGACCGGTCCCAACTGCTCTGGACAATCGCCAACCACTCCCAAAAACAGTCGCGACGGTCCTCGATCGAACGCGAAACCCTCGAGCGCCTCGACGCCCTGCGATAACACCGATGCCGGGCCAGTCGTAGAGCTGTGATTCTCGGGCTGGTGGTGGCCGGACGCATTTGACTGGTATCGCCTTGCGGCAGAAGGTATCGACCTGTCAACGAGTGGCGATTGCGGGATGCTGCTGGTCATTGCTGGTTGTGTCGCGTTGCTTGGCGATGAATTCAGCACTGTTTCAGAACACCTGCCGGTGGGCACGCCGGCCTATGGGCTGGCAAGCCTGCCCTACGCGATTAACGCCCCCGGAAGCCCCCGCTAATTGTCAGCGGCCCTCTAAGCAGGTTTGCAGCAAATGCCGTGACAGCTCCCGACAGACTTGCGGTTAAAACTTGCGCAGTACAAAACACTATACACGCAAACATGAATTGAACATACGGCGACGTCCCCACCAGGCTGATACTATGAGAGGATTCACCTTCTGGCGACACGGCGTAACATAGAGATGTCGTCGATATACCGACGATGACACTCGCGACAAAAACAATGCAACACATCTTGCGGTAAGAAAACAGGCCAGCCCAGGCGCCGACTGATGCTCCAATCGCGATGGACGCGAGCATGCCGACAGGGATCGGAATGGGTACGCCCCAAGATGGGGGGTTGATAAAAAACAAAGTTACAACAAACAATCCACCCACAACGACTACCGTTTGCAGGACTATTGCCCTCCATACGCGGTTTAACAACTCTTCCTGGGCATCTGAATCGATGCAGGGTGGGCAAAGGCTCATGCAGGCTCCAGTAACGCCTAGGGAACAGCCACAACGAATCGCGCCGGGTGCCACTGCTGCAACCGCTGGCTTGTCCAGGAGTGCCTCTCGGCGTTCATTGCCGAAATGAATCACGCCTGGTGGAACGAGTTATTCTCACTGAAAACAGATCCGTCGATACCCCGGTTTCACCCCCTGCCGAAACCACCTGGGCCCCGGAGTTGCCGCCGGTCACGCCCCCCCATTCCGGTTGTTGTGAATCGAACGCCACTGCTGAGCAAGCCAGCAGTGCCACCCGGCGGATGCGGGCCGACGGCGATTCCTCAGTCCAAAAGACTGCGATTCGCTTCCTCGAAATGACCAGGTCCATAACTGCGCCGGGAAGGACCGCTTCCCAAACAGTTCAGATCATACAACCCGCCACCGCAGGTCCTCACAGCGCGAAACACCGGCGAATTCCACAGAACGGGTCACAGGCGACGGACGATAACACTTCTCACAGGTTAAAGTCGGAGGCCATTACCCCTGATCGGGCAAGGACGCCATAATGACGAAACGTTCGTCGCGCGCCGCATTCTGGAAGTCGTTTGTTTGCGGATGTGGTCTCGGGCTGAGCGGGATGATTCCGCAAACAGTAGCGGTCGCGCAGGATGATCGGCCTCAGGCCGTCCCCACCTCCAGTAGCGAACCGGCCCCGATGCCCGGAGAGGCCGACCAGGCTGCGTTGCCGGTCGATGCTGAACCGCATTCGATGACCACACCGCCCGGTCCGCCAGTCCCCTGTCAGCCGTTCCCCGCCCAACCCATGCCGGTGTACACGTCGCCGTATGAGGGCAACCTCTGGGAGCGATCCACGCTCGTGGGCGACGTCGGAGGTCTGCGGACAGGCTTACTTGAGAGTGGTGTGAAGCTGGATATCAGCACAACTCAGTTCTATCAGGGGGTCGCCTCGGGCGGCATCGAACAGAAGTTCAACCATGTCGGCCGCAACGACTACCTCTTAAATGTCGATGGCGAGAAAGCCGGTCTGTGGCGCGGTCTGTTCATCACACTGCACGGCGAAACCCGCTACGGCGACGGAATCAATCGCTTCACGGGCGCGATCATGCCGGTCAACACGGCCTCGCTCTTTCCGGCTCCCACTGGTGACCAATCGGCCCTGACGGCCGTCAAGGTGACGCAGGCTCTCTCCGAGGAGTTTGTCACGTTCGCCGGGAAGATCAACATGCTCGACGAACTGTCCCAACCTTATGCGGGTGGTCGCGGTGTCGACGCGTTCATGAACACGGCGCTCGCCTTCCCCGTGGCGGCCGTCCGTTCGGTTCCCTATTCAACGCTCGGTGGCGGGTTCGCCGTGTTGCAGGACATGCACCCCGTCTTCTCGATGATGGTGCTGGACACCAACAATACGCCGACAACCACCGGCTTTGAAACCTTCTTCGACAACGGCGCGACCGTCATCTCGAAGCTGGATATTCCGGTGGAACTCCTGGGTCGACCAGGGCACCAGGGAATCTGGGGCACGTACAGCAGTGGGAGCTACAACGACCTATCGCCAACGGCTTATATCGACCCGAACTACGGGCCTGTTCTGGTTCCCGCGGGCATTGATACCGGCTCGTGGTCGATGTTTTACTCGGCGGATCAGGCCTTATATGTCGACCCCAATGACCCGAGGCGAACGTGGGGAGTCTTCACCAACATCGGCTTGTCCGATGATGCGCCGAGTCCGGTGCGCTGGTCGGCCAACGTCGGAGTCGGCGGAAGCAGTCCGCTGCGATCGCGACCGCTCGATACGTTCGGTGTCGGCTATGCCTACACTGCCTACTCGACCCCGGTCCAGACGCTCGCTCCGTTCTTTCTTCCGGTCCGGAATGATGAGGTCGTGGAGTTGTTCTACAACGTCGCGGTGACCAAATGGTGCCGGGTCACTCCCAACCTGCAGATCCTCGTCCCGGCCCGTGAGCAGACGTTGCCGCCTGGGATTCAGCCGATCGATACCGCGGTCGTGTTTGGACTGCGGGCGAAAGTCGACTTCTAACGGCAGTTCAGTCGCGGGTGACGTGTGACGGTAGATTCCGGCCGTCGTGCCGACGGTCGACCGGTGTCGCGATCGTGAGGCGCCGCGAATCGTACCGGTTCGGTCGCGGCCGTGAGCGGACCGCCGTGCTTGCAAGGTCCGGTGGACACCCCAACCAACCGATGTGACCGACGGGACGCACCAGCGTCCCCTGATTCGGAACGTCGCCCAGCAGTGGCACACTGCAGGCCGGGGAAGACCACCCCTTCGCTGAAGGGGACGCTCTCCGCCGCCAATCACCACTCATTTAGGGCCTTCGGGTTTCGGGACATCGGGAAGTCTCCCCGACTGTACGGCCGTTGTGACGTCATCCGCTCCATAAGCCTTCCTGGGGAAGGGCTGTGCGAGGCGTGAGAAGACGACTACGCAGGCGGGTTTTGGACATTCCCCGCCCAATGGTTGCAACCCGCTTTCCAAAATGGATAATCCTGGCGCGGCGGACGTGTCGGGCGAACTCCAAACAGATGACGATTCTGTCACCGTCGAAAGCAATCTGCGGTACTGTCTGGATGTACTGTCCATTCGGGGAGTATTCCATCGTCTGAACTAACATTCGTCGAAGACTCTTGTCAGTGACATCCCAACAGAGTGGTTCAGAAGGGTTCGAATTTGCAGCTGAACGTCGCCATATGTGGCCCTCATTTTCCATTGAAGGATTTTGAAGGTTTGGCAAACGTCATTGTTCGGCTGGCTAGTTGAGACTCTTACGTGAAGGGATTGGCCTATGTTGAAAAATTGGTTTTCCAAAACCGCCCTTGCGGCTGCAGCCGGCGCGGTCATGGGTTATGTCGCGGCGCTGGGCGCGTTTGAGCCGCGCGTCAATGCGGCTGTCGCACCTGGTTCCGTGGAACAGGCTTCACCTGCCCTGCTGACGGCTGATGCCGCCGGGTGTGAAGCGGGTTGCTCCACCAAGAAGCCGTCGTTGGGCGACCAATTGGCTCTGGCCAACCATAATCAGGTGGTCGCGGCGACGCTGGCACAGTCCGGTAAGAAGCCCAACATCCTCATCATCTGGGGGGACGACATTGGCTGGCATAATCCCAGCGCCTACAACCGTGGGATGATGGGCTACAGCACGCCCAACATCGATCGCGTGGCGAAAGAGGGTGGGTTGTTCACCGACTGGTACGGGCAGCAGTCCTGCACGGCTGGTCGCGCCTGCTTTATCACGGGCCAAAGTCCGTTCCGGACGGGATTGCTCAAGGTCGGTCTGCCGGGGGCCAAGGAAGGATTGTCCGAAAAGGATCCGACAATTCCCGGCCTGCTGAAAAACCACGGTTACATGACTGCTCAGTACGGTAAGAACCACCTGGGCGACCGCGATGAGCATCTGCCGACGAATCACGGCTTCGATGAGTTTTACGGCAACCTGTACCATCTGAATGCCGAGCAGGAGCCCGAGCATCCGGACTACTTCAAGAATCCCGAACTCAAGAAGATCTTCGGCCCCCGCGGTGTGATCAAGTCGTTTGCCAATGGCAAGATCACCGACACGGGCCCCCTGACGATCGAGCGAATGAAGACCGTTGATGAAGAAGTCACCAAGGGGGCGATGGACTTCGTCGACCGTGCTGTGAAGGCGGACAAACCGTTCTTCCTGTGGTGGAATTCGACCCGCATGCACATCTGGACTCACCTGAAGAAGGAGTCCGAGAACAAGACTGGCCTGGGGGTTTATCCCGACGGATTGGTCGAGCACGATGGACACGTCGGGCAGTTGCTCGATCAGCTCGACAAGCTGGGAATTGCCGACAATACGATCGTGATGTACTCGACCGACAATGGTGCCGAGTGTTTCTCATGGCCAGATGGCGGCAGCACTCCGTTCCGCAACGAGAAGAATTCGAACTGGGAAGGTGGCTACCGCGTTCCCTGCATGATTCGCTGGCCGGGCGTCATTAAGGCGGGCACCGTGTTCAACGGGATCTGTTCGCACGAAGACATGCTGCAGACCCTGCTGGCCGCGGTGGGAGAATCGGACATCAAGGAAAAATTGCTGGCGGGCCACAAGGCGAACGGCCGCGAGTACAAAGTCCGGCTCGATGGTTACAACCTGATCCCTTACTTCCGGGGTGACGTGAAGGACTCTCCGCGGCGCGAGTTCTTCTACTGGACGGACGATGGCAGCCTCGCCAACCTCCGCTACGACCGGTGGAAAATCGTGTTCATGGAACAGCGCGGCCACGGGCTGGACGTCTGGCAGGAACCGCTGGTCACCCTCAGATTTCCGAAGCTGTTCTGCCTGCGTACCGATCCGTTCGAGCGGGCCGATCACGAAGCCGGAGACTACGACCGTTGGCGCGTCGACCACGCCTTCGTGTTGTTGCCCGCGGTCGCGTTCGTCAGCCAGCACCTGGACACCTTTAAAGAGTTCCCGCCTCGGCAGAGGCCGGGGAGCTTCAACCTGGACCAGGTTCTGCAGAAACTGCAGCAGGGGGCCGGTGGTAACCGGTAGGTTCGCGACAGCCTCTGGGCGGTCGAACTAGAAAACGATGTGGACAGTTCTTAAGTCGCTATTCCGGGCTCTCCCGGGATAGCGACTTTTTTGATGCCTCGGCTTGGGGAACATGGTTCAGATGCCGCTTCCCAAGTGCGCTGGCAACCTGAAACAAACGGCATCGGCGATCCATTTCTGCGTCGTCGCCCCGCCCACCATCTGGAATGACGTTGCATCCCAGATCCTGACCTCATGTGATCGTTTGGGCCATCCGTTCGTCAATCCGTCACCACATAGTCGGGAGGGTCTCCGGTCAATGAGGGAACTCGCAGGATTCTTTACCCGTACGGTCACGCCGTTTTTTCTGTTCACTGGAGCCGGAACGGCTTTGGTGGGGCTCTACGCCGTCTTCCCCTCCTGGGCCATGCCCAACGTCGCGAAGCTGCCGTACCTGCAGGACTACACGATCATCGTTCAGCATTGGGGAATCATGGTGGGGCTGATGGGCCTGGCGATGATGGCAGCGGCCCTTGTTCCCCAATGGCGTTTGCCGATTTTTCTGTACAGTGCGATCGAGAAATCGTTCATGGTGTGGCTGGTGCTGGCAAACGCATCCCAGCCCTTTGTGCGCGGGTTCTGGGTCCCCTTTGCGCTCGATTCGACCGTGGTGATTTACACGGTCGGCTACTTTCTCACGTTCGGATTTCGCCGATTGCCAGCAGAGTCAAAGTGAGCGCGGATCCGTTCGACAAGATGGGCGCTCGTTGCCGCTCGCGGGGCATCCTTGCCGCAGGTTTCCATTGTTGAAAGACTGTTTTTGACGTCGCGCTGGAAACGTGACGACCTGTCGAGCGAACCAGGAAACCGCCGCCCGGATGTTGTGAAGCAGGCCTGGCCTCATTAGGCAGGGCGTAGAAGGGCGGCCTCGGGGGAATCTGTCGGCCGCCGTCACGGTGTGGCGACTTGGCTTCCCTAGCCTACCATGAGAGTGGGAAGCATTATCGTGGCTCTGCGACTCCTCGATGGTCGCGATCACGTCCATGCAGCCTTGGAAAGGTGTCGCTAATGTTCGCTCGCCGTGGCCCGCTGAACGGATCGTCTCCGGCTCCCTCGCAGCCTAAAGACCGGCAGCCGAACGGGCTGCGGAGTCAGGGCCTGCTTTTCATCGGGTTGTTCGTGGGCTGCTTTGGCGTTGTTTTTGCCGCGACTTTTCTGCTCAACCGCCCCCCGACTCCGCCTCGGGGGATGGTCTGGATTCGTGGCGGAACGTTTGTCATGGGTGCGAATGGAGAGACCAATCAGAGGAACGAACTGCCGCAGCACACCGTTCGAATTGACGGATTCTTCATGGACCAGGCGGAAGTGACGAATGCCGAGTTTCGGCGATTCGTCGAGGCGACAGGCTACGTGACCACTGCGGAGAAACCCGTGGTGTGGGAGGAACTGAAGGTGCAGTTTCCGCCGGGCACTCCGAAGCCGGCGGAGGACCGGCTGGTCCCCGGCTCGCTGGTTTTCAGGCCTCCCGGCGCAGCCGTTCCGTTTGACGACATGACTCAATGGTGGGCCTGGGTGGCGGGCGCCTGCTGGAAGCACCCTGAAGGTCCCGGGAGCGACCTGGCTGGTCGCGAGAATCACCCTGTCGTTCACGTTTCGTGGGACGATGCCGCTGCGTTTGCGAAGTGGGCCGGGAAGCGTTTGCCAACCGAAGCGGAATGGGAGTTCGCCGCTCGCGGCGGGCTGGACCGCAAGCGCTTCCCCTGGGGCGACGCCCCCCCCAACGACACGGATGGCTTCAAGGCGAACATCTGGCAGGGTCAGTTCCCTCACCAGAATACATCCGCAGATGGGTGGGACCGCACCGCCCCGGTCAAAAGCTACCCGCCAAACGGATATGCTCTCTATGACATGGGCGGCAACGTGTGGGAATGGTGTTCAGACTGGTATCGACCCGACGCGTACGTGGGCCGCTCAGGCGTCAGTTCGAACCCGGTGGGCCCGGAGACGGCCTGGGATCCCAACGAGCCGCTGGTCCCAAAACGAGTCACGCGAGGCGGGTCGTTCTTGTGCCACGTCACGTATTGCGAGAGTTACCGTCCGGCCGCCCGCCGAGGGACGGGGTTTGATACCGGGATGTCACACATCGGATTTCGATGCGTCCAGGATGCCGCCGACGCTCGGTGAAGCAGGCACTGTCGAGTCGTACAAGTCCCGACCACCGCCTGCGCCAGACCGAGTCTGTTCACGCGCTCAAGGCCGAACCAGGGCGAACCGTCACCGCCCTGGAGGACCGAAGAAGATCAGTCACACCATTGCACAACTCCCGTTCTATAGAATGAGTTGACATCTCAGGCCGACGACGAACGCATCCGGGTGGATTCCCGAAGGGGTCGCGATGTACTGAAAGTCGGGCTGCAGAAAGACGCCAGGAGCAAGCTCCGCTCGGTAAAAGAGTTCGTAGGCTGTCTCCTGATTGCTTCCTCCCTGAAACAGCTCCGCCCAGGACACTCCGACACCTGTCACATCCTGGTCACGACCCGAAATCGGGCCCTTGTACACCAATCCAGCCGTGGCACTGTCTCCGATGGATTCCTTCAGTCGTTGCGAACCGAAAAAGCGTGGATAGTACGCGGCGAATGCCGCCAGCCCCTGCGGGTTCGTCCCGTCAGACACCGACTCGGAGAGCAACAACTGCTCCCACTGCACTGCGTATCCATGGACGGCATCCACCGGCTGTTCATTGAACGATCCGGGCGACTGGTAACCGGCAGAGAGTCCGACGGTCCCCCGCAGGTTTTGGCGCAGCACGTAATCGTATTCCACCTCGCTGGCCAGGAAGACAGTGTCGTTCCCGGAGATCCCCCAGCCTCCCGGAGGGGCCAGCGCATCCCAGGCCCCAAGCTTCAGTTGCAGGGCCGGATTGATCTGCAGCAGACAAACGGCTGCCATTGACTGCTGCGGAAACGTGGGCAGCGTGGAGCTGGGAGTCAACTCGAAAGATGACTGGATGAAGTGCTCCGCAGTATTAATATAAATAAACTCGCTATTGACGTCTTGCTTGCCGATTCGAAACGTTAACGCCTCGTCCAGGAGTGGCAGCTCCCACCAGTACTCACCAACCTGCGTCACATTGTGGAAGGAATCAATGTCACTGAGGATGAGCGAGTCACCGACGATGTTCCTGGACAGTCCCTCTCCATGCGTGGATTGCAACAGGAGAAACAGCTTCCCCGGAGCGGCGGCGTGAAGCCGGTCGAGTGGCACCGTGACGCCCAAATCGAGGAGCCCCTGGTAGCGGGTGGCGTTTCGAGTGGTCAGACCCCCGCGCGTGTTGGTAAACACGTCACCAGAGTAGATGGGTTGAACCTCGATTCCCCGAGGCTGGTCGTCCAGGATTCGGGACAGCCAGGGGACATCCCAATTGGCCGCCTCCAGAGCAGTCGCAAGCGCACCGGGCTGCGCCGCACCTTCTTCGACAGGCGCTGGTTCGGCCGACACGGATTCAACAGCCCCAGGCTCAACAGACCCGGGCGACAGGTTTTCCGAAACCTGGGCCCTGAGCAGCGTTGAGTGACTCAGGGCAATCGACAGCACCAGGACGAGGAAAGGGAACGCACGGCGATTCCCGACGCCTCCGTCCTGTTCTCTGAACCGCGTGCAGGAATTCCAGGGAAGCCCCACCGTCTGCACCTTCCTGGCGCGATTTCTGCCGTCCAACTCGCGGTGATGAAGGCTGCTCAGGCAGAACGTCCAAGTCCCTCTCACGGTCACGCCAGCAGACGGAATGTGTGGAGCGGGCCTCCGGTTGGAAACCGGGTTTCGGGTCGGGCCTCTGCCGAGCGGGTTTTATGGGACGTACTACAGCGTCAGATTCACTCGCAGGCCATAGACGTACGCATCGTCGGCGATCGCGCCAGCTCCGGGCCGGATGTACTGGACATCGGGCGTCACGTTCAGCCAGGGATTGACCTGGAAGTTGTAGTACAACTCCACGGCTTGTCCGTCCCGCGGGCCAAACAGGAGCTGCGGCAGAGGGCCAAACTCATTGCTGGCACCGACGTAGTACCAGCCGAGCCCCCATTTGTCGGCTTTGCCATACCGGAGATTGCTATCTCCACCGAGACCCGCGCTGAGGAAGTAGCGCACGGGCGTGGGATTTCCATCGCTGATCGACGCTCGCCCGAACAGTCCCCAGCCCTTTTCGGGATTGTCCGAAAAGTCGACGAGGTACTGGTCAAACCCGTAGTAGATCGTCCAGGCGTTATCCAACGTGGCGAACCCGGGCACGACCGGCTGCGGGTACTGTCCCGGAGGTGGTTCGTTGAAACGAAGGTCCGTCTGGTTGAGATGCTTCCACATTCCACCGACGTGTTGATCGCCCTTCTTGTCAAAAAATTTGGTTTTCACTTTCACTTCGGCACCCAGGATCACGCCTTGGCCATACAACGCGCCCCCATCGAAGAAGTCCGTGGTGCGATCGGTTGGGTCGTAGGCAAACGTGTTGATCATCCCCCACGACTGGGGCATCGCCGCCCCGGCGACGAAACTCGTATAGGGAAGTCCCAGCAGAAAGGCCGGGTTGGCGATGAAGGCCTGGTTCACAAACTGTTCTGTCCCGTCACCGCCGGCGAACTCATCCTGATCGGCCGCTCCGAGCACGTCTTTCTTTCCGGCGTACACGACGAACTGTTCAGACAATGGCTGGGTGACGAGAAAGTTTGTCAGGTAGAGTTGGCCAGGATCGTTCGGGGCCGGGGGTTGTACGGCAGGAAACACGGCCGGTGCGAACGATCCTGTTCGGGTCGACACGTTTCCAAACTCTCCATACCAATGCTCGGCACGAACGAGAAGCTGGCCGAAGGGCAAGCCGCCGAATTTCTCCAGATTAAAGAGGGCGTCGTACTCTCCGCGACCGGTGTAGAGGAAGGTATCTCCGGGGCCAAAGAGTGCCGGGAGAAGCGGTGAATCAGGATTGATCCCGCCGTCGACACCGAAGCCGAAGTGGGTGGATCGTCCGGACAACGTGACGCCATTGTCCCGAAGGGACGAGCGAGCCCCCATCCAGTCTCCGGTCAGAGTACTGCGCGACCAGATGTCGTCGACGTACGCATCACTGTTGTCGCTGAACGGATCGCAGGGGGAAATCTGCTGAGGGGGAATCGGCTCCGCGATCGGAGCAGGACCGGAAACGACATCGGAGGCCGGAGCTGACGGAGTCTCCGCCTGAGTTTGCGTTACCTGCTCGTGCGTTTGCGCGGCCTCTGGCGAGTCGGGGAGATCTTCCGCCCAGCCAGGTGCCGCCCAACAGTAGCTCACGAGTCCCAACAGGATCGCGGATTTGGAAAACCTCAAAGTGACCCGACGGTTGACGGTGAATGCCATCCGATGCCCCCTCCACACTATTCACGCTGGCCAGAGCTGAGCCACTCTTCGCAATCACGAACAAAATCTTGAGTAAATGGCTGTACCATTTCCCAGTTCATGGAAGCTGTTGACGTGTCACAACGCTGGTCGACGAATCTCGAACCATCGGACCCGTTGTCGCAATCCGCAGACAACGCACACTCTGACATATCGTCTCAGTTTTCAGAGACCCAGCCGCGAATTCGCGCGACTGCTTAATCCCCCCCCAGAGGGAAGCTCCCCCGCAACCGCCACAGTTTGTCGTCGCCTAGTCCTGTGATCGTTCGGCGTGCCCAAGCCGCGCTGACGTGCAGGCCGTAACCCCTTTTGCTGTTTTCAATTGCGTCACTCATTCTCGACGCAGGCAGAAGCGCGGGACTTCTTTCCGAATTCCGGTACGGGCATCCTGAAATCGCTGCCGTATGTCTTCAGGCGCTTGACGAGCGACTTTCGCCACAGGAGTGACGACTCGTCCGCCTTACGCTGAGAGGCGAAACCACCGGCCGCCTGGTTGCGGGACAGGCTTGTCTTGACGCCTTTTTCCAATCGACATACACACCGGTTCGAATCCTGTTGCGAGGAGTTCAGTCACTGCGTCGGACGGTGTGCAATGATCGGCGTCCGGATGCTCTGTGTGGCAATCGTCGTCGTTCAAGCGACGCCTGCCATCGCGCAGTTGGCGCCTGGCGTGTCGTCGTCCGAACTTGCCTTTCAAGCATCACAACTCGCCCAGCGACTGGATGTGCCTTCCACGGGCACGGCCCGATTGGGTTCGCTGTCAGCGATATCGGGTGACCTCATCCTGGAAGGAAACACTGACCCGGACGTCGGCTCACGTGCTCCCGAGGCCGCTTCTCAGCCGTTGGTCTATCCGCCTGTCATTCAGCCTCTGGTCCTGAATCCAACGATTCAACTGCGGGGGCGAATCGAGGCCGAGGCGACCTTCGCGGCTCAGTCGGCCTCCAGTCAGGCCACAATTGGCGACTTGCAAAACGGATACGGGTTTCGTCGCGTCCGCCTGGGGGCTCAAGGCACCATCGAAGACTCGGCAAGCTGGGTGTCTGAGGTCGAGTTGGCGGGTGGGAATGTTCGCCTGCGCGATGTCTTCGTTGGGCTGGATGCGATTCCCGGCGTTCAGCAACTGCGCATCGGGCATTTCCGAGAGCCCTACAGCCTGGAAGGGATGACCAGTTCGAATTTCATCACGTTCCTGGAGCGTGCCCCGACGAATGTCATCAGTCCCGCCCGCAATACAGGCGTCTGTGGCTTCTGGTGGTCGGAAGACGAGCGAATTCTGTTCACGCTCGGTTCCTTTCGCGACGGGACGGACAGCAATGGCCAGAGCACTGGCGACGGCGATAACTGGGCCTTCACCACCAGGCTCACCGGGCTGCCGGTCTATGAACCCGACGAAACAGACTTTCGTTTGGTGCATCTCGGGGGCGCGCTGTCCCAGCGGGTTCCTCCGAACGGCGTCATCAATTTCACGCCCCGCACAGGGTCGAACATCCTGACCGTCGAAGACAATCCCGGATCGCCATTCCTGCCATCTCTCAATGTCCCCGCCGACAGTTACCAGCTCTACAACCTTCAAGCCGCCAGCGTGCGTGGTCCGCTCTCTGTCCAGGCGGAATGGCTGGCCACCTCGGTACAGCAGTCTGATGCCGGGTTGATCTTCGTCCACGGAATGTATGTCTCCGGCAGCTACTTCCTCACCGGCGAGCATCGCTCGTACAACCGGACCCGCGGATCATTTGATCGTGTCAACGTCCTGCGCCCTGTGGTGCGTGAGGGCAAAACAGAGGACAGTGGAATTGGTGCCATCGAACTGGCAGCTCGGTTTGCCTATTTCGACCTCAACTCGCCCAACTTGCCTCTGAATGCCAATGGCGATCCGGTTGGCACGCAACTGTACCAGCTCACGTTCGGCGTGAACTGGTACCTCAACACTTCGACACGCGTGATGTTCGACTACACCGCCGGCATGCCAGACAAGGTCGGCTTTGATCCGACGGTGGCCCACATCTTCGGCGTCCGAACCGCAATCTTCTGGTAAGAGCCGATCGCGACGCTCTTCTCCCCGACGATCACTCGGCCATGAGATCGACCTGACATTTGCGCATTGCATCAGACTTCCGGGACGCCGTATCGATGTGTCGGCGGGAACGGCGGTGTTGAACGTCGAGCAGCCACGCGACTGCTTAAGAGTGTCCGAACTGCGGATCGATTCAGGGTTCGTGCCGAGTCAACAACGAGCGTAACTTCCGAGGGGGGCCGATCCACTCGTTGAGTGTATTGGTTCTCGCCGTGCCGCGAGCCCCCCCCTCGCACGATCACTTGTCAGATCTGGGCCCGATTGTCGGACGACGAGCGGAGGCACAACCGGGCTGAGGATGGTTTACGTTCTGTGCCCACGGGCAAAGCCCCAGCCTATCGGGCAATGACTGATCGGCGGACTTCTTGCTAAGCGACTGGAACGGCGGGACGCTCTGGCAAGGGCGAAGCCTCTCTGGCGGCAAGCGGCCGTCGACAGACTCGTTGGAGCGGCAGTCCGTGTCACAAAGCATCGGTGGGTGATCAAAACACAGCGTCGACCTGAGCCGCTTGACGCGCCTGCCCTGTCCGGTTCCAGGCCAACCGCAAGCAGAACCTTTTCACGAGCGAATGGCACCGCGAGCACGTGATCGTCGTCATGAAGGCGCGACCTTCTGAAGCTGGCCGGGCGCGTGCCGGGGCGGCGTGGCGGCGGCCTGCAAAGCGGCATCCCGAGGGTTCGACTGCCACCGGCGTCTCGACGCGACCGACTGCGAGTTCGGAATCCAACAGCACGGATAATTCCTGAACCACAACGTCGCCTACCGTGTCATGAAACCGCCTCAACTGCCGGTCGGGACTACATCACCCTGGTAAGGTGTGCCGCAAGGCGCTTTGTCTCAACCACACTTCGTTGGGGATTATCTACACGAAACACGGATTGACTGCCGGTTCGGAGTACAGGTTCAGGACCTCGTGGTCGTGGGTTCGAGTCCCACCAGTCACCCTTTCCGAAATGGTGGCTGTAGCTCAGTGGTAGAGCGCGTAAACCTCTGGCCATCACTTCGTCAATTCGTTTTGAACTGACTTTGAAGACACACTCGACTGCCGGTTTGGAGTCCATGGTTTAGCAGGTTCGAATCCTGCCCGGCCGGATCGTTTGATCCGGCCGGAACTCTGGCCACAACTTCGTCGAGTGCTTTTGAACACGATCCAACTGCTGTGTTGGAGTCCATCCCCGAACCGTGCTGGGACCACAAATTCCGCGCGGTAGCCACGAGAGGCGGGAGCTTCTCAGTCCCTGATGGGACCGGCAACTCTGGCCATCCTTCGTTGGAACGTTTTTTTGCGAACCTGATCCGGGATCGACTGTCTGTTCTCAGGAAACACGCTTTATCGCCGCGGCCACGCGGTTGCCATGTGAGTCGACAAATAAACGACAGCAGTTGAGGCTTAGTCGCATCCGGACCATGGGATCCGACTGCGCGAGCGGGATTCATCCCAACTCCTGGAGCCATACGGAATTCCCCGTGCTCCTCCTGCTCATCACTTCGTCGGATCGGTGGACACGCCTCGAAGCGTGAAAACCAGACGACCACTGTGACGTCGCCAATGTCCACATCGTCTTCTGATTCGACTGCCGGCTGAGAGTCCATGACGGCCCTAAGGTAGCGATGCCGGGTGACCGGCTAGTGAACGACGCAGAGAACTCTCCGAGAAGCATGCGTCAGTCCACGGTCTTTTGCGACAGCAGAGGATAGGGACGGCCGTAAGGTCTAACGACACCTCTCGGTCCTACCTCGTCGAATCTGTTTTAACAATTGAAGGGAAACCAGCGC
>JAIXZD010000098.1 GCA_027489895.1 Planctomycetaceae bacterium
AGCGGTTGGCCGTGATGCGTGGCGAGGGTCGGCTTGTAGTCGAACGAGTCGATATGGCTCATTCCGCCGACCAGCGAAATCTGGATCGCCCGCCGGGCTTTTCCCAGCGGGTTTGTGTTCGGTGACGGATTACCGGTCGCCGAAGTCTTTTGATCGGAGGCGGACGCATTGCCCCCGAGGAGCGACCACAGGGCGGTCGCCTGCAGCCCGGCGGCCCCAAAATCCAGCAGATCCCGTCGCGTGAGCGCTCGAACGGTCATCCTGGCCTCCCCTCGTCTGGTTGGTGGAATCGGTGTATTTTACCGAATCGCAGGCTCAGGGCGAACCTGACAAACGCTAAGTCTCTCTGTTCTGCACCCCGATCCCGTTCTGCCCCACAAGCCCCCCATGTCCTCGCTCGTGCCTTCACTGCCATTTTCTCTGGTTGGCCAAAAACTCACCGGGCGAAGCGGGATTCTCGCGCTGATGGACGACCTGGGGAAGGCGCTGACCCTCGACCCGCAGATGCGCATGCTCGGGGGCGGCAATCCCGCGGCCGTGCCCGAAATGCAGACCTGCATCCGCGAGCGGATGGCGGAATTGCTGGCGGAGGGGTCGGCGTTCGATCGGATGATCGGCAACTACGACCCGCCCCAGGGCAACCCACCGTTTTGTGCGGCACTGGCGAAGTTGCTTCGCGAGACATTTGGCTGGAAGATCGGTCCCGAGAATGTGGCGATCACCACAGGCGGGCAGACCGCGTTTTTCTATCTGTTCAACCTGTTGGGCGGACGTCACGCCGATGGCTCGTTTCGCAAGATCCTGCTGCCGCTCTGTCCGGAATACATTGGCTATGCCGACCAGGGGCTGGACGAGTCGCTGTTTGTCGCCTGTAAACCGCAGATCACCTGGCCCGAGGGAGAAGCGAGCCGCGTCTTCAAATACACCGTCGATTTTGAGGCTGTCAGCGCGGCTCTGGCGAAGGGCAACATCGCCGCCATTGCGGTCTCTCGACCGACCAACCCGACGGGGAATGTTCTGACCGACGCCGAAGTCGCGCGGCTGTCGCAACTGGCGACGAGTGCGGGCATCCCGCTCATTCTGGACAACGCCTACGGAGCACCATTTCCCGGCGTGATCTTTACCGATGCAACGCCCTTCTGGTCGCCCGGGACGATCCTCACGCTGAGTCTGTCCAAGCTGGGCCTGCCCGGAACGCGGACTGCGATTGTGATTGGTCCCCCCGAGATCGCCAGTGCGATGGGTGCGATGACCGCGATTGCCGGCTTGGCGAATGGCAATATCGGTCAGCAGCTCGCGCGGCCGTGGGTCGAGTCGGGCGAGATTCTCAAGTTCGGCCCGCGCTGGCTCTGTCCGTTTTATCGCCGGAAAAGCGATCAGGCCCTGGGCTGGATGCGGGAGAGCTGCGACCGCGCGGGAATCGACTGGGCCGTGCATGCCAGTGAAGGCGCGTTCTTCCACTGGCTGTGGCTGCGCGACCTCGCCATCCCCACCCTCGAACTGTACGAGCGGCTCAAACGGCTCAAAGTCCTCGTCGTGCCCGGCGAATACTTCTTCTTCGGCCTCGATCCGCAGGATGACGCCTGGCCTCACCGCAGACAGTGCCTGCGGCTCAACTTCGCCCAACCCGAACAGGTCGTCCGCGAAGGGTTGGAAATCATCGCCCAGGAAGCGGCGCGTTCGCGCGGGTAGGGTGGGCTCTGCCCACCGTTGCTCACCAGCGAGGCCAACCAGACGGTCTTTGGATTGCTCCTCGATGCGATCCACCGAACGTCCTGTTCGGTGCCGGTTGAAGCTGGGGGAATGGACGCTCGGCGTTTGTGGGTTGGTGAGCAGTGGTGGGCAGTGCCCACCCTACGCCTTTTCGTGGGAGCCACTAGAATCTTGGGCGGATCCTCGCCTTCGCATTCGGGCCGGGATGAAACATCCAACCCCTGATGCTGGCGGGATCGAGAATTATGCTCCTGGTGGGCGATATCGGCGGAACGAAAACACTGCTGGCGACGTTTCGGGCGGATGCCGCGGGACTGACGCTGGTGCGTCGTGAAAGCTATTCCAGCGGGGCGCATCGGTCGCTGGAGGAGATCATCGCCCGTTATCGGGCGAGCCTTCCCGGTGAAGCGTTCGAGGCCTGCTGTTTTGGCGTGGCCGGACCGATTCGCGAAGGACGCTGCAAGGTGACCAATCTGCCGTGGGAGATGGATGAAGCGAGTCTCGCGGTTGCCTGCGGTGCGAAGCGCGGCAAGCTGCTCAATGACCTCGAGGCGATGGCTTACGGGATGCTGTTCGTCCAGCCTCACAAACTGTTGTCACTCAATGCGGGAACGACCGTCCGCGGGGGGCATTGTGCGGTGATCGCCGCGGGGACCGGGCTGGGAGAAGCGTTCCTCACCTGGGATGGAGAGCAGTATCACCCGATGGCCTCGGAGGGCGGACATACCGATTTCGGTCCGAGGAACGATCTGGAGATCGACCTGCTGAAGTTCCTGCAGGCCCGCTATGGCAGCCATGTCAGCTACGAGCGGATTCTCTCCGGGGCGGGGTTCCACGACCTGTTTCAGTTCCTGCGTTCGACGGGACGATACGTCCCCACCGATGAGCTTTTGCGACGGCTGGAATCCGAAGAACCGCAGCCTGTCATCAGTGAGCTGGGGCTGTCGGGCCGCGATCCGCTCTGCGCGAAAACGGTTGATCTGTTCTGCGAGATTTATGGCGCGGAGGCGGGCAATCTGGCGCTCAAATGCGTGGGGCTGGGCGGCGTGTTTCTGGGCGGCGGGATTGGCCCCCGTCTGCAGGCGGCGATGACGGGCGGAGCCTTTCTGCGAGGCTTCTGCGACAAGGGACGATTCTCGAACCACATGCGGACATTGCCCGTCCGCATGACCCTCGACCCGGAAACGCCACTGTTGGGGGCCGCGAATTACGCGCTGCGGCTGTCACTGCTGGGGGCGTGATTTTGCGTGGGATAGGCTTCCAGCCTGTCACGTTTCCAGTTTTCTGGAGACGCAATGACAGGCTGGAAGACTATCCTACTATTTTATCGCAGGGCCTTTTCGAGGAAGCGGTAGGCGATCTGACGGGCGTCGGCCGGGAAGTCGTGGGCCGAGGCCGGGTAGTTCGCCTGCAGATTCTCGCCCTTGCCATACAGGGTGTAGATCGGCTGGGCGACGGTGATCACATCGCGGACGCCGCTCACCTCGAAGTTGCTGTCGTCGACCGGTGCGCTGGCGAGGAATGGACGCGGCGCGAAGGCGCCCACGATCTCGGTGAAGTCGAACGGGACCTCGTCGGGGTTGTTGTGGTAGACCGAGTTGATCGTGGGCATGTAACGGTCGCTGGTCCAGCCCTTGAGTGCTCCGCCGTAGTACTTGTGAAAGCGGGTGAAGCCGCAGTTCGAGACGATCGCCTTGATCCGCGGATCGAACGCGGCGGTGAACATCGAGTTGTGTCCGCCCAGCGAATGGCCGATCACGCCGATGCGTTCCTTGTCGACTTCCGGCAGCGACTGCAGCAGGTCGACCGCGCGCATGTTGTCCCAGATCGCCTTCATCGTGCCGCTTTGGAAGTGGGGGTGCGCCTTGAAGTCGTACTGGTACTCGCCGAACGAGGGGTAGTCGGGGGCGAGGGTGACGAACCCGAGTTGGGCGAGGTGCAGCGCGTAATGCAGGTTCGGACTTCCGCCCAGACCGGCCGGTTCGTCCTTCCCGATGCCGATCGTCTGATGGAGGCAGAGCACGGCGGCGCGCGGACTACGCCCCGACTTCGGAAGAAACAGCCAGGCTTTGTTCCGAACATTTTTTTCGACGGCGTAGCTGATCTTCTTGCGGACAAACAGCGGCGTGTCGACGGCATCGCCTTCGACCTGCAGATCGAGCGGCACCTTGTTCGAATCGGGCGGGAGCGGCCCCATCACCTGCTGCATGTTGGCCAGAATGTGAGCCCGTCGCTTCTGCCAGTCGGCGACCGATTTCACATCCACGGGCTTGCCATCGGCATCGAGCCAATAGAGCAGGTTCTGGTGCTCGGTGTATTTGACGGGAGCGACCGCGGCAACCGGTTCCGGATCGGCCGCGACGGCGATCACCGACACCCAGGCGAGACCACTGGCAAGAATCAGACCCCAGACAAAACGTCCACCGAAGAACGACATCGAAGACTTCCCCAAAAAGGTCGCGGACCGAGGTGAGCGCGGTGCGACCACAAATCTAACAGCGACGATCCCGGGGAGAAAGCCGCCCCAGCAATCCTGTCGCTCCCTAAAGAGATGCCACGGTTTCCCAAGAGGTGGCGTTTCCCACCGCCCCCTCACAGGGTCGGCTCGCCTTGCCGTGTCGGCACGTGCCGCGCGTCAATTCGCCTCCCGACAACTAACGCGTGCCGCGATCGGCGGGTTGCGGTTGTTTGGCGAGGGCGGGGACAGAGTGGGCCTCGCTGGGTGGCGCGACACTCGGACCCGTGGGGAACTGCTGGACCGGTATCGGCCCGGCATCGGCCGGCAGCGACAAGGGCTTCCGGGAGAGCAGCGTCAGGTTGCGAATCTCCCACTGATTCGCCTCGGGAATCTCGAGCGTGAACGTCAGAGATTCCAGACGCGTCGAGAGGAGCCAGGCGGACGCGGCTCCCACCGGAATGAGCAGGGTGCCAGGCTTGGAGCACATCACGATCGGAGCCGGGCAGGTCGCGCCATCGGCCTGCCAGGAAAGCGACAGCCGCCCGTCGGATCCGGGCTTGCGCTCGGCGGCCAGTTCGAGTTTCAGATAGTCGACATCCGCCCCGGACAGGTCCAAACCGTTGAGCGAAAACGAGATCTTTCCCAAGCCGGTCTGGTCACAGTAGGTGCAGGCCGCCCCGGTTCGGACCGCAGGCTGCGCCGTCAATTGAAACTCGTCTTCCATCCGGCTCCACGACCGTCCCCACGCCTGAGGCAGCTTCGAGAGGTCGCCCAGCGGCTGGTACTTCATCCAGAGGGCCGTCTGCTCGGCCCGTGTCGGGCGTTCCTCGGGGGGCACTCGATCGGGCCGAACGAGCAGCCCCACGCCGTTCACTTCTTTGGCCACGTATCGCAAGGCAAACTCGCGGTAGAGGCCGAAGGCCCGCAGCGACACCGGACCACTACCAAACGTTTCACCCGG
This sequence comes from Planctomycetaceae bacterium, assembly GCA_027489895.1. GTDB lineage: Bacteria > Planctomycetota > Planctomycetia > Planctomycetales > Planctomycetaceae > JAIXZD01. Next base: position 5,133 of record JAIXZD010000098.1, read on the forward strand.
CCCTAACACCACGACAGGCGGCAGGTCGCGGGCCAGTTGGTTCCATGTCTGCTGCTGCATCGCCCGGCTCGCGGTATGAAACACCGAGGTGTAGAGGGCGGGTGCCCGCTTGCCGAGGTAGGCGTAGCGGGCATGCGTGTTCGAGAAGTCGAAATAGGTTTCCTCGGGACGAACGTACTGGTTGATCGCATCGCGGAACGCAAACTCCCGGTCCCGGTGTTCGGCCGACATGGTGATGAGGCCGAGGCCCGGTAGCCCCTCGCGCGGGCCATCGACCAGGACGTGGTCCACACGAATCAGGTCGGGTGTGACCGGCTTGGCGACATGCCGATGCAGCGTCGGCCCGAATCCAGGCCAGGAAAACATCCCAGCCACGAGCGACACACTCAAGGCGAAGCCACCGGCGGTTTGTGGGCCGCGGACCATCAGCGCCACCACCGGAACAAACGACATCAGCAGCAGGATCGACAACCAGCCCGAACGGCTCATTCCGCCCGGATCGATCCGTCCCATCGTCCAGGGAATCATGACGAGGATCGAGGGGATCGCGAGCCCCACCATCCAGACCACTTCCGATCGGCCACGCTTCCCGCGCAGGGCTTCCTGTAAGGCAAACAACCCGACGAGCACGACACTGCCAATCCACGAGAGCCGCAGGACCTGGAACATCGGAGCCGAGATGATGTGCGCGGGCGGGGTGATCTCGGTCATCTCGATTCCCGAACCCCACGGAATCCCGTGGGCGGGGTTGCTCACCGCGCCATTGATCCGGATGAACTCTACGAATCCAACCACAATCTCAACGGCAGGCGTCGTCGCCGCGAGCAGCGCTCCCCCCACCACCAGTGCACCGACCGAACGAACGAACGCCGTGCGGTGGCTCGTCCACGCACCCCAGGCCATCGCCAGCGCGACGGGCAGTGTGCCCGCATCGAACGCGGTCCCCACACAGGGATTGAACGCCAGTAGCGTGACGGCCGCCCCCAGCCAGCACCAGAGCCACGCAATGGGTCGAGTTCGCAACGACGGATGCGCGAGCAGCAGAATGGACGGCAGGAAGAAATAAAACCGGTCCATCAGATGCAGAAACGGCACACCTGTGAGGAGCGCCACACCCGGCCCCGCCAGGGCCGCCACCGCGACAAACTGCGTCACGATCGCCAGAAGCGAGAGCAGCAGTACGCTTTCCGAGAACCCGACCGTCGTCCCGTCGTAGAACATCGCGTTCAGGAAACCACGGCTGAGCGGCATCAGTCCATGGATCGGTAGATAGTCGACGTACGGAGTCTGCCCCAACGTCACACACTGCTGATAGGGCAGCAACTGCTCACCGTGGTGGAAGTGGTCGGGATGGAGCATCCGCGAGCCCTGCGGGATGTACGTCATGAACACCAGCACGGCGACCAGACAAGGCGTCGACAGCAACGCGTCCAATCCGCCGGGGCGATGCTCCTCACGCAACCGGCTGAGCCGTACCACGGAAGCCAGACCCCAAACGGCCAGGGAAAGCGGCAAGAGGTGCAGCGTCCAGTAGTGCCGGGCCGGAAGAGCCTGTCCCTGGAAGATCACATCCCCGGGGATGATGATCCACGCCAGGCCCAGGAGCGGAACCTGCACCAGCAGCGCCCACCGCACCAGTTTGCGGGTCGCCAGTTCGACTGTGGGTTGCTTGAACGTGTGCACCGCGCCCAGAAAGGCCACAGCCGCGCCCACGATCGGCCCCACGACGATCCACTTTGTCATTTTCGGGACGAGAGCGGGAACCAGCTTCACCGCCAGTGTCTCCAGCCCCAGCCCCGCGAACTGTCCGAGGAACGAAAGCAGGACCGCGCCGCCCGCCAGCAGGATCGTGGCGGGGCCGGTCAACTCACGTCGCAACGGTTTCAGAGCCGCCAGCGCCCAGACCAGCGCGGTCATCGCGATGGCCGAATCGTGCGGCACGAGGCCATTGTGAAAGTCGGTCCGCATCCAGGCGGAGCCCAGCCACCACATCGTGGGGATCAGCGTACACCACAGGAGCGTGCGGACCGACTGTTCGACCCCCTGTTTCGTGCCCAGAACGAACTGACGACACCCCAGGTACAGCCCGGTCGGAAACAGAACCAGACCCACAAGCCAGGTCGCCAGGCCCAGAAAATCGCGAGCTTTCCCCAGATCAAACCAGGCCATGAACCCGGTAATCGGCTCGTCGTACGCCTGCGGAATTCGGGCGACGCCCCACACCGCGCGGCCCAGCATCATCGCCAGCACAAACCCCACGACGACGCAGGGATAGACCAGCGCTGGCAAACCGTCCCGCGACTCCTCGCGAAACGACCGCCAGGCCGCAACGGCTTGGTCACGCCAGGATGTCCGCGCGATCGCGGTCGGAGAATCGCTCTGCGAAACAGCGAGGGCAGACGAGTCACTCATCGCACATCCTTGCGCGGAGGCAGGGCCAAGGTGCGGCCCCGCTCAAGCAAAATGATCCAACAGGTTTCGGGAGAGGGTGTTACGCCGATTTACCCGACGGCGTCAAGACCGGTCCGCCCGGTCTGGCTCCCCACCCCGACAGCCGGTAGCATGCTGCTCCGCCGATTCCCGGACCTCGCCCTGGTGCGGGGTCCGTTTCCTTTGGGACAGACCAAGGTTCGTTATGGACGCCGAACTCCGCAGTAAATCGTTCGACCTGATCGCCCGGATCAAGCAGTTACAGGACTCTCTTTGACTTGCCTGCCAAGCAGAAACGATCCGACGAGATTAATAAACGGATGGAAGAGGCCGGGTTCTGGGACAACCAGACCACCGCTCAGGCCCTGGTGGGTGAGCTGCGCCGAATTACCCAGGAGATGAAGCCGGTCCGCGAACTGATCGCCGGCCGCGACGAGCTGAACATCCTGCTGGAGTTCGCCGAGGAAGATCCGTCGAGCGAGGCCGAACTGCGCACGGTGATCGATTCGATCGCGGTGAAACTCGAAGCGGTCGAACTGCAGGCGATGCTCTCGCGTCCCGAAGACTCGCTTAGCGCGTTCCTCAGCATTCAGGCGGGTGAGGGCGGAACCGATGCCTCCGACTGGGCCTCGATGATGCTCCGCATGTACCAGCGCTGGGCCGAGGACCATGGCTTCAAGTCGGAAATCGCCGACATTTCCGAAGCGGAAGAGGCGGGAATCCGCAGCGCGACCATCGAAATCACGGGGGACTATGTCTACGGGAAACTCCGCAGCGAAGTCGGCACGCACCGGCTGATCCGCATCTCTCCGTTCGACTCGGCCGCCCGTCGCCAGACGAGCTTTGCCGCGGTCGATCTGACTCCCGTCGTCGACGATTCGGTCAACATCGAGATCGACTGGGAGCGCGACATTCGTGAAGACGTCTTCCGTTCCAGCGGAGCGGGTGGCCAGAAGGTCAACAAAACCTCGAGTGCCATCCGTCTGACGCATACCCCCACGGGCGTGGTGGTTCAGTGCCAGAACGAACGCAGCCAGCATAAAAACCGCGCCCTCGCCCAGAAGATGCTCATCGCCAAGCTGTTCCAGATTGAACAGAACAAACGCGAGGCCGAGTCGGCCGCCAAACGTGGCGAGAAAAAGAAAATCGGCTTTGGCGGTGAAACAATCCGCAGTTACGTGCTCGCACCGCAGCAGTACGTCAAAGACCACCGGACGATGTGCGTCGTCGGCAACCCCGGCAAAGTGCTCGACGGCACGATCGACGACTTCATAGAGTCGTACCTGCGGTGGCAGATCGGAGCCCCGGATCCGAAGAAATCGACGGCTCCGGTCATCGACGACGAGTAGAGCCGGCCCCGTCACAAGGTCGCCCCCACGGAATCCAATTGCTCGCATCAGCAACGAGAGATATGATGTCGAGTGTACGTTTGGGGGTAGGGAGAAGTCGCCGACTTGTCGCCCTCAACTGGACCCCAATCCGGTTGCCGTCCGCCCTTTAGCTCCAGACCTCCCCATGCCGGCCTGTGTTGGACCTGCCCCGCGACGCGAATTTCTTCGCGCGGGGCTTTTGGCTTTGGGGGGCCTCTCCCTAGCCGAGGTCGCCGCAGCCCGCGCTGCCCATGCCAAAACATCGTCGTCCAACACGTCCGTCATTTTGTTCTGGATGTGGGGTGGCCCCAGCCAACTGGAAACCTGGGACCTCAAACCCAACGCTCCCATCGAGTACCGCGGGCCGTTTCGACCGATCCCCACCTCTGTCCCAGGCCTCGATCTCTGTGAGCTGTTTCCCCAGCAGGCGGCCCTGGGTGACAAGATCTCGCTGGTCCGCTCGCTCGCCCATTCCATGTCGTCGCACAACGACGGCAGCATCGAAGTTCTGACCGGCAAAACCCCGACTGTCGCCGACCCCACCTCCACGGCGAAATCGGAGCATCCCGATTTCGGCATGATCGCCAGCCGCGTCCTTGGCTCGAACCCCCACGGCCTGCCCCGTTACGTTGGCATCCCTCAATCTCCGTTCATGACGCGGCCCACCTACCTGGGTCTCAGCCACAGCGCCTTCGCCACGGGCGATCCCTCGGCCGAGACCTACCAGCCGCGCGATCTCTCTCTCGCCGCCGGGATCGATGGCACCCGCCTCGACCATCGCAAGGAACTGCTGACCCAGTTCGACCGCTTCAAGCGGGCGGCCGATATGGGCGGTTCACTGGAAGGGCTGGGCCGGTTCCGCGAAGCCGCCTTCTCGATGCTGACCAGTCGAGCTGTCGTCGACGCGTTCGATCTTCGCCGGGAAGACCCGAAACTCCGCGACCGCTACGGACGCCACCTTTGGGGACAAAGCTGCCTGCTGGCCCGGAAACTGGCCGAGGCGGGCGTGAGCGTCATCACGATTGATGCGCTCGCCCCCTCGCTCAGCGAGCGGTACTTCAGTTGGGACGACCACATTAACGTGCAGACGCGGTGGGACCTGGCCGACGCGATGCGGCACCGCGCCACGTTCATGGACCAGGCGCTCTCCGCCCTCATTCGCGACATCCACGAACGCGGCCTCGACCGGCGGATTCTGGTAGTCGCGATGGGTGAGTTCGGACGAACACCCCGCCTCGTCCACGCCGACGGTCTGATCGGCCGTGACCATTGGCCTTCGGCGATGAGCGCGCTTGTTTCCGGTGGCGGCCTCAGAATGGGGCAGGTGATCGGCCAGACCAATTCGAAAGCCGAGTACCCGGCCGAGCAGCCACTCACTCCGCAAGACCTGCTCGCCACGATCTACCGGCACCTCGACATCGCCCCGGAAGCCGCCTTCCAGAACTTCGCTGGGCGGCCCATCCCCATCCTGCCGGAAGGCCGCCCGATTGCCGGGTTGGTGTAGACCGAGACGAACGACCACACGGGCGACGCATGGTGTCCGGGTCCAATCCCAGGTCCGGTATCGCCCGCTCTGCAGCCACGGGACGTTGGTCGAATCGCAGGAAGCACACGAAGCCCGCTTCCGCACGTCCTCAACGACACCGGCCAGCAGCCCATCGAGCGCCAATTGCTCCGCTAGCGCCTTCCCCTCGGCCGCTTGCGCCAGTGAGAACGAAACCTGGCGTCAGACGGAAGCCTGACCTACGACTCCGCTCCGTCGGTCGACCGGCAACAGTTGGCGTCGGAACGGCGCTTGCCGACGGTTGTATGGAACGAGTCAACAGTGAGCGCGTTGGGCGAGCCGACTGTGTGAGCGGTCGGTGGGGGAGTGGCGTTCGAGCGGTTCGCGGGAAGCGAACTTGGGGAGATGCTTGAACGGCAACGATTTCCACCGCCCCCTGTCAGGGTTGGCTCGCCTGCGCGGTTGGTAGCTACGAGGCTGTGATTTTTTCGGACGACCGGTGAATTCTCGATAGAAACCCGAAGCGTGAGCGAGGGACCCAGCGTCGATGCCGGGGAAATCGTGATCTGCGGGGAACGCGGGGCCCCTCGCTCACGCTTCGGGTTTCCAAAAAAATCACAGTCTTTATGGACGTCTCTACGGGACCAATACTACTTCGCGGCGGCGAACCGCTTGGCGACTTCGGTCCAGTTGATCACGTTGTAGAATGCACCGATGTAGTCCGGGCGGCGATTCTGGTACTTCAGGTAGTAGGCATGTTCCCAGACGTCGATCCCGAGGATCGGCGTGCGGCCTTCCATCAGCGGGCTGTCCTGGTTCGGGCTGCTTTCGATCACGAGCTTGCCCTTGTCGAGCGCCAGCCAGGCCCAGCCACTGCCGAACCGGGTCGTGGCGGCCTTCGAGAACTGCTCCTTGAACGTGGCGAAGCTGCCGAACGTCGAGGTGATCGCCGCGCCCAGGTCGCCCGTCGGTTCGCCGCCGCCGTTGGGGCCGATGACGGTCCAGAACAACGAGTGGTTGAAGTGTCCACCGGCGTTGTTGCGAATCACCGTGCGAATCGCTTCGGGGACGGCGGCGAGGTCCTTGATCAGCTCTTCGACCGATTTCGCGGCGAGGGCAGGGTGGTCGACCAGGGCGTTGTTGGCATTGTTGATGTACGCCTGATGATGCTTCGTATGGTGAATCTCCATCGTCTGGGCATCGATGTGAGGTTCAAGCGCGGTGAGGGCGTAAGGGAGCGCGGGCAATGTGAATGGCATCTGAAAACTCTCCTCGAAACGAACGGGTCCAACTCTACGGAACAAACTGTCGTGTCAGCCTCGCGAACAAAGATCGTTCACGTTGTCAGCCTCGACTGGTCACCACAGCGTCTGGGTGAGTTATAGGCGTTGGGTCAAGTGTTCCGGAAGCAACTCGAACGCTTGCCGTCAGTTGCGTCACCCTGAAAACTCGGAATGACCGGCGCGACAGGTCCCCGGAAGAGCCAACTTTGCGAGCAGTCCCGCTGGTGCAGGCGGGAGGTGATTGGCCGCCGGGGAATCCGGTTTTAGAATGACCGACGGTCGATTGGTCGTGTTGACGCGTACGCAGGCCAAGCCTGTCCTTCGCCCCCCCCTTTCCCCGCCAGCGGGAGTGTTCGAGATGAGTTTGCGAGTTTTGACCGCGCTCCCGGTCTACAACGAGGGTCGGCATGTGGCCGAGGTGCTCGCCCAGGTGATCCGCTACTCGAGCGATGTGCTGGTCGTGGACGACGGGTCTTCAGATAACACGGTCGAAGAAGTGCGTAAATTTCCCGACGTGCGGATCATCTCTCATCCGCGGAACCAGGGCTACGGGGCGGGAATCCGGACGGCGTTCGAGGCGGCGCTCACGGGCGGGTATGACGTGCTGGTGACGATCGACTGCGACGGTCAGCACGAACCGTCGCTGATTCCCGAGATCGCACAGGCGGTGGGAACCGAATGGGATCTTGTCTCGGGCAGCCGCTATCTGCGGAAGCATGCCGGAGATAGTCTCCCGCCGGTCGAACGCCGGCGGGTGAATCAGATCATCACGCAGTCGCTCAACACGCGGCTGGGCCTCAACCTGACCGACGGATTCTGCGGCTTCAAGGCGTATCGGGTACCGGCGCTGGCAGACCTGCAAATCACTGACCTGGGCTATGCGATGCCTCTACAGGTCTGGCTGCAGGCGGTCTGTGCGGGCTGGCGGATCACCGAGTTTGCCGTGCCACTGGTTTACCTGGAAGAAGAGCGGTCATTCGGCGGGGCGCTCGACGAGACCGAAGTGCGCCTCGCGCATTACCGCGAAGTGCTGAACAAAGAGTTTGCCCGACTGGCGCGGGAGAAGAACTGGACACCGCCGGGCGATCTGGCGACCGTTTGCGGAGAATGCGCCTCGGGGAATTCCGGGGAGTAAGAGAGAATCAGGTCCGGGGCGACTGAATCTGCCGCGTGCGGAGCGAATGATTTGACCATGGGATGGCCGAATCCAGGCGACGCGGTCAGAATGAATGGTCGAGGCAATGGGAGTCGTCGTTCGGCGTGAAGGACACGCTGGTTGCAGGTGAAGATCGTTCTTATGACCGTAGCGACTGTGACCGATCCTTTCTCTTTGCCCGCCTCGGATGCCTGGTTGCCGCTGCGGCTGCGTGCCCCCGCGCGGCACGGGGAGACGCTGGCTCGTCCGGAATGGGGCGAACTCGCGCCGGCACTAGCCCGCAACCGGGAAGAGTTCGGCGAGACCGAGACGCAGGTTGGGGGGCGGCTATTGACGCAGTTGCGTCAGTCGGCCCGTCGGGAGTTGCTCACCCTGGCACTCACGTACACCCGCCGGTTTGCGCCCGATGCGACGCTTCCTGCTTTGAGCGAGGAGTTGCCGCTGGTGCTCACCGGGCATCAGCCGGTGCTGTTTCATCCGGGCGTGTGGGCGAAGAATTTCGCGGCCTCGCGTTTGGCTGGTGAGGTGGGAGGAATTGCGGTCAACCTCGTCGTCGACAACGATACGCGCGGAAGTGTGGGGGTCTCGGTCCCCATTCTGGCTGATGGTCGCGTCACCCGGGGACAGATCAACTACGACGTTCCGCAGCCGAGCCTGCCGTGGGAAGAGGCGACGGTGGTTGACCGGGAGCTGTTCCGTTCGTTTCCGCAGCGAGTGGCCGAGGCCCTTCGCCCCTGGGGGATCGAACCACTGCTGACCAGCTACTGGCCCGAGGTTGTGACCTCGGTCGAACAGGGTGAGCGACTGGTCGACGCGTTGGCCTCGGCCCGCAACCGACTGGAGCGACGGTGGGGTCTGTCCAACCTCGAGGTGCCGCTCGGGGCGGTCTGTCAAACGGAAGCGTTCCATTGGTTCTGTGCCGACCTGTTGTGTCGACTGCCGGAGGTCCATCGGGTCTATAACGACACGGTGACCCAGTATCGGGTGGTGAATCGGGTGCGGAACGCTCAACATCCCGTCCCCAATCTGAAGTCGGAAGGGGAGACGCTGGAGGCGCCGTTCTGGGTCTGGAAACCGGGTGAAAGAAAACGGGGGCGTCTGTTTGCCCGCGCGGTGGACGGGGCAATTCTCCTCACCGATGGAGAGCGCGACGTCGCCACGCTGCCGATGCCCGCCAGCGGAGACCTCTGTTGCGCGGCACGCGAGTTGGCCCGTCTGGCGGCAACCGGTTGGAAACTCCGCACGCGGGCGCTGACGACGACTCTGTTTGCCCGCGTGTTTCTGGCGGACCTGTTCGTCCACGGGATTGGCGGGGCGAAATACGACGAGATGACCGATCGGCTGATTGCGAAGCTGTACGGACTGCCGGCGCCGACATTTCTCACGCTGACGACAACAGTCCATCTGCCGCTCGTTCCGCTGGCAGCCTCTGAGGAACAGAGCGGTGAACTGGCGGCAGCGACTCCCGAGGATGTGGCCCGCGTCGAGTCGCAGATTCGGCAGCTCGAATTTCATCCGGAAGAGTTTCTCGATTCGGACACGCGTCGCGTTCGTGCCGATCTGATTGCAGAGAAGCGGGCGTTGGCGGCCGAGCAGTTGGCGTCGGAACCGTGGCGGAGGGCCGCTTCAGTTTCCCCCGGAGTACGCCAGCCCGACGGTTCGGGGAGGACGCGGTGTCAGCGGCTTCGCGAACTGAACGGGTTACTGTTTTCCGGTTTGGAACCGAGGCGTGATGACCTCGTGCGAGAATTGGGGCTGTTGCGGGCCGAGTTGCAAGCGACGCGCGTGTTAAAGAGCCGAGAGTTTTCGTTCGGTCTCTTTCCTGAAGCGATGCTCCGACCGATACTCATGCAGTCGGCGGGTCGCTGAGTCCCAGACGTGTTTCGATGCGCTGTGGAGATGTCCACGGCCCGGTGCGCGTCTCCGGTGAGGTGTGCCAGTGGTGAGCCACAAGGGCTTGCCAGGAGACGTTATCACCGCGCATGGCCGACAAGAGGCTTTGCGACAGACTGGTTGCCCGACTCGATCTAAGTCAGATCAAACGCCTTTCCTGCGGATGACGAGATGAGCGACGGAGCATTCTCCAACCCCCTGAAGGGTCGTAATCAGGCGATGGCGATCTTCGCGCTCGTCGCCGGGCTGGTGATGGTGACGGCCTACTACACGCGAAAACAACTGTACAACTCCTCGAACGCGCTGACGTTCGTGATTTATGTTGGCGTCGGGGGGTTGCTGATCCTCATTGGATTGCGAATGATCGGGGGAGGGGTGCTGGCGCAATCGGGCCGATTGCGACCGGGCCAGATCGTCCGGTGGTATCGCGCGAGCATGCCCGGGCCGGCGCTCGCTTATCTGGGGATTCTGTTCATCCTGCTGGTCGGCTCGATGATGGGGCGGGCGTCGCCGGCCGCGTCGAACATGCTGCTGCTGACATTCGGCATGATGGCGGGGCCGTTTGTGGTGAATGGTTCGATCACATTCTCGATGCTCAGAAATGCGGTGGCGCGGCGGCGTCTGCCCCGGCATGCGGTCGCCAGCGAACCGTTTACGGTTGATCTGCGGCTGGAGAATTTCAGCCGGTTTTTCTCTTCGTGGATGATGACCGTCCGCGACACGATCCAGGGTGAGGGGCAGGGCGCTGGGCAGAGCAAAGGCCAGGAATGGAGCGCCGGGTCGCTCTTCACCCGGGTCGGTCGGCTGTCGTCGCGTGAGTCGCTCTATCAGATTGCGATTGGTCGGAGAGGGCGATACCGGTTTGGTCCGCTGCAGATTACGTCGCGCTTCCCGATGGGATTGGTCGAACGGAGTGTCGTTCTGGAGGATTATCAGGAACTGATCGTCTTCCCTCGGATCGGCCGCGTCGTGCGATCGGGCTCGCACCATCGTGCCGAACAGGCGGACCTGGTCCATCAACCCAATGCCAGGCGGGGCACGCATGACGACGAGTTTCATGCACTGCGCGAGTTTCGCCCGGGCGACGCCCCCCGCGCGATTCACTGGAAGACCACGGCCCGTCGCAACGAGCTGATGGTTCGCGAGTTTGAACAGCAGCGGCGGTCGGATCTAACGGTCTGGCTCGACCTCTGGCTGCCACTCAACGCGGGCAGCCTCGACCGGCAGAGGGTCGAACTGGCCGTCAGCGTGGCGGCGACGTTGTTCAGCGACCAGGGGCGGCACGCGGCGGACTCCACGATCACGCTGGGTCTCTTCGCGGAGTCGCCGCGTTCCGCGACGGGATTCGCCAGTAGTGCGACGATCGAAACGTTTCTGACGACGCTGGCTGTTGCGGCACCCGCGACGGGCCCGGCTGGCGCCGACCTGATTTCTGCCGGTTCGCCCGGACGCCTGGTGGCGATCGAAACGTGGGGAGCGTCGCCACGCTCGGCCCGGATGATGCTGATCTCAACTCGTCCCGCAGCCGTCTGGCCGCAACTTATTGCAGGGTTCACCTCAGTCGCTCCGGTTCCGCGCTCGATCGAACCGGTGGACCTCGACCCCGCCCGTCTGGCCGGTTGGATCGAATTTCCGGAGGCCGCCTGATGGACCTGGTCCCCTTGTTTCAAGCGAGCCTGTACATCGCCGTGGCGACGGCAGCCATCACGCTGGCCGTGGCGGAGGAGCAGGGCTTTCCTTCGCTGATCACGCTGCCGGTGGCCGCGCTGTCGTTCTGGCTGGTGGAACGGAAGAAACTGTGGTCACTCGATGACTGGAGTGCGGCCGGTTTGGCGGTCCTGGCGCTCGGGTTTCTCGTCTGGGAGTTTCAGGGCGAGGAAACACTCTCACGCGTGCTGGCCGGGGCGCACTTTCTGGTCTTCCTGACCTGGATTGTGCTGCTCCAGCGGAAGCAGATTCGGCAGTACTGGTTTCTGATGGCCCTGGGGTGGTTGCAGGTGGCCGTTGCGGCGGTGATGACGGAGTCGCCCGGATTTGGAGTGGCGCTCTTTTTCTACCTGCTGCTGGCGGTGTGGACGTTGTCGCTGTTCGCGCTCTACCAGGGTGTGGCCGATCTCGTGGGCGAGGGCCAACTGGTTTCTGGAGCAACGGAAAATGCCTGGGGGGGTGCCTGGAAATCGGCCCGACCCGACCCCCAACTGACCAGCCCAGCGGTGGCACAGGGACAGGCGCCACCCCGAATGGTCGACGCGGTCACCCGGCCCACGCGGATTCGCAATGCGATTCAGCACGACGATCGGGAACGGTGGATCACGCCGCGTTACGCCTCTGGCATCTTCGGGATCGCGTTCCTGGGTTTTGCCGTCGGCCTCTGCTTCTTTCTGTTCACGCCGCGATTCTGGATGACGGGAGACTTTTCGGTTCTGGGGCCGCGGCACGATACCTCGGGGCTGTCCCGCGGCCTTGCCACGCCCGTTACTGGGTTTTCCGGTCAGGTGGCGCTGGGCGACATGGGCACCATTCTGGAGAACAGCCAGCCGGTCATCCAGTTCAAACTGTTCGACCGCACGAACGACGACCAGCCCATCACGCTCGAGCAGTTTCTCAACCATTACGGGCTGGAAGAGCCGGTGTTTCGCGGCAGCGTGCTCGACACCTACTCCGACAAGCACTGGACCGTTCGCGATGAAGACCGGCGGGTGTTTCCGCTGGGACGATCCCAGTCGATCGCGAGGTTTCGTCAGGAGATTCTGCTCCAACCTACCGGTGCCCCGTTTGCGTTCCTGATGTCGCCCTTTGTGTCCGCCCGCCCCGCGGAAGGCAGCGATTCGTTCAGTGTGGCGATGTCCAACTCGGTCGCCTATCTCCCGCAAAGGCGGGGGCGAGGCGGATACAGCTACTATGTCTATTCGCCCGAAACCGCCGTTGACCGCTCCCAACAGCACCCAAACCGCGGCGGGATGGAGCCATTTGACCGGGCCTCGCCTGAACTGCAAAAACTCTATCTGGCATTGCCTGACAACCTCGACCGCCTGATCGAGTTGGCTCGGTCAACTGTTTCCAATGCCGCGAAACCGGCGAACCAACCCGAGGATCAGGTCGCGGTCGATGCAATCTTGGCACTGCTCCGCGACTCGGGCCAGTTCAGTTACTCGCTGGATGCCGACATTCAGGATGCGCGGATCGATCCCGTCGAGGACTTTCTGTTCAATCGCAAAACCGGCCACTGCGAGTATTTTGCGACCACGCTGGCGCTGATGCTGCGCGCGGTGGGCGTGCCCACGCGGATGGTGACCGGGTTTCGCGGGGCGGTCGATACCGGCGACGGCGGG
>JAIXZD010000250.1 GCA_027489895.1 Planctomycetaceae bacterium
CTCGACGCAGCCGGGGTCGATTCGATTCTCGTGGGCGACAGCCTTGCCATGGTCGTCCAGGGGCGCACGACGACGCTGCCTGTCACGCTCGACCAGATGATTTATCACGCCGAGATGGTTTGCCGCGCGGTCCGTTCCGCTTTGGTGATCGTCGATTTGCCGTTCATGACCTTCCACGCCTCCACCGAAGACGCGATTCGCAGTGCTGGGCGGGTTCTTAAGGAGACGGGCGCCCAGGCCGTCAAACTCGAAGGCGGCGCGAACCAGGCAGAGATGATCGCCGCGCTCTCGCGCGTCGAAATTCCGGTGATGGCGCATGTTGGACTCAAGCCGCAAAACGTCCATAAACTGGGCGGCTACAAAATGCAGCGCGACGGCAATCGCCTGCTGGCCGAGGCGATTGCCGCCGAACAGGCGGGTGCATTCGCGGTCCTGCTCGAATGCGTGCCGGCGGCCGTTGCCGAGCGGATTACCAGGACACTCAAAATCCCCACGATCGGCATCGGAGCGGGGACCGCCTGCGACGGACAGGTCCTCGTCACGCAAGACATGCTCGGGCTGACTCCCTCAGGCCGCCCGCGATTCGTCAAAGCCTACCTCGACCTGCGGCAGTCGATCACCCAGGCCGTCCAGGATTACATCGGCGAAGTGCGCACGCGAACGTTTCCCGGCCCAGACCAGATCCGCGGGTAGACTCCGGTTTCCAAAAATCATTGGTCCTGAAACTCGAAGTCCGCTCCGCGTGCGGTTTGCGACAGAATCGCCAACCCGTCAGACAGATTCACGATACCCACCATCCCCACAGCATCGCTCTGGCTTGAACAGGAACCGCGACCATGTCGAATCCCCTGACTGCCCGGTTGGAACTTGCCCTCGACGCCGCCCACGAGGCCGAGCGGATCATCCTCTCCTACTACCAGCGGGGCGTGCACGTCGACCGCAAACGCGATAGTTCGCCCGTCACAATCGCCGACCGCTCGGCCGAGGAAGCGATCCGCAAGCAAATCGCGACTCACTTTGGCGACGATGCCGTGCTGGGCGAGGAGTTCGGCGAGACGGCGGGAACCTCTGGCTATCGCTGGATTCTCGAGCCGCTGGACGGCACCAAGTCGTTCATCCACGGGACGCCACTCTTCGGCACGCTGATCGGCCTCGAGCACGAGGGGAAATGCGTTGTGGGCGTCTGTCACTTCCCCGTACTCGGGGAAACGGTTTGGGCGGCCCGTGGTTCCGGGGCGTGGTGGAAAACACGCGATCAGCAGCCGGTCCCGGCCAAGGTCTCAGGTGTCTCCACCCTGGCCGACAGTCTGTTCAGCTTTACGACGGTCCAGGGTTTCGGGCGCATCGGCCGGGTCGACGCGTTCGACGAATTGATCAGCCAGTGCGGTCTCTCGCGCGGCTGGGGAGACTGCTACGGCCACGCCCTCGTGGCGACCGGACGGGCCGAAGTGATGGTCGACCCCCTGATGAACCCTTGGGATATCGCCGCGCTCGTCCCCATCATTGAAGAAGCGGGCGGCCACTTCATGAGTTGGGCGGGCACGTCCGACATCAACGCCGGCAACGGCATCTCCGTCAATGCCGCCCTGCGCGACCAGATCCTCGCCATCACCCAGACCGCCAAGCCGGCCTGACGCGATCTATAGCGGAACTCGTGAGACCTCCCCCGAGCGACACGCCCCGCGAGAAAACCCAGGCGAGCCGACACCGAGAGGGGTCGGTGGAGACGTGCGACCTCCATCAGAGCAGCGACTGACAGTCGAGTTGATCATCGGTGATCACCGCCCCCTCACAGGGTCGGCTCGCCAATCGACCAAACCTACCGGGCCGACATCGCCTTGTACGGGCGCTCGGCAGGGCCGACGTAGTTGCACGACGGGCGGATGATCTTGTTGTCCTGCCACTGTTCCAGAACGTGGGCACACCACCCCGAAATCCGGCTCACGGCGAAGATGCACGTGAACAGGTCGCCAGGAATCCCCATGTAGTGCTGCAGGCTGGCCGAGTAGAAGTCGACGTTGACGTTCTTGCCGATCGCCTTATTGACCGACTGCTCCAGCTTAATCGACAGGTCGTACCATTTCGGTTCGCCAGTCTCCTGACCAAGCCGGCGCGACAAATCCTTCAAGTGCCGGGCACGCGGGTCTTCCACCTGGTAGACCGCATGGCCGAAGCCCATGAATTTGCCCTTCTTGGCACGGGTTTCCGCCACGTAGTCGTCCACCTTCGAGACGTCGCCAATCTCCATCAACGTCTCCAGCACTTCGGTATTCGCCCCACCATGGAGCGGCCCCTTGAGGGCCCCAATCGCACCGGAGATGACCGAATAGAGATCGGACAGCGTGGCCCCGATCACGCGGGCGGCAAACGTACTCGCGTTGAAGCTGTGCTCGGCATGCAGCACGAGAATCAGGTCCATGGCCCGCGTCGCATCGGCCGAAGGCTTTTTGCCATTCAGCATGTACAGGAAGTTGCCTGCGTGGCTGAGCGTCGGGTCAGGATCGATAAACGGCAGGCCCTGCCGCTGGCGATGGATCGCGGCGACTTGTGTCGCCAGTTCGGCAATCAGATTGAGCGCCTTGCCGTAAATCGCAGCCGGCGATGAATCGTCGGCGTCTTTATCGTACATCCCGGCCACGGAGACCGCGGTTCGCAGGGCGGCCATCGGC
>JAIXZD010000412.1 GCA_027489895.1 Planctomycetaceae bacterium
ACCCCCGAAACCTTCTCGTCGTTTGGTCCGGTGGAGCGATTGTTTGATTCCGGGGGAACGCGGTTGGCCGCGGTTGAAACCCGTCAGGGCGCCCAGATTGCCGCTCCGGATCAGATCAACACGACCGTGACCACAATTGGCGCGGACATCGCCCTCGATGCCGACACGCAGCCGAATTTTTCCGGAACCTCGGCTGCCGCACCGCATGCGGCGGCAATTGCGGCGCTGTTGCTTCAGGCGAATCCGAGCCTCACCCCGACCACCCTGGCTCAGCGACTTCGGACGACTGCGATTGATGTTGGCGCGACGGGGTTCGACAGTCAGACTGGCGCGGGGCTTGTTGATGCCTGGCACGCGATTTACGGAGCGGGCACCCCGCTCACGGGAACGAACACACTCGCCTTCAATGAAGGCTTCAACCCCACCGCCGTCACCCCCCCACAAACGCCGGCCCCCATCGCCTTGTCCACCAATTGGGAGGTCAACACCTCCGGGAACGGACGGGTGCGGATTGATACGACCGCCTCGCCCGATACCGGGTTGGGTCATCTGATTCTCGATACCCAGAATGTGGGCAGCTCGGGTTCTCTGGCGGCGGCGACCCTCTCGGTCAACATGAGTCGACTGACCAATGCGCAACTCAAGTTCCGGCAAAAAGAGTTCGCCGATGCCGACAACGCGATGCCCTCCGTGTTCACCGGGTCGAGCAATTCGGATGGCGTGGCGATCAGTTTTGACGGCGGCACGCAGTGGCATCGCCTGATTAGCCTCGTCGGGGCCTTCTCAAACGACTTTTACCGGTCCCAGTCGTTTGATCTGAATCAGATTGCGGCGTCCGTGGGGCGACAACTCACCAGCAATGTGAAGATCCGGTTCCAGTCGTTCTCCAGTAATCCGGCGCTGGGCAATGAGGCGACCCCGGCTGTGAATACCGGAGGGATGGCCTTCGATAACATCGAAGTGACGGGAACGTACTTCAACAACGCCCCCACGCTCACGGTCTTCAACCGGCTGTCTGGTGCGATCGAGAATCAGCCATTCACCATCGCGGGCACGACGCTGTTTGCGAACGGGAACGAAGCCGATGTCGATCGTGACCAACTGTTCTATCGCATTGCTCAGGTGAAGAGCGGGACAGTGACCATCAATGGTTCCGCGTGGACTGGAAGCGAACTGATTTCCCCCGGTGATACGGTTGTCTGGACCCCAGGCATCGACCAGAACGGCCGGATTGCGGCGTTCTCTGTCGTGGCGAGCGATGCGAACAAGGAATCGACCCCGCCGATCGATGTTCTGATCGATGTGACTCCGGTCGATTCGCCGCCCCGGTTCACCAAAACCCTGGTGCTGCCCAACGGTCAGCGGAATCAGCCGTATTCGATTCCCTACAGCCTGTTCACGCAGTATTACGAAGCGACGGATATTGATACGCCCGGCCCCATCACTTACGCGATCAATGGCGTGACTTCGGGTCGGCTGACGCTGAACGGAATTCCGGTCAGTCCGGGAATTCCCTTCAACCCGGGCGATACACTGATCTGGACGCCCCCTTCTCAGGTGGTCAGCGTTGCCGATGCCTTCACCGTCGATGCGATTGGCCCGTCGGGCGATCTGGCACCGACACCCGCCCAGGTTCGCATCCTGCTGCCCAACACGGCTCCGCAGATGCAGATCGTCGGGGCGATCGGGGGGGCAGTGGAAGACCAGCCTCTCTCCTTCGACTACGATGAGTTGCAATCCAAGGCGCGGGCGACCGACGCCGATGGCGACCCGATCTTCTTCCGCGTGACGGCGGTGACTCCCGGCGCGACTTTGCTGGTGAATAACGTCCCGGTGGTTCCCGGAACGACGCTGATCCGTCGCGATGACATTGTCACGTTCACGCCACCGGCCAACGTCAACCTCACCCAGGTCGGGTTCTACGTCCAGGCGACCGACGGCGACCTGTCTTCGGCCTCACCGCTGCCGGTGCTGTTCGATATTCAGCCCGTCTACGATCCGCCAGCCCTCAAGACGCCCGCACCCGTGATCGATGTGATCAACGGGATTGCCCGCGACTTTACCTTTGAAGAACTGCAGTCGCTCACGGGAGCGCAGACGATTGATGGCGTCCTCTCGTTCCGCGTGACCGGCGTTTCCACCGGCGTCGTGACCAAAAACGGGGCTGCCGTTCAGCCGGGCGTCACCACGGTGGGACCGGGCGAGAAGTTGCGCTGGTCGCCCCCCAATGGCGTGTTCGGTCTGACGAACGCATTTTCGATTCAGGCCTCCGACGGTCAAACGTTCTCCGGGGCGATCACGATCTCGGCGGACATCACCCAGACGCGGTTCTATCGCAGTTACAACCCCAACGCCCAGTACCACTTCCTCACGTCGAACTACCTCGAATTCCTCGCGGTGATCAATCGAGGACTGCAGGACGAATCGTCGGGCCGATCGGGCTTTGCCGTCGGGACGCGGAAAATCGCGGGCAGCACGGAACTGTTCCGACTGCTGAATCCGTCAACCGGTCGGCACTACTACACCGAGAATCCCGGCGAACGAGATGTGCTGATCAACATTGGCTGGCGGTACGAGAAGGTGGAAGGCTACATCTTCCAGTCGCAGATTCCCGGCACCGTGCCGATCTACCGGCTGTACAACCAGTTGAGCGGGAC
>JAIXZD010000138.1 GCA_027489895.1 Planctomycetaceae bacterium
CGCCGCGGCGGAAGCGGGCGCGTACGGCGACCTGCACAGCACCGCGCTCGACCTGTTGACCTCGGGACGGATGGCCCGGGCGTTTGAACTCGAACGCGAGCCGGACCAAGTTCGCGATGCGTACGGCCGTCACACGTTCGGGCAGTCGCTGCTACTGGCCCGTCGGCTGGTGGAAGCCGGGGTGACGATCGTGCAGGCCAACATGGGCGGCGTGCAGACCTGGGACACGCACGAGAAAAACTTTACCGGGCTGCGGGACGCCCTGCTGCCACCGCTCGACCGTGCGCTCTCCGCACTGCTGGATGATCTCGCCAATTCCGGTCGGCTCGACGAAACGCTGATCGTGATGACCGGAGAGTTCGGCCGGACCCCGGCGATTTCGCTCGTTCCCGGTGCGGAGCAAGTCGGCCGCAACCACTGGGCCCAGGTCTACACAGCCCTGTTTGCCGGCGGCGGAGTGCAAGGCGGCCGGGCAATCGGCCGCTCCGACGCAATCGGCGCCTACCCCACAACGCGCTCGTTCACGCCAGACGACCTCGGCACCACCCTCTTCACCGCCCTCGGCCTCCCCGCCCAAGCCGAACTCCGCGACCAACTCCACCGCCCCCTCGCCCTCTGCAACGGCCAAGTCATCGAAGAGCTCTACACGGCGTGAGGGCGGGGATGCACATGCCGGCGGACCAAGGTAGCGGGCGGCTCGTCAAGAAGTTATGGCCGCTTGTGGGACACTTATTGTGACTTTGTCACACAGACGCTCACAGCAGCGTCTGGGCCGTGCGGGGCAAAGCATTGGCATTTTCAATCAGGTCTCGGCGATGTTGCAGGTAGAGGGCGATCGGGCGGTCCGCCGGGATGTATCGCTCGCCGATGTCCAGATCAGCGACCTTGGGCGTCTGCGACCGGATCACCGGGTAATCTTCAGACAGGACATAGCGATTGAACACATTGCTGATCCTCGCCATTAATCGGGTCAGAACCGGCGGCAGCGGCAGCTTGAGGTAGCTTTGGAGATAGATCACGCACTGCCCTTCATCGACCGGGGCAATGACGTTCACGGCCCGGACGCGATCGGAAATTCGAAGTCGCCACAGATTGGGGAACCGAAACTCGATCGTTGGCTCGCTGTCTGCGGGTGGCAATTGACTGGGCTTGACCGCCGGAAGTCCTTCGTCGGGCTGGTTCGTCACCCAGACCTTCAGAATGTCGTCTTCCAGCGTGGTATAGGGCCCGTTGACCAGCGTCAGTTGATCCCGGCCAATCGTCCGCGAGTGGACGAAAGGCAGGTGGCTGACATCGAGCAGGCCTTCCACCGCCCGTGTCAGGTCGACATCCCAAGCCTTTCTGATCGTGGCACAATCGAACCCTTCCAGATCTACAAACCAGGGGATCGGTGGATACGCCTCCCGAGTCTCACCATACCAGACCCAGATAAACCCGTACGCTTCCTGCGAAGGGTACACCTCACATTGCAGGATTTTGGGGATCTTTGCGGCACGGCCGTTCGCGGGAACAAGCTGACACGTTCCATCTCCGGCGAACTCGAACCCGTGGAATGGGCACTGGATGCAACCATTGACAACCCGACCGAGGCTCAATTGACTGCTACGGTGCGGACAACGATCGGTCATGACGGAGAGCTGGCCGTTATGATCCCGCCAAAAGACCAGCGACGCCCCCAGCCGCCGGACGCCCAGCGGTTTCCCTTTGGAAACCTCGCGGGATTCGAGAACCGCATACCAACGATCGGGAATAAGCATGTGCCGAACTCTCTTTCCACACCACCGGGAACTACGACACCGAGACTGACCAGACGTCTGTAGACAATACAATACTGAACGGTATGGTATTGTATATCGCGGCGAGAGTCAACGGCGAGAAATCCATGGCTGACGCGAGCGAACCAAAATCGAAGGGCCGCCCCAAGGACCACGAAAAGCGCCATTCCATCTTGCAGGCGGCTCGTGCTCTATTTCTGGAACATGGGCTCGCCGTGGTGTCGATGAACGCCATCGCCGAGTCGGCTGGCGTGTCGAAAGTCACCGTCTACAGTCACTTCGCCGACAAAGACACGCTTTTTCGCGCAGTTCTCGACGCGGAAACGCGGGATTATTCTCCCCCGCCAGGGGCAGTTCATATCACGGATTGCGAAGACCTCAGACGTCAACTTTCTGCATTTGGGACCTCCCTGATGGCGGTGCTCACACGGCCGGGAGTGCTCGACCTGGGACGACTGCTGGTCAATGAAGCCCATCGGCGTCCCGAACAGGCCGCGCGGTTTTATGACCATGGCCCCAAAGCCACTCACATCCGCCTGAAGGCATGGCTCGACGCCGCCACCAGACAGGGGTTGTTGAGGTGCGACGATACCGACCTGGCCGCCGACCAGTTGCTGTCCATGTGGATCGGACAGCGCCATCTTCGCCAGCAGTTGGGACTCTGCCCGCCACCGAAACCAACGGAGATCGCCCGACACGTGGACGCCTGCGTGAACCTGATCCTGAAAGCGTTCAGCCCATAACGGTGAATGGCGCAGACGCTGCCTTGAGCGTCTGGGTTGCGAGCAACATGAGGGGCTGATCGAGGGTGTGTTACGGGAGGTAACGGATCGAGGGGAATGAACACCCGAATTGGGACTCGTTGTTGAGATCCGAACAATGTGTTGGGTCACTACCCGGCCTGCGGTGCGAATCCGCCGTCGTCAATCGCTTGGTGTCACACTCATTCTCGGGATACTCAAAACAGCTCCTCAATCGCCTTCCCGAAGGGCAGCACCGGGTGCGGGCGGCCGGCGTGGTCTTGGTATTGGGCGGTGGTGTTCACGCGCGGGGTGCGGCCGTGCTCGCCCCAGGCGACGACCATGGTCGTCGCCAACAGACCCCGCTGGTCGAGGTCTTCAATGAGGGCCGAGTAGGCCTGGTCAAAGGGCGGCAGGAAGCCGTTCTTCAGGGACCAGAAGTTGTCGTCGTGCGTGTCTTACCAGCGCAGGTCGACGGTGACGAGTCGCACGCCCGCTTCGACCATCCGCCGAGCCAGGAGCAGTTCTGTAGGGCAGGCTCCTGCCCTACGGAACTGGGACCTCGCGGGAAGGCCAAATGGCTCGCCCGGAATGGATCCGTCTCGCATCAATACGGCGGCAACAAACGGCGAAACCCGTGGACCAGCACAATCGTCGCGAATAGTGCGTTGCGTCCCAGCAGTCCCCGCACCGGAAGTGACGGAACGGTGGGTAATCTTTCATCCCCTCGCGTGGCGGCGGCCGCTCGGGCGAGTTGCTCCATCCAGGCCACCGTTCGTGGCCACTCCCGGATTCCCGTGACCCATTCGTCGGGGATGCCCGCCCGTCCCACCCCCGCGCCGACGATCCCCCCGGTGATGGCGGCGGTCGTATCCGCGTCTCCCCCGCAGCGAATGACCGAGTCGACCGCGGACCGATAATCCCGCGGGTGCGTTAGCCACGCGTGAATGCAAATGAGCACGGTGTGACAGACGAACCCGGTCACTCCCCGCGACAAGCCCATCGCATCCGCATGGGCGAGCGTCGTGCGCCCCTCCTCCACCGAGTCGGCCACGTTCTCCAGCAATCGCCGCATCTCCGTGGCCGACGGTCCCGCCAGTTCGGTGAACTGCCGGACAAACCCGGCGGGGGTGATGTTGTCGGTCCGAGCGGCCAGGTGGGCCGCCAGCGCCACGGCCAAGGCTCCCTGCTCGGCACGTGGGTCGGTGTGCGTCAACCGCGAGTTGCGATGCACATACGCGCGAAGCCGCTCCCGATCATCGCACAGAGCGCCCAGAATCGCCGACCGCATCGCCGGCCCATTCCCGGCGGACCGGACGCCGCTCCGCGCGGGGGAGAAGCCCAGCCACAGCCGCAATGTGGCCCGCAGTGTCGCCAAGCCGACACCGGCGGGCGCGCCCAATAGCCACCAGCGCAACCGCCGCGCCAGGTCTCGTTCGTAACGGTCGAGATCGTCACCCGCAGCCAGAAACGATGCGGCCACGAGGCAGGTGTGCTCGGTGTCGTCCGAGATCATGCCCCGCCCCCACAGAAATCGATGGCGGTCCGGCGACCCCACCAGTCGAACGCCGCGCCGTCGGGACAACCCCTCGAACGGCAACCCCAGCGCATCGCCGACGGCGGTGCCCAAGAGGCACCCTACGACCCGGTCTTCGAGCATGACGACCCTCGGTCCAGTCTGTTCCCGGTCGCGAACAAGTCACGAATTCCAGGTTTTCGCGCAGTTCCAAACCCGCACAACGAGCGAGTGCTGACGTGCGGCTTCGCGAACTCGCG
>JAIXZD010000524.1 GCA_027489895.1 Planctomycetaceae bacterium
CGCCCAAGAGTTTTCCGTCGAGCGGATGATCGCAGGGTATGCGGGGCTGTACGACGAGTTGCTGGGTTAACGTCCTATTGGGGGGCAATCTCCCCCCGCGTGACGGTCTGGCGAGCCGACGCTGTGAGGGGGCAGTGAAAACCGCTGGGGCACCCGGTTCCCACACTCCGATTGCAACGCTCCTGGGCAGCACACCGATTCCACCGACCCCTGACAGGGTCGGCTCGCCTCTGCGCACTTTGTTGCGCGCACTCTATTGGTTGAGGGTCAGCAACTACCCACGGTGAAGCGCGTGCGGTAGGCTGAAACCTCAACGAGTTTTGTTCCGAGTCTGGAGGCTGCCCATGCGTCGTCGCGAGTTTCTTGGTTCGTCTGCTGGTTTGGCCGCCGCTTCGCTGGCGGGCGCTGCCTCTGGCCTGGTCTCGCCGGCCGTGTCGCTGGCCGAGAAACCAAAACCTGGCGTGAAGTCCGCGGAGTCTGCCATGTCGCTGCCGATCATTGATACTCACCAGCATCTGTGGGATTTGTCGAAGTTCAAGCTGCCGTGGCAGGCCGAAGAGCCGACGCTCGCCAAGAACTATCTCCCGGCCGATTATCTCGCGGCGATCGCGGGACAGAATGTGGTGCAGTCGGTCTACATGGAGGTCGACGTCGAAGTCTCGCAGCAGCATGCCGAAGCGGAGTATGTGCTCGAGCTGTGTGCTCGCGACGACAACCCGATGACGGCCGCGGTGATTTCCGGTCGCCCCGCGTCGGACGACTTCGTCTCCTACATGAAGCGGTACGAGAAGAACGACCGCATCAAGGGGATTCGCCAGGTGCTGCATGGCGCGTCGACACCGCCGGGCTACTGCACGGCCCCGGCGTTTGTGCGGGGGATTCAGCACCTGGGCACGATCGGCAAATCGTTCGACCTCTGCATGCGCTCGGACGACATGGGTGATGCGGTCAAACTGGCGACTCTCTGCCCGGAAACGCGGTTCATTATGGACCATTGCGGGAATATGAGCGTCACGGAGACGAAGCCTGCTCCGCGAAAGATCTGGCTGGACGGGATGAAAGCGCTCGCCGAGCGGCCCAACGTGGTCTGCAAGGTGTCCGGAATCATCGCGTCGGCCAGCGTCAAATGGACGCCCCAGGAGATGGCCCCGGTGGTGTTGGACACGATCAAGGCGTTTGGGATCGACCGCGTGATGTTTGCCGCTGACTGGCCGGTCTGCACGTTGCGGGCGCAGTTCGGGCAATGGGTCGACTGCCTCAACGAGATCGTGAAAGACTTTTCGGAAGCGGACCGGCGGAAGCTGTTCCACGACAACGCGAAGGCGTTCTACGCGCTGCCCGACAAAAAGTGGAAGGCGTAGAGCACGGTGTTGGCACGGCGCTGACGATGGGGATCGTCACACGAAAGCCTCCGGGCGCTAACGCTTCCGGCTCCCAAACTGTGTGGCGTTGGGAGCCGGAAGCGTTAGCGCCCAGAGAGGTTTTCGATCGTCACACCGTCATCAATGCGTCACACCGCCCAACTGCGGGCGGGACGCGAACGAAGCAGGTTCGCCTCGGGGTCGTTGACGAATTCTTCCGTTTTCGGGTCGATCTTGAGCGGCCGCTTGAGGATCCAGGCGATCGCCGCGGCGTGACAGGCGATGTGCGAGCGACGCATCACATCGGGGTTCGCGGCGGTCTGGCTGCGGGACCGGATGCAATCGAAGAAGTTGCGGGCGTGGGCCGAGACATCCAGCCCGCGAACGCGCTTGCTGGCATCGGGAACCTGGCTTTGCAGCGCTTCCGGATGGGCCACGATCTCGCCCTCGTCACCGGTTTCGACCCAGCCTTCGTCGCCGATCAAGCGAATGGGGCAGGTGCCCAGGCGGGTGATGTAGTGCGGGGCACGATCGCCAAACGGAGTGGGCAGGAAGTCGATGATCAGCTTCACGCCGTTGGCGTAGGTGCAGACGATCTGATTGTCGCCCGGCACGTAATCGAGCGGCAGCGTGTCGTCGGCCTTGTTGGCCCATTGGCAGAGGTCGACCGTGTGGGCACCCCAGTCGAGCAGGCGGGCACCGGAATCGAAGTCCCACTGGCCGCGCCATTTGCCATCGCAGTAGGCCTGATTGAACGGTCGCCAGGCGGCCGGGCCGAGCCAGAGGTTCCAGTCGACCACATCGCGGCCTGGCTGAGGCTGGGCCGGCAGCCAGGTGTTATCGAGCGTGGGAATGTAGACCGACGCGTGCATCGTGTGCAGCCGCCCGAGCTTGCCGCTGTGCGCCCACTCGATGGCCTTCTGGAAGTTGGGGACGCTCCGCCGCTGGGTTCCGGCCTGGAAGACGCGCTTCTGGGCGTGCATCGTGTCGGCCAGTTCCTGGCAGGCGGCAATGGTGATGCCACAGGGCTTTTCGCTGTAGACATCTTTCCCGGCTTTTGCGGCGAGAATCGAGGCAGCCGCATGCCAGCGGTCCCCCGTGGCGACCAGAACGGCGTCAATGTCCTTGCGGTCGAGCAGTTCGCGAAAATCGCGAAAGAGCGTGCAGTCGGAATTGCCGTAATGTGTGTCGACCAGTTTCTTCCCGGCCTCGCGGCGGCTGGCCTGCACATCGGCAATGGCGACGCAGCGGACATCGGCGAAGGGGAGCATCGCCTTGAGGTCGTAGGTGCAGCGGGGACCGATGCCAATCACCCCCAGGCGAATCTGTTCGCTGGGGGCGGTTTTGCCTTCGAGGCCCAGGACCTGCGCCGGAACAATCGTGGCGGCGGCACTCGCGGCGAAGCCCCCCACGGCCCCAAGCAGCACCTCGCGACGGGACACCGCGCCGGGAAGCACGACATTTCCGAGCGGCGATTGGGATGCCTTCGAAGCGAAACGTTTCGGATCTGGCGAGTTCATAGGCCGTTCCTTGAGGCGAGCGCTGGTTTGAGGACGGACGACAGGAAGGGGAGTTCGGATTGGGAGCTGCTCCCGTTACGCCTTCTGGCCCCTTCACATTCTTCATCAACAGGCCTGAGCTGATCTCATTCCCGAAGGTGGACCGGCATCGCCATAAGACTCTTGGTACCAGACGTTTGGCGGAGACGCCAGCCTGCGAAAACGGACAGGGTGGAGGGTCTGGGGAGGCGGGCTAGCGCGGTAGGCGGGGCAGGGAGAATGGGGTGTGTGACGGAACCCCGCCCGACTCGTTAAGAATCTGTGAATTCCTGCCTGTGGAGCCATTCCTGGGCGAGTCGGGACGGGGGTTGCGGGTACTGTTTTGGGAGTGGTCTGTGATGCACGGGCCATGGTTTGGGGTTGCTCCCGTACCGAATTCCCACCCTTAACAACCGACACACGTCCTGCGGTTCACCCTCGGGTGATTCGCTCCGGACAAAACGGCGTATTCTGCGTCCTGAGTGAGCGGTTATCGGGCGGCTGGTTGGAATGGAACGGGTTCAACCTGAGTCCCGACAATTGGCTGCCAAATCGAATCTCCGACAATCCGGCGAACTTTCCATGAGCACTCAGGCGATGCTGACCGAGTGTCCAAAATGCGGCGAGGAATTGCGACCTGGCATGGTTCGTTGCCGCGAATGCGGCGAGAACCTGCAGGCAGCGGGCAGCCCCGCGCCGCCTGCACGCACCCCGGCCCCCCGTGTGGAACGGGTGGCTCCCAGCACGGTAGCGACGGCTGAACTCGAGGCGGATGCCTGTCCTCACTGTGGGGCGGAACTTCGCCCCGGAATGAAGCGCTGTCGGGAATGCAGCAAGCTGGTTTCCGACCCGGCCACCGGTTCGTCCCCGGCCCCCGCCGCCCGGTCTGGCGCTGCGGCTGCCCAGGCTGGAGCTGCGTCCGCGAAAGAGAGTCCCTCGGCAGTGCGGCGCTCGGCAACGATGCAAACGCAACCAGGACAGACGCAACCAGGGCAAAAATCAACGGGGCCAGCACAACCCGCCGCGCGGCGGGAAAGTCCTGCTCCGGCATCGAATGGAAACAAACCGGCTCCGAAGCCTGAGGTCGCTTCTCCGACCGGCCCGAAGACGGGTGCGCCGCTGAATCGGCCCACGCCCGCCCGCGCCGGCCTCAACGGACAGGGCGCGAACCGTAAACCCGAGGCGGGCAAGACGGAGAGCCGCGCCGCGACGGCCAGCGACTCGATCGGAAAATCGTCCGTTAGTGACACGTCGGTCCCCGCGGCCAGCGACGCGCCGGTCATCGCGAAGAAACCGCTCACGTCCTACCTGTTCCGGAAGTACTCCAAGACGCTGGCGACCAAAGGGCTGGACAAACCGAAACTGGCCGATGAACGTCGTCAGGCGCTCGAAGAGCTAGTCGAGTACGGCGACGAACGGATTCCCGAACTGGTGCGGTCCGCCCTCACCGACGACTGGGTCGTCGTGCGGGAGACCGCGGCCCGGGTGCTGGCGAACTATCCGGGGACCGATTCGGAAAACGCCCTGATTGACCGACTGCGGACGGACGACAGTCTCGACGTTCGCCGCGCGGCGGGGATCTCACTGTCGACGATCGGCACGGGTGCGGCAGTGATGCCCCTGCTGCAGACGGCCCTGGAAACTCCGCAAACCCGGCTCTGGACAATCGAAGCCCTCGTTCGAATGGGTCCCCGCGCAGTTCAATCACTCATCAAAAGTCTGCAGAGCAGCGACCCCGGCTTGCGGCTCGACGCCGTGATTGCCTTGGGCCGGATTGCCGACGCCAGCAGCGCCAAGTCGCTTCTGGCCATGCTCCGGGATCCCTCGCCAACGATCCGGGCGCACGTGGCCCAGGCCCTGGGCAACATCGGTATTGTCGACTACGCCGATTCCGTGGCGCAGTTGCTCGACGAAGAAGATCCCGGAGTGCGACTGAACGCCGCTCAGGCGCTCTCAAAGCTGGCTGACGAGCGGGTGCGTCAGGATGTTGTGGGCCTGCTGCAGGATCCCGACCCGATCATCCGCGGGTTCGGCGCGACGGCTGCAGCGCGGGCGGGAGCGACGTCCAGTTGGGGGGCCATCGCCCAGTTGCTGGGCGAAGAGAACGAAGACGTGCGAGCCCGGGCGGCCGAGGCGCTGGGCGTTCTCGGCGAACCGCGTGCGGCGCGCATCCTGCAGACCGTGCTGACCGATAGTTCCGTCAAGGTCCGGAGCAACGCCACGATCAGTCTGGGCCAGTTGAACTGCCCGGAATCTGTCGACGGGCTGTCTCAGGCGGCCAACGATCTGCAGCCACAGGTGCGGAAACGGGCCATCGATGCGCTGGCGTTGATCGGCACGTCCGAGGCGCGGGATGTCATCGTCCGGATGCTCCGGTCGGATCATATGCCGGATGTCCGGCAGATGGCGGCGCGGGTGATCGCGCAATTCCCCTCAGCGGAAACCGTCGAGCTGCTGAAGGAATCGCTCAACGATGAATTCATGGTCCGCGTCCGGGCCTGTATCTCCCTGGGTGAGATCGGGCTGCCGGAAAGTGCCGACCTGCTGCTCCCGCTGCTGAAAGACCCGGTCGCCGAAATCCGGTTCCATGCGTGCAACGGGCTGGCAAACATCGGTGATGGTCGGGCACTCAAACTGCTGGAAGAGATGCTCGACGAATCCGATCCGCTTGTGCTCCGGGGAGTGGGCAAGGCGTTGACCGCGTTCGGTGATCCGCGCGGGGAAGAGGCGCTCAAGCGGGCTGGCGAGATGTCCGCCAGTCAGACCGAGTCGAAATCCACCAGCAAGAAAACCGACAAGAAACCGGCGAAGGCCAAATCGACAGCGCCGCGCGGCAATCCGCTGGCCGGGTTCGGCGCGATCTTTTCGATGCTCACGCCCAACGCGCTGATTGGCGCGGTGAGCGGGATGTTGACACTGCCTTCCCCCTCGGCCGGCAACTTCGATCCGCAGACACTCGCCAAACCAGCCGGAATCGCCGGAGGCGTGCTGGCTACGGTCGTGGCGATTTACTTCCTGTTTTTTGCCAGCAGCGAAGCGGACCAGTCGCTGGCGCTGCTGCAGCGGGGCGACTTTGTCACCGCCGGGTTCGCGAACTCGAGCACGGTGGTCGCGACGCTCTCGTCGGGCCGACGGGAGATTTTTTCCGCGACCAGTTTCTCGCTGACCCAAGGTCTTGACGAACAGCCAAAGATCGGCGCTCTGTTCGCGGCCCCGGACAACAAGACCGTGCTGGCGCTGTTCGAGGGAGAGTCGACCATCAAGGTTCTGGACGCTGCAACCCTTTCCGAGACGGGGGTGCTCTCGGGCCACTCCGCGCCGCCTGGCGGGGGGCTGTTCAGCGCGGATGGCAGCAAGTTTGTTTCGTGGGATGCACAGGGCGGGGTGATCGTCTGGACGATCTCTAGCAAGTCCGCCGCCACGAAGCTGAAGTTCGATGTGCCCGGCATCACGTCGATCGCCGCGAATGCGGAGGCGACGATTGCGGCCGTCGGCACCAAGGACGGACGGGTCGTCATCAAACAGATCGATGGAAAAGATATCGCGAGCATTACCGCGCACGCCAAGGCGGTCAACGTGCTGGCCTTTTCGCAGAATGGCGAGCGGTTGATCAGCGGGGCGAGCGGCACGATGCACTTCTGGAACATGACCACGCGGAAACGGGAAAAGACGGTGTCCGACACCGCGTTTGGCGAATTGTCGACCATTCGCTTCCTGAAGGATGGCAAGCGGGCGTTTGTCACGGGCACTCGCAGCGGCATCCTGGACCTGGATGCCAATGCCGGGAAGCCGATCCGGCCCGAACTCGCGGAAGGCGTCGAGTTTGTCGGGCTTTCGCCGGATGAAAAACTGATCATCGCGGGCAATCCCCGTGATATCGGCCTGGAACTGTTCAATGCCGAGACTGGCGAGAAAGTCGGGCTGTTGTCGCCGTTCTGATCGCGTGGCGAGATGCGCTGCCGAGGTGCATCCAATTCGCAATCTTCCATCGCGCCGCCGGGCTCGCTGTTCATGTCGTCATCGCTGTCGCCTGCCAGACCAGAGAGTCTTGCCGCTCCGTTCCTCGCAGCGGATCCGGCGCGGCGCGTCGCGCTGGTGCTGGGCGTGGTCGCGTGTACGGTCTACGTACGGTGCCTGTTCGCGGAATTCATTTCGTTTGACGATCCCATGTATGTCGTCAACAACCGGCATTTGAGAGCCGGTCTGACGTGGGCAGGCGTTCAATGGGCATGGACGACATTTTACGCGGCGAACTGGCATCCGCTGGTCTGGATGTCGCTGCTGGTCGACCACTCGCTGTTTGGCCTCTCCCCCTGGGGCTATCACCTGACCAATCTGCTGCTGCACGCGGCAAATACCGTGCTCTTGTTCTATGCGCTGCGCGAGGCGACGGATGAAATCTGGCGGCCGGCGCTGACGTCCGCCTTGTTTGCCGTGCATCCGCTGCATGTGGAATCGGTGGCCTGGGTGACGGAGCGGAAGGATGTCTTGTCGGGCCTGTTCTGGATGGCCGGACTGTGGGCCTACCTCGCCTGGGCGCGTCGCGATTCTCAATGGGCCTGGTGGCTGGCGCTGATTGCGCTGGGACTGGGGCTGACCGCCAAACAAATGCTGGTGACACTCCCGTGTGTCTTCGTGCTGATGGATCTCTGGCCGCTGGGGCGCTGGTCGGGGAGACTGTGGGGAGGAAACCCGGGGGGAGCACATCCGGCGGGGTCGATCGATCGCGATGGATCGCCAGCGAGTGCGTCGCCGCACTTGCGCGAGCGCTCGCTCGTGGCGCTGATCGTCGAGAAATGGCCGATGTTCGCGATCGTGATCGTGGCGTCTGTCGCCGTCGTCCAGGCGCAATCAGCCGCCGGAGCAATCTCGCACCTCGCGGGCATTTCCCTGGGCGAACGATTGCGGACGGCCGTCACCGCGTACGGGCTGTACCTGGCCCTGGCCTGCTGGCCGATTCCGCTGTCGATCTTCTACCCCTACCAATACACCAACTTTGGCTCCGAAGGCGTGCTGCTTTCCGGCGCACTGCTCGTGACGATTTCGGTGGTCTCCTTGCTGAAGTATCGCCAGACCCCCGCGCTCACGGTGGGTTGGCTCTGGTACCTGGGCACGTTTGTCCCCGTGATTGGACTGGTCCAGGTGGGGCAGCAGTCGATGGCCGACCGCTACACTTACATTCCCTTCATCGGCCTGGGATTCATGGTCGCCTGGCTGTTGCCAGCCAGGCTCGTCGTCGGGAATGCGCCTCACCGGGGCTGGCTCATCGCGGGCCTCGCGACGGTTGTCTTCGCCGGCATCACGGTCTGGCAGACCGGATTCTGGATGAATAGCGAACGCCTCTTCGCCCGCAGTCTCAAGGTGACCACGAACAATCACCTGGCTCACTTCCTGTACGCCGAGCAGCTGCGAAAAGACAAAGCCAGACAGGACGAGGCGCTTTGGCATTTTAAACAGACCGCGGCGATCGATACGGTGTCTGTTGATGGCGCCAACGCCTGGGTCACAATCGGCCGCGACCACGAAACGCGCGGGGAGATTGCCGAGGCCGAGGCCTGCTATCGCCGGGCGCTTGCCCAGGTGCCAACTCTCGCCGCAGGGTTGGAAGGGCTCGCCGCGCTCCTGATTCGCCGCCAGCAACTGGACGAGGGGATCGCCCTGCTCGAACAGGCCACGCGGTCCGATCCGGACTTCTTTATCGCGCATTTCAGCCTGGGAATGGCCCTGATGTTCAAGGGCGATCTCGACCGCTGCGAAGACGAGGTGGCGATGGCCCTGATGCTGAATCCCGAATTCACTCAGGCCCGCGATGTGCTCAACAACCTGCGCCGCGCCAGGGCGAGCGGTCAACTGCCTCCCCGCAAGCTGCGCTGAGCGTCTGGTCTTCGCTGCGTTCAAGTTCACGCGAGCCGAGATGGGACGAAGGCGTGTGCCATGCTTGCACCGCTTCGGGGCAAGCATGCCGACTGGGGAACGACCGGTCCCTCACCAGTGCTCACCGGCGATCATCGACCAATCGCCTTTTCGATCCGCTCGCCAGCGTCCCCCACCACGCCTCGCCAACCCGCGTTTCGAAAGGCCACTCGTTACTCGGACGCTGGTGAGCGCTGGTGGGCAGTGCCCACCCTACGGCCGTTGGCGAAGTTCCAACGCGCCGGCTGCTGTCAACCTGCCAAAGCTCATGTCGCCAGTCGCGACGGTTCCTTGAGGTACATCATCAGCACGGCGATGTCGGCCGGGGTGATGCCGCTGATTCGTCCGGCCTGTCCGAGATTTCTCGGTTGAATCGCCGCCAGTTTCTGACGCGCTTCCGCCCGCAACTGCGGGACCGCGAGAAAATTGAACCAGTCGGGAATTGCCGTTCCCTGAACCTGCTCGGCCCGGGCGACCCCAGCCGCCTGCCGCTTGATGTACCCGGAATACTTTGTCTCGATCGTCACCTGTCTGGCGGCGAGTGGCGGGATGTTCAGGGCCTGCAGTTCAGGCGACAGCGCGAGCAGTTCGTCCCACGTAGTTTCCGGTCGGCGCAAGAGCGCGTCGAGCGTCACCCCGTCGTGGCGCCGGTTGAGCAGCAG
This sequence comes from Planctomycetaceae bacterium, assembly GCA_027489895.1. Taxonomy (GTDB): domain Bacteria; phylum Planctomycetota; class Planctomycetia; order Planctomycetales; family Planctomycetaceae; genus JAIXZD01. The sequence goes on from JAIXZD010000524.1 coordinate 9,475, forward strand.
CTCTTCCGCCTGGGCAATCGCCGCTTCATGCGCGGTGAGCCGGTCGTGCCGGGCAGTTGTCGCCAGCCCCATTTTCCAGCCGATCGGCGTGAGGCGGCGGTCGGCGTTGTCCTGCCGCAGCAGCAGCCGATATTCGGCCCGCGACGTAAACATCCGATACGGCTCGTCGACCCCCTTGGTCACCAGATCATCAATGAGCACGCCGA
>JAIXZD010000327.1 GCA_027489895.1 Planctomycetaceae bacterium
ACGCCCGCTGCATCTGCGGTCACGAAGCCGAACGCCGTTACCTGCAGCCGCGCTTCCGCATGCTCTTCAAACACCAGCAGGTCGTGCTCCGCTGCACCTACTGCGACCACGAACTGACCCCCGCCTGGATCGGTCACCTCTCGACGCAGACCTGCTCCGTAAACAGCCACCTCCCGCAAACCCCCGCCGCCGACTGCCTCGTCTTCCCCGACGAAGCCACCGCCCGCGCCGCCGGGTTCACTCCGCAAACGTAGGGTGGGCACTGCCCACCAGCGCTCACCAGCATCAACCACCAAATGACCGCGGGATCGCCAACCAACCTTCCAACTCGTTCAAGACGCTCCGCCCCAGAAACATCTCACGTCACCCCCACGGAACGGATTCCATGCCGCAGCGCATCCTCAGCATCTCAGGTCTCCGGGGCGTCATCGGCGATGGTCTCGACCCCGCCTATCTCGTCGAGTTCGCCGCCGCCCTCGGCACGCTCGCCCAAGGCGGCGCTGTGGTCATCTCCCGCGACGGACGCAGCACCGGCCCGCTCCTCAAGCAGGCCTCCCTCGCCGGCCTCATCGGCACCGGCTGCCGCGTCCTCGATGCCGACATCGCCTCCACCCCCACCTGCGGAGTGCTCGTCGCCCACCTTCACGCCGCCGCCGGATTGCAGCTCACCGCCAGTCACAATCCCGTCGAATGGAACGGCATGAAGCCGTTCAGTCCGCTCGGGGGCGTCCTCAACAAACTGGAAGGGGAAGCCCTCGTCGACCTGCTCACGCGCAAGGCGTTCCACTACCGCCGCTGGAACGAACTCGGCTCGGTCGAGACGCTCCCCGACCCCTCCCAGATCCACCTCGACAAGGTGCTCGCCGAAGTCGACGTCGCCGCGATCCGCCGCCGCAAGTTCAAAGTCGTGCTCGACTGCAACCACGGCTCCGGCGCCATCCTCGGCCCCCGTCTCCTCGAGAAGCTCGGCTGCCAGGTGACCGTTCTCGGTGGCGTCGCCGACGGTGCCTTCGAGCATGTCCCCGAACCGACCGAGCAAAACCTCGGTGGCCTCTGCACCGCGGTCCAGCAGGCCGGCGCCGACGTCGGCTTCGCCCAGGACCCCGACGCCGACCGCCTCGCCATCGTCGACAACACCGGTCGTTACATCGGCGAAGAGCTGACCCTCGCCCTCTGTGCCGATGTGCTCCTGCCCAAACGGCTCGGGCCGATCGTGGTGAACGGGTCGACCAGTCGCGTCTCCGCCGATATCGCCGCCCGCTACGGCTGCGCCTTCCACCGCTCGCACGTGGGCGAAGCGAACGTCGTCACCCGGATGCGCGAAGTCGGGGCCGTCCTCGGCGGAGAAGGCAACGGCGGCCTGATTGACCCCCGCATCGGCTTCGTCCGCGACAGCTTCGCCTCCATGGCCTACGTCCTCGACGGTCTCGTCCAGAAAGCCACCCCGCTCAATCTCTGGGTCGACTCGCTCCCCCGCTACGCCATCGTCAAGGACAAGCTGACCTGTCCCGCCACCGCTGTCGCCCCGGCCTGCGCCGCCCTGAAAGACCGCTTCCGCGACGCCACCATCACCGAAGGCGACGGCCTGAGGCTCGACTGGTCCGACCGCTGGGTCCAGGTCCGCGCCAGCAACACCGAGCCGATCGTCCGGGTCATCAGCGAAGCGCCCGACGAACCCACCGCCCGCGCCCTCTGCGCCGAAGCCCTCGCCCTCGTCGCCGCCGTCGCCCAGCGTTAGGGCGGAGTTTTTTATTCACCACCAAGTCACCAAGGTCACCAAGGAAAGACAGGTGGAAGGGCCGCTGCTATTGAACACACGGTTTGGACCATCGGTGGGTTTCGTGGGATAGGCTTTCAGCCGGTCATTTCTCTCTCCGAAGAGATTCCCTCTCCGAAAACCCCGGAAGCTCGACAAGCTGGATGCCTATCCCACGGGTGTTTTCCCCAGCCTCGAAGTCGTTCCATTCACGACGAGTTCATCCAAACCCAAAGAAAACGCCGATGGTCCCAACCGCACGGCCGACAGCAAAGCCCCTTCCACCTGCCTTTCCTTGGTGCCCTTGGTGTCTTGGTGGTCAATCGAGCCAAAACATCTCGACGCAGCGAGTCGCCGTCTCGCACCCCGTGCCGTGACAGTGCCCTCGCCAAGTTCATCTCTCGCCCACCCTCCCCGTCTTTGACACCGCCGCGTCCCTTCCCCTAACCTCCGTCCCTCGGACTGGCACGGCCCTCCGCACACCCAGTCCGACCAGTCTCTACCGCCTCCAAAATCCGCGAGTTCCCCGTCGATGTCCACTCCCGTCCGCTACGCCATCATCGGTGCCGGTGCCGTCTCCGATTACCACCACGTCCCCGGGATCAAGCTCGATTCTCGCGCCAAACTCGTCGCCTACTGCGACCCCAACGAGGCCCTCCTCCAGAAGCGGCTCTCCGACTGGGGCCCCGCCAAAATCACCACCAAATTCGAAGAGATCGCCGCCGATCCCGACATCGACGCCGTCGTCATCGCTACCCCCAACGACAGCCATCGCCCCATCGCCCTCGCCTGCGTTCGCGCCGGCAAGCATGTCATGTGCGAAAAACCGCTGGGCCTCAACTTCTCCGAAGCCCGCGAGATGTTCCTCGAAGCGAAGCGGAACAACGTCCGCCACATGACCGCCTTCACCTACCGCTTCGCCCCCTCGATGCGCTACCTCCGGCATCTCGTCTACTCCGGCGCACTCGGAGTGCCCCGTCACTTCCGCAGCCAGCGCTTCCTCGACTGGCCCGAAACCAGTTGGGGCTGGCGACAGCTCAAGGCCCGCGCCGGCGCTGGTGACCTGTTCGACATGACGATCCACCGCATCGACTACGGCCTCGACCTCATGGGCGACATCACCGCCCTCACCGGAGCCGTCGCCCAGTACTGCCCCCGCGACAAATTCCCCGATGGCAGCCCCTCCCCCAAAAGCGAGGTCGACGACTGGTCCGCCCTCATCTGCCTCTTCTCCCGCGGCGGAGTCGGCGTCCTCGAAGGCACCACCGTCGCCAAGGGCTACCACTTTGAAGGCTTCGGACACGACTGGGCCGAGATCAACGGCAGCGAAGGTTCCGCCGTCTACCAGCTCAAGGAACCCAACACGATCCTCCTCGGCAAGCAGGGCCAATCCCTGCAGAAGGTCGAAGTGCCCAAGGAATTCCTCGTCTGGCCCGGCAGCCCGCGCGATCCCTCTCAAGGCGTCCCCAGCACGGTCTTCCGCTACGACCTCGTCTACGAACTGACCAGCGCCATCGTCGAAGGCCGCGACGCCACGCCCGGTTTCGACGCCGGGGCCAAGTCTCAGGCCGTCGCCGATGCGGTCCTCGAATCGTTCGAGAAGCGCACCTGGGTCACCCCCCAAATGACCATGTAGCCCGTTGATCCTGCCCACCTGCGGGCGACTGTCGTGATCGTGGGAGCCGGAAGCGTTCGCGCCCGGAGGACGAGCGATTCCCGCTCGCCACCCACTCCAGACACAATCAACAACGACAGTCGCCGCAGACAGCGTGCCTTCAGACTCTCGCAGGACACCTCTCGATGACTGTCACCCCGTCCTCTAAAGTCCCGCCTGCCAACACTCCTGGCCCGTCCGTCAAACCCAACGTCCACCGCTCCCTGCGCGACATTCTCTCCCATTTCTCCTTCGACGACGCCGCCCGCATTCTCGGCGGCGCCGATGCCCGCAAGCTGCTCACCAGTTCGGGCGGCTGGCCCATCGACATCAAACGCGACGTCTACTTCCGCGGCGACCTTCTCCGCGTCAACTACCCCAGCCAGAAGCCCTCCGAGCCGATCGTCGTCACGATCACGCTCGATCCCAACCAGCCCGGCCGTCTCCGCACCAACTGCACGCTGGCCGATTCCGCGCGCGAGTTTCTCGCCGGCACGCTCCGCTTCGTTCTCGACCGCAAAACCGCGCTTGGACTCGCCGCTCCACCCCCGGAAGTCGAACCGGTCAAACCGTCCGCCTCCGATGCCGACCTCCGCGCCAAAGCCCTCGCCGAACGCCGCGAACGCGCCAAAACCGAGCGGATGAAGTTCACCCCCGCCGATCCCGATTCCCCCTGGACCGACTACGAAGTGACCAGCCTCGGCAGCGGCAAGACCTACCGCGCCGCACTCCGTGGCTTCGCCATCGGCGAGCGCTACTGCAGTTGCCCCGACTTCCGCACCAACACCCTCGCCACCTGCAAGCACCTCATCAAGCTCGAAGCCTGGGTCCGCGGCCGGTTCGATGCGGGGACCCTCCGCAAGCCGTTCAAGCTCTCCCAGGTCGAAATCTATGTCGACTACCAGACCGAGCTCTCCCTCCGACTCGCCCTGCCGCCCCGCGTCGATCCGGCCACCAAAGACCTTCTCGCCCGCCATCTCGACCAGCCCATTACCGATGTCCCCGGCCTCATCACCGATCTTCAGGAGTTGACCCAACGCGGCATCGCCTATCAGGTCTTTCCCGATGCCGAAGAGTTCATCGACCAGTTGCTCTACGCTCGCCGCGTCGCCCGCAGCGTCGCCGCCATGCGGCAAGACCCCGCCGGCCACCCACTCCGCACCTCGCTCCTCAAGGTCCCGCTCCTTCCCTACCAGCTCGATGGCATCGCCTTCGCCGTCGGCGCCGGGCGGGCAGTTCTGGCCGATGAGATGGGCCTCGGCAAAACCATCCAGGCGATCGGCACCGCCGAACTGTTCGCCCGCGAAGCAAACATCGAGCGTGTGCTCGTCGTCTGTCCCGCCTCGCTCAAGTCGCAATGGCAGGACGAAATCCACAAGTTCTGCGACCGCACCACCCGCATCGTCGAAGGCCCCGCCTCAGAGCGCGAACGCCAATACCACGGCGACGCCTTCTTCACCATCTGCAATTACGAGCAGGTCCTCAAAGACCTCCGCTTCATCGCCGACGCCCGCTGGGACCTCATCATCCTCGACGAAGGCCAGCGGATCAAAAACTGGGAAACCAAAACCACCCGCACCATCAAGTCCCTTAAGTCCCGGTTCGCCCTCGTCCTCTCCGGCACCCCCCTCGAAAACCGGCTCGACGACCTCTACTCCGTCGTTCAGTTTGTCGACGACCGCCGCCTGGGCCCCGGCTTCCGCTTCTTCCACCACCACGCCCTCCTCGACGAAGCCGGCAAGCTCAAAGGCTACCGCAACCTCGACGAGCTCCGCGAAAAGCTGAAGCCCGTATTGCTCCGCCGGACCCGCGATTCCGTCCGCCTCGAGCTGCCCGAACGGACCGAACAGATCGTCCGCGTCCCCCCCACGGCCGAGCAGAAGCAACTCCACGACCAGTGGATGCAGGTCGTCGCCGGCATCATCCGCAAAAAGTTCCTCACCGAGATGGACCTCATGCGGCTGCGCATGGCCCTCCTCATGTGCCGCATGGCCGCCGATGGTTCGTACCTCGTCAACAAGACGAAACCGAATCACTCGACCAAGCTCGACCGCCTCGGCGAACTCTTCGCCGAAATCGCCGATGCCCCCGACCGCAAGGTCGTCCTCTTCTCCGAGTGGACCACCATGCTCGATCTGATCCAGCCGCTGCTGGAACAGCTCGCCCTCCGCTACGTGAGGCTCGATGGCTCCGTCCCTCAGAAAGATCGTGCGGCACTCGTCAACGAGTTTCAGACCGATCCCGGCTGCCGCTTCTTCCTCACGACGAACGCCGGCAGCACAGGCCTCAACCTGCAGGCCGCCAACACCGTCATCAACGTCGATCTCCCGTGGAACCCCGCGATTCTCGACCAGCGAATCGCCCGCGCGCACCGCATGGGCCAGAAGAACCCCGTGCATGTCTACAAGTTCGTCACCGAACAGACGATCGAAGAGAACCTGCTCGCCACGCTCTCGGTCAAGAAAGACCTCGCCCTCGCCGCCCTCGACACCGAATCGACCGTCGACACCGTCGAACTGATCCGCGGGTCCGACGCGCTAAAAGCCCGGCTCGAAGTCCTGCTCGGAGCCAAGCCCGAAGCCCCGCTCGAGACGCCCAAGGCCGATCCCGTCCGCCGCGACCGCGTCGCCGCCGCGGGGGGGGAAATGCTCGGCGCGGTGTTCCACTTCCTGGGCGAACTCGTCGCCACGGGCAGCAAAGACACGCCCGCCGCCGAAACGATCGCCACCGTCCGTCACAGTCTCGACCAATGCGTCTCGACCGACGCTGCCGGCCGCCCCCGCCTCACCTTCACTCTCCCCGACGCCGCTGCCATCGACACCCTCGCCCGCACCCTCGCCCGCCTAGTCGCCATGTCCCCCGGCGACGGCGACCCCCCCAGCCGCACCCTCTAAGAAAGAAGTCGTAGCAAAAGCCGTGAGTCTTCCCATTCTCGTAGCGGAAGCCGTGAGGCTTCCCCCGGCCCGCGCCCACTCTCACCACCCCCCAACCACGCCTGCGTCACTTTTGACTTTTGCCTTTTGACTTTTGCCTTGCGCAGCCCCCCATGCCCCTCCCCGCGCAACTCGCCTTCACCCCCCTCGACCAACTCGCCCGGAAGCTCCGCGCCGGCGAGTTCACCTCCCTCGAACTGACGCAGTTCTTCCTCGAGCGGCTCACCCGCCTCGGCCCACGCTGCGGAGCCGTCGCCACCCTCTGTACCGATCTCGCCCTCGCCGACGCCCGCCGCGCCGACGAAGACCTCAAAGCCGGCCGCGACCGAGGCCCGCTCCACGGCCTGCCCCTCGGCGTCAAAGACCTCCTCGCTGTCCCGGGCTATCCCACGACCTGGGGCGCCGCTCCCTTTCGCGATACCGTTCGCGACGGGGAAGCGACCGTTGTCCGCAAGCTGCGCGAAGCCGGGGCGATCCTCGTCGCCAAGCTCGCCATGATCGAGCTCGCCGGCGGCCTCGGCTATCGCCAGGGCAACGCCTCCTGGACAGGCCCCGCCAAAAACCCGTGGGACGAATCCACCTGGGCCGGTGGCTCCTCCAGCGGGTCCGGCGCCGCCGTCGCGGCCGGGCTCGTCCCCGCCGCCATTGGCTCGGAAACCTGGGGATCGATCCTCACCCCCGCCAGCTACTGCGGCGTCGTGGGCTATCGCCCGACTTATGGCCTCGTCAGCAAGGCCGGGGCGATGGCGCTCTCCTGGTCGATGGACAAGCTCGGCCCGCTCACCCGCACCGCAGCCGATGCGACCACGCTCGTCGCCGCGATCGCCGGAGTCGATCCTGCCGACGACAGCACCGTCGACCGCCCCTTCCAGCCGCTAAAGGGTCCGTTCGATGGCCCCTATCGCGTCGGCATCCTGCGCGACCCCAGAGAGCAGGTGCAGCCCGCCATCGCCCAGAGCTTCGCCAAGTCACTCGACATCCTCGCCACCTGCGCCGAACTCGAGCCGGTCTCCCTCCCCGAACTCCCCTACGCCACTGTCGCCGGGACGCTCATCGCCTGCGAAATGTCGGCCGCGTTCGAGCCGCTCGTCACCTCCGGGGCCGTCTGGGAGTTGACCGCGCCCGAAGACCGTCCCGGTGCTCATGCGGCCCAGTTCATCCCCGCCCGCGACTACATCCACGCCCTGCGGATTCGCGCGAAGATGGTCCACGCCCTCGACGAGCTGTTCCAGAAGTTCGATGCGATCGTCGCCCCGGCAACCGCGACGACTGCGGTCTCACTCGACCGCGACTTCGGCGAATCTCAGGTCGGGTTCCGCGCCAGCCAGCTCGGGGCCGCCAGCAACGTCTGCGGGCTGCCGGGCCTGTTCCTGCCCAACGGCTTCGACGACCGCCACCGCCCCACCTCGATCCAACTGGTCGGCCGCGCCTTCACCGACGCCCGCCTGCTCGCCCTGGGCCAAGCCCTCCAAGCCCGCACCCCCTGGCACGAACAACACCCCAAAGGCTGGGACTAACCGCCCCTCCAGCCTGTAGCGGAACGCGTGAGCGTTCCAACCCAACCCGTCGCCCTCCCGAGCCCCCAAGCAGCCTCAAACCGCGCTCGCCGTCCCCGACCCGCTCGCCGGGTCCGTCGGAGACACCGCCACCGCCTGAGCCGGCCGGGCCAGCGCCTTCTCCAGCTCATCCAGCAGTTGATGCGCCCGGAACGGCTTGTACAGCACCGCCTGCAGCCCCTTCTGCCGTGCCTTCACAATCGAGTGACCGGGGTCGTAGCCAAACCCCGTCATGAAGATCACCGGCACGTTCGGCCGGTACTCGAGGATCCGCACAAAGCACTCGTAGCCGCTCATGTCCGGCAGCCGGATATCGGCCAGCACCACGTCGTACTGATACCGCCGCACCATGAGCAGCGCCTCTTCGCCGTGATGCGCCGTCTCGACCTGGCAGCCGTACCGCCCCAAGAGCTCATGCGCCGCCTGACGCACCGACTCGTCATCATCCGCCACGAGAATCCGCTTGCCCCGCAGCTTCGGCCGCTGTGGCTTGCTGATCGGCGGATTGGCCATCTTCGGCGAGATCGATTCGCCCACCCGGTGAATCAGCAGCTTCACCTCGCGGACATGCTCGATGATCGCCTGAAGCCGCTTCGTCACTTCTTCGTCGTGGCCGATGTACCGCTCCAGAATCCACGTCGCGTCATTGAGCACTTCATCCGTCGGCGACGCCACCTCCCGCAGCACGCGCTCGGTACTCTCCGTCACCGTACTCATCTTCTCGGCGACGAGCAGCTCCAGCGTATTGAGCGCAACCGCCACCTCGCGGCTGAACAGTTCCAGAAACTGCAGGTCCTGTTCGTTGAACGCGCTCGCCCGCTGGCTTTCGACGTTGAACGTCCCCAGCACCTGCTCGTTCCGCATCAGCGGCACCGTCAGCGAACTCCGCGCCTGGTACGCCCCGGGGAGGTAGAGCGGGTCGGTCGTCGTGTCTTCGCACAGGTAACTTTTCCCGGACGCCGCGACAAACCCCGTCACCCCGTTTCCATCCGGCTGCGCGAACAGCTCCCGCTGCTCCGCCTCGGGCTGCATCCCGAACGACAACAGCGGTTCCAGTTTTTTGGTCGACGGATCGAGCAGCCGAATCTCGACCGTCTCGAACTCCAGGAGCGCCTTCGTGTAGTGGATGATCTTCGACTTGAGCAGGTCGACGCGGTCCTGCACCGACATGTGCTGCAGATCGCAGGGAGCAATCTCGCCCAGTTCCAGCCCGGCGTGATAGATCGCGTTCAGCTTCTTCTGCTGCAGAATCTCCGTGGAGATATCCCTCACGGTGACAATGAGGAGCGCGGTCGTCGGGTCATGTTCTTCCCGGTGCGGGGTCGCCTGCACATCGAGAAACGTCTTCTCTCCCAGCCGCAGCGTGCTGCGAATCGGCCCGTCGGAGGAAATGGCCGACTGAAACGGACTGATGTCCGCAGCGCACAGCGTCCCAAACCCGAACGCCTCGCTGAACGTCCGCCCGCGACAGCTCACCTGGCCGCCCGCCAGCTCATCGAACCGGCGGTTGCTCCAGAGAATTCGCTGATGGGCGTCCATCACCGCCACGCCATCGGGCAGATGGGCCATCAGCCCCGCCGCCTGCGGAATGAGGCACGAGGCCCGCAGCGCATCGATCGAAGGCTGCAGCACGAGAATCCCGCGCACATCCGCCTCGTTGAGATGCTCCAGCGCATCGGCCAGGACCGTGGCGCGGACGGGGACATACACCTCAGACAGTGTCTTTGAGGCGATCTCCCACTGTTCCGCGGTGCCCCCGAATACGAGGACTTTGGTCCGCTCGCTCGTCATGCGTCGTTCTCTCCGAGCCCTGCTTCTCGCGCTGTGAGAACTTCCCCACTAAGTTTAGGCGATGCGTCCGACTCCGCCAATTCTGCCCCACCAGGAGCAATCCTCCACGGGTTCTTCACATTCCCGTCTCTCCCAGGCAGGAATTCCCCACCCTTGCCCGTTAGCATCGACTTTCGGACGCTTCCCCATGGACCCACGGTGAAAAGCCTCGGCCCATCCTCTCGGGATGTCGGCGGAAATATGCCTCGTTGGCGAATTCTACTCAAGTTGGCCATCGCCGGTGCGATTTTCCTGTCGCCCTCGCACGCCATGGCCCAGCCATCGGTAGCGCCATCTCCACCGCCGCAGTCCCAGACAACCCCCCCCACGCCCGTCTGGAGCGCCATCCGCCACAATGGGACCGTCGAGCCAGTCACGTTGCAGTGGACCGACCGCGGCCCCGTCCTGCTGCGCGCTCAGTCGCGCCTCGCAGATCTCCCCCTCGCCGACGTTCAACTCATCCGCCCACCCCGCCTCTCGAGGCCCGGCCCCCCACCGCTCGCCCCCCTCCTCATCCTCGCCAACGGCGATCGTTTGACCGGCTGGCCAACCCTCGGCGACGCACGTCGCGTTGCGGGAACCGCCGCCTCGTCATCGACCAGGAACACGACGGGCTGGAACATCGACACCCCCCTGTTTGCACGCGACCTCCGCACGCGGCAACCCCTCACCCTCCCCCGGTCGGCCATCCATCGGCTCGAATTCGCAGCCGCCGCTGCTCTCTTCGCCTGGCCCAACGCACCGGAACCCACCGCTCCGCCGGAACTCCTGCACATCACCCAACCCCAGCCCGGAGACAACGGCCTCTCCTCACGTTCCGCCTCACCCCCAACGCGCATCGAGTTCCAGGTTCTTCCTGCTCCATCCCCAGCCGAGTGGTCCATCTTGTCGGGCGACCAGCCCCACGCCGCCCTCTCCTTCGGCAAGCAGGGTGACAACACAGTTCATCTCTCAGGAACAGCCTTTCGCCGACCAGAGCCGATCGGCCCAAACCATCCCACCGAATCAACAACCGTCGTCTGGGAGCAGGGGGCCTTCGGCTGGCGACTCTGGCTCAACACTCGGCTCATCGCCGAACAGACCCCGCCACCCCCCGCACCACTCGCCTTCCAGTGGCGGCACCGTCCCGCCGCAGACTCTCCCTGGCAGCAAGTCCGCGTCTGGCAGCCCTATGAACGGCCTCTGACCCCCAGGCCTGTTCCCCAGACCGACTTCGACAGCCTCGAACGCACGACGGGCGACCTGCTCTATGGAGAGGTCACCTCCCTCACGGCCAACACAGTCCAGTTCAACTCGGTCGGTCACCGCACAGACCTCGCCCTCAGCGATCTCGCCGCCCTCCAGTTCGCACACCAACAACCGCCAATCCACCCCTGCCAAGGCTGGATCGGCGACCTGACCCTCGTCACCCAAACTGCCCCATGGCGCGTAGCCGTGAGCGATATCACCCCCGAAGCGTGGACAATCCAGCATCCGCTGCTCGGCGAACAGAGCCTGCCGGTGGAGTCGATCGCATCCTTTGCCCCGAGGTCTCGCGGCGAATACCACCTGCTCGCCGCCGGGTCGATTCATCTAGGCGACGAAACCCGCCCCGACCTCACCCCGCCCGTTCCCCTGGGACTGGTCTGGTCGACCATGGTCCGGCCGCCCACCCCCGGCCAACGTGTTCTGTTTTCCGCCGACGTCCGCGATCTGGCCCCCACGGCCCCGGTCGGAAACTCGCAGATCCTCGTTGCGGGCCGACCTGTCGCCACCTTGAACGCGGCACCGCGCGACGGTGCCTCGCGACACATCATGCTCGAGCTGCCCGCCAACCGGTTCACTCGGCCCCAGACCCGTCTGGAAGTCCGCGTGGACCGACCGACCGGCGAGACGGGGGCGGCGGACGACTGGGAACTGGTTAACCCGTCCGTCCTGTTTGTCGAACCGGACTGAATCGGGAAGCGCGAGTTGACCAGGATCGAGGCGTGACAGAGGGCGGATTTTGAATTCCGTCCAAAAAATACACAACATGACCTATTGACATGACGATAGATCATGCGTAATTTAATATCGAGGGGGACGGAACCATGTCGCAGCCAATCCATGTCGAACTGAAAAAGAGGCAGCCATTCGAATCGCTCGAGCAGGCGGCCGTCATCAACCTGATGCGGACGAATGACCGGCTGATGAACCGCATCGGACGGCTGTTCCGGGAGTTCGGTATCACCGCCTCGCAGTACAACGTGCTGCGAATTTTGAGGGGGGAAGGGCAGCCCTTGCCGTGCCTGGAAATCGCGGACCGGATGATCCAGGTCGTCCCCGCGATGACCGGACTGCTCGACCGGCTGGAAAAACAGGGGCTGATCGTTCGCAAGCGGTGTACGGAAGACCGGCGGGTGATTTTCGTCGATCTCACCGAGAACGCGCTACTCCTGCTGGCCCGGCTCGACCAACCCGTGCTCGACATGCACAAGTCGCTCGTGGGACATCTGACCCCTGACGAGTTGACGGAACTGAGTCGGCTGCTCGAAAAAGCGCGGGCCAAGGTCACGGACGATTCGGCCCCAACAGCAGAACGAACGGAAGCAGCCGACTGACCGCAGGCCGATCAAAGTCCGGTTGCCGTTCGGCCAAAAACATCACAAATCAATTAGTGACTGACAATGTAGTTTCCAGTGGCGCGTCGGTAGCACCGGCGGCTGTTTCCGAATTTCCAAAGTGTTTCGTTTGTTACGGGAGTCGAATCATGGCGTGGGATCCCAAAGGCAAAGTGGCGTTGGTGACCGGAGCGAATCGCGGGATTGGCCGCTCGATCGTCGAGGCGCTGCTCGCCGCCGGGGCGAGTAAGGTGTATGCCGCCGTTCGCGACCCGAAGTCGGCGCAGGAACTGGTGACCGCATCCGCCGGGCGGGTCGTGGCGATCCCGCTCGATGTCCGCAACGACCAGCAGGTGCGTGAGGCGGCCCGGCTGGCGAGCGATGTCCAGATCGTGATCAACAACGCCGGCGTGCTGAAGGCGGCCAGTCCCCTGGATGCCAGCGCGTTCGACGCCCTCGACTTCGAGATCGATGTCAATGTGAAGGGGCTGTTGCGAGTCGCCCAGGCGTTCGTGCCGGTCCTCAAGGCCAACGGCGGCGGTGCCCTGGTCCAGTTGAACTCCGTGGCCTCTCTCAAGAACTTCGCGGACTTCGCGACCTACTCGGCGTCCAAGGCGGCGTCGTACTCGTTGACGCAGGGGCTGCGGGAGAAGCTGCTCCCCGAAGGGATCACCGTCATCAGCGTCCACCCCGGACCGATCTCCACCGATATGGCGCACGACGCCGGGTTGGCGGCGATCGCCGAACCGGCCACGGTCGTGGCGGATGGGATTGTCGCGGCGCTGCGATCGGGCGCGTTCCACGTCTTTCCCGACACGATGGCGCGAAGCTTCTGGGCGGGCTACGAAGGGTTCGCCCGCGCGTTCGTCGAGACGGTGGCCAGCGAAGGGTAAGGCTCCGTCAGTCGATCGGTGTTCGGTCGCGTGAGAACGGAGCAAGTCAAAAGTGATGGTGTCAGGCGAGCCAACCCTGTGAGGGGTCGGTGGCGTGATTCGCTGTCGACGGCGGAAGAGTTTTATTGCGCGTGATTTAAGCGTGTGAGCCGACCCGCTGGTCAGCGGTTTTCACCGACCCCTGACAGGGTCGGCTCGCCGGTTGGAACTTACAACGGCGTCGCGCTGTCTTCGTAGCAGGCCCGTGCGAACTCGACGGCGCGGGTGACCGCGGCGAGACACTGGTCATCGGGCAGCGTTTTCATTTCCAGCGACAGCCACCCGGAGTACCCCGAGTCGCGGACCGCCGCGGCATAGCGGGTGTGACGGGTGGTTTCTTCATTGGGGAGCCCCGCCAGTGTCGCGGGGTCCGACAAATCTTCCCCGCCAATCGCGGCGAGGTTTGGCTCGCTGATGTGGACGTGCCGCCACCAGGCTCCAGCCTGCGCGAGTGGTTCGAGGGATTCCCCGGTCAGGGTGAAGCCGCCGGTGTCGAGATGCAGCCCGAACCCCGGCTGATTGACGGCGCGGACGAGGTCGAGCGCTTCGGCGGCCGTGGTGACGAAATCGGCTCCGTAGACCGTGGGGTTGTGCTCGATGCAGAGCCAGACGCCCTCGCTGGCGTCCACGCGGCCGAGGTCACCAAAAAAGTCGATTGCGATCGACTGGGCCTGGTCGAGGGGCAGCTCGCCCCGCTGGCGATTCTTGGGCGATCCAAACACGAGAGACCGCGCGCCGAGCCGTCCTGCGAACCGGCAGATCCCCGCGAGATAGTCGCGCATTGCCTTGCGGCTGTCTGCCTCGCGAAAGAGGTGCAGGTCGTTCTGGCCGAACAGCAGCGCCTGCATGCCGACGACTTCAATCCCCCGTGCCGCCCAGAATTCGCGGTAGCGGTCAAGTTCCGAATCGGTGGCCGCGAGCGGAGTGGGATGCACTTTCGAGGGAGCAATCTCGACGCCCGTCACCCCCAGTTCGGCGAGTCGATCGGCAACCTGCGGCTCGAGGGCCGTGTTCCACGCGATGTTCGAAATCGCCAGCTTCATGCCGCGGCCTTCGTGCGGGTGGTCCCCACAAACGCCCGCAATCGTTCCCACAATTCTTGCTCGGAATGGATGTAGCCAGCCGGTCCCTGGAACAGGTCGGCGTGACGCGTCTGGAAGTCGTAGCGGGCGGGCGACGTGCTCGGGCGGTTCGTGAAGTCGAAGCCAAACGCCTCGCGTGCGACCTGGGCGACGCTCACCGGCGGGGTCGCCAGGTGGACGAGCGGCAGGTCGTACCGACGCATGAGGGAGATGTCGGACCAGAGCCGATTGAGATCGTAGAACTGGAAGACCGAATCGGCGTGGACCTTGTCGACCTGATTGTTGTGCAGGAAGTCGAACAGGATGTTCTTCTTCAGGCCTGGGCCAAACAGGCCAGGCAGGCGGACGATGCGGGTGGGAAAGCGTTCGGTGCAGAACCGTTCGAGTTCGTAGCGGTGGAGGCCGTACGGGCCGAGGCCGAGGGTGTCGACGGCGGTCGATTCATCGACATCGATGGGGCTGCGGAAGACGTCGACGGTGGAGATGAGGATCAGCTCGCGGGTCTCGATGGTGCCGAGCACATCGGTGAGGGCGGCGAGGTGAGCGCGATCGGTTTGGGGGTCGGCGTTGGCCTTCCACTTCTCGGCCCGGGCGCCGGAGCAGACGACGAGGTCGAACGCTTGCCCGGTCATTTCACGGATCGTGCGGGAGCTGAAACAGTCGGTGAAGGTGGCCTGGGCGAGCAGGTTGCCGCCGACGAATCCCGTGTGACCAATGAGTGCGGTGCGCATCGAGCCTGATCCAGAAAGGCAAACCGCCCGGAGAAGCCGTGACGGAGGTGGGGACGTGTACCGCAGGGACTCATTTCGTGCCAGAGCAGTTGGATAGCGGGCAGCTCGCCCGCAAAGTCAAAAGGCAAAAGTCAAAAGGCAAAAGTGGTCGCTCGTGGGGAGCGGTTTTTCCACAGGATGTACCGCTCCCGCGTGGTTCTCACAGGATTTGCCCACGGCTCGCTAACGTAGTCGGCACTTACGCTCGCGAGTCGGACTCACGACATGGGGCTTGCCTGCCTTTCCTTGGTGTCTTTGTGCCTTGGTGGTTAGTGAAAAACCTTTCTTGCGGCGGTTCGGGGCTCGTGGTCTGGACTGTTGGACGGTGGCCTGTGGGTCGTGCGGGAATCCGTCTGTCCGTGGATTCTGGTTTTCGCTATTCCACGGGCTCTATAAGGAAAAACCCCGTTCCGGGGTGGTGAGGCGCGGGGCGTTTCGTCGGTTCGGATCAGTTCGCGGGGTGGGGATCGCAGCGGGATTGCACACATGGATGTCGTGCTTTGGGATACACGTCACGGCGGGGCCTACAAAGACTTCGCGGGCGGGTTTGGCGTCGGGACGTTTCGCGGCCAAAGCTGGCGGGCGAAGATCATCGAAGCCCAATACCGCGGCGATTACCGCTCGCCGCCACTCGCGTTTGGGTACCTGGCCGCGCAGTTGCGGGCGAAGGGGCATGACGTCCGCTACGCGCTGGATGAGTTCCCGCAGGCCGATGTCTACATCTTCAACCCCGCCCTGATGACGCTGCCTTACGAACGGCAGCAGATGCGGGTGATTGCCGAACGGTTCCCTCAAGCCCGGCTGCTGGTGGTGGGCCAGGTCGCCAGCACGATGCCTGAAGAGTTCGACGGCGTGCCGGTGACGGTGCTCAACGGCGAGCCGGAACAACTGGGCGTGCTCTGGGAGACGGTGCTCGAGACGCCGCTGGAACGGCAGGTGATCGGCACGGTCAAGACGCTGGATGATCTACCATTCCCCGACTGGGCGCCGTTTCCGCATGCGAAGTTCCGTGTCACGTACGACTTCTGGAAGTTCCCGACGGGGTACATCCAGTCGAGCCGGGGCTGTGCGCTGTCGTGCAGCTACTGCCCGTACATCATTCTGGAAAACAAGGTGCGTGCCCGCAGTCCCGAGAGCGTGGGGGCCGAGCTTCGGCAGCAGATCGAACGGTTCGGGTTTCAGTCGTTCAAATTCCGTGACCCGCTGTTTGGCACCAAGAAAAAGCAGATCGAGGGGATCGTCGACGAGATTGGTCGGCTGCCGCGCAAGATTCAGTTCTCGGTGGAAAGCCGGATCGAGATTCTGACGTACGACGTGGTGAAGATGCTGAGTGAAGTCGGGCTGACGAGCGTGACGGTGGGGATTGAAACGCCGAGCGTCGACACGCTGAAGAAGTACAAACGGGCTCCGATTAAAGACGACAAGCAGAATGCGTTTGTCGACATGTGCCGGGGCTTGGGGGTGCGGGTGGTGTCGGGCTTTATGATCGGGTTTCCGGAAGACACTCGCGAGACGGTCCGGCAGGTGCTGCGGTATGCGAAACAGGTCAACCCGTTCGCGGCGAACTTCAACATCTGCACGCCTTACCCGGGAACGCACTGGATGACCGAGGTGAGTGACCAGGTCGCGAGTCGGGACTGGAGCCGGTACGACGTCTACACGCCGAACATGAAGTACCAGCACCTGACGACGGACGAGGTGACGGCGCTGCATGAGAAATGCTTCACGCAGTACTACTTCCGTTGGGATTATTTGAAGGCGAACTGGCGGTTCCTGCTGCCGGGGGTTTCGGCGTTGTTCCCGGCGAAGGCGGCGCCTGAGGCGGTTGTGGGTGCGGAGACGAAGGCGAAGATACCGGCCCCGCACTTGGGGGCGATGCTGCCTGTGATCACCAATGAGAGTGCGGCGGGTGCGAGCTGCTCGAACCACGAGTAGGGCTTTGTCACCGCAAATCAACCGGGGTAGCGGACGTCGAGAGACTTCCGGGAAGGCGGGTTCACGTTCGGCGGAAATCTTACGATTTCCGCTACACCGCTTCATCGACGCAACGCCCGTTTTCGAGGCGTGTCGCACCACTCGTGCCGGGGACGAGTTTGTGTGGCTTTGTCTAACGCGACGGACTCAGGATTCTGCCAGGCGAGCTCGTGAAGGGGGGGCGAGGGGCGGCTGCCTTTGGCGAATCGCTGTTGGCGTGGGGTTTTTGGCCCGCGTACACTGTCTGGACGTCGCCTGTCCGGGCTGACCGGGTGACCGGTCGTGATGGGCGTCACGCGGGGCCGAGTGGTGCCGTGGCGAATGGTTTCGGGGAGTGAGTCGACATGGCTGCGTTCGAGGTTCCGTGTCCCCAATGCGGGATGAAACTGAAGGTTCCCGATCGCAGCTATCTGGGCAAGAAAGCCAAGTGCGGCGGCTGCGAGCATCGGTTCATCATCGAAGAGCAGACGGTCGCGGACGAAGTCGACTTCCAGTTGGCGCAACCCGCCGGCGAGGGAAGCTCGACAATGGTGGGTGTGTTCGCACGCTATGTCGCCGACGATGCCCCCGCGACGCCACACCCCTCTTCCGTGCGCGCGGGGAAACCGGTCGCGCGGCCGCCAGTTCAGCCGATCACTCCAGCTCCCACGGCTCCTGTGCAAGGGGTTTTGCCCGCGGGTGACAACGGGTTGGGGTTTGACCCGGGACTCGGTTTTCCGATCGGCGGCCCGGTCGCTTCCACGGGTGCCACGACGTACCGCCGCAAGAAACGCGGGTCGGGACTGTGGGTGACGATGCTGGTTGTACTGGCGATCGCGGGTGGGGCAGGGTATTGGGCGCTGAACCAGCCGGCCCCGGTCAAGGGAACCGGAGCTGGGAAAGAGGCGGGCAAGGGCGCGGGCAAGACGGCGAAGAAGGCGAAGTCGGACAAATCGAAATCGGCGGTGGCGGATGGGTCGGAGAAGGCGGGGTCGGAACCCGACGTGGCTGCCGGAGAATTTGAGCAGGCGGCGGGCGGCAAGCCGATCGATCTGATTCTCGTCCCGAGTGGTGCGTATGCGGTGATCCATGTGCGGCCGGCGGAGCTGTGGGCGAAGGGCGGGACGGCGGAGGAGGTGCAGGCCTGTCTGGGTCCGCTTGGGAAATGGGCGGCGACCGAGATTGAGCGGGTCTGTTTTCTGCCGCCCGCGGAGATCGAAGAGGCGGTGATTGCCTTCATCCCGACGACGAAGGGGCAGGCTCCGGAGCTGTGCGTCGTTGTGCGGGCGAAGAAGGAGCTGAAACGTTCGGCTCTGCTTGACCAGTTCAATGGCGAGCAGATGGATGACCTCGGGCGGCCGTACATCAAGGGGGACAAGCTCGCCTACCTCATTCTGGATGGCAAGACGTTCGCGGCCTGTCCGGCGACGCTGGCGGCCGAGATGGTGGAAGCGGCCGACAAGCCGGCCATCATTCAGGATTCGATGCAGGAACTGCTCTACAAGACCGATCGCGCTCAGCATGTGACGCTGGTGTTCATGCCGGCGGCCGTTCGCGAGGATGTGCCGTTTCTGGCGCCGGTCGCGACGTCGCTTCTCAATCATCTGCTGGACTGGTTCGGCGATGATGTCGAGGGGGTGGCGTGGAGTGCGAATCTGGGCGAGAAGTTTGAGAGCCGGTTGCTGCTGCGGAATGCGGTCGTGACGACGACGAAATCGCTGGCCTCGTCGGTTGCGGGGAAGCTGAAGCAGACGCCGCATGATCTGCTGGAGGTGGTTCAGAAATCGCATCCCCGGCAGTTGGGGCGACGGAAGGTGATCGGCCGGTTCCCGGCGATGACGCAGGTGTTTGCGAAGTCGACGCGGCTCACCATGGGGCCGCGACTGGTGGCACTGGAGACGACGCTGCCCGAGCGGGCGGGGCCGAATTTGGCGCTGGCGTCGCTGTTAACGTGGGATGCCGTCCAACAGCCGGACTATGGGGTCGAGCGGGCGCAGCCTGCGGAGCCGAGTGCGGCGCCGTCGGCCGCGCCGGCGGGGACGATTCCGGAACGGCTGGCGAAGGTGATTTCGGTCGACTTCCGCGACGAGTTTTTGTACTCGGCCCTCGACTTCATCGGGGAAGAGACCGGGACAAAGTTCAAGCTGGAAGGGAACGACCTCAAGCTGGCGGGGATCACCCAGAACGAACGGCAGACGTTCAAGATGGACAACCAGCCGGGGACGGCGGTCCTGTTCTCGATGCTGGACAAGAAGGGGATGTGCATCGTCATCGACGAGAAAGCGAAGCTGGTGATCGTGACGACGAAGGTGTCGGCGAAGGAGAAGGGGCTGACGACGTTTGCGCTGGAGCCGCCGAAGTAGTCGGTTTTGGAGGGGGGGCCGCTGCGCGGGGGGAAGCCTCACGGTTTCCGCTACCATAAGGTGAGGGACGCGGATGCCGTTTTGGCAGGCGGGGCGGCGGGTGCGGCGATTTCACCCTGGCAGCTCGTGTCTGTAACGTGAATCAGTTCAATCAGTTACGATTGTCACTGCGATTCGCCTGGGCTCGCAAACGTCCCGGTACACCATTTGCCTCTCAATGAGGCGTCTGTGCCGCGCGTGTGACAAACTCATGCTGTGGCGAGGTGCGGGCGGGCCGGGCGGGATTGAGCGCGAAGTTGGGGGCGAATCCGAAGAGGCGGCGGCAACATGGCGTTGTTTCAGTGGGGACAGGGCTGGGAGCCATTTGGCGACCTGGAGCGGCACGTCGAGCAGATGCTGGCGACGATGCGTCAGTCTTTGCCCACGCTGCGCGTCCAGCGGGCCTATCCACCGCTCAATCTGGCGGAACTGGAGCAGGAGTACCTGCTGACGGCCAAGGTGCCGGGGATGTCGCCGGCGCAACTGGACCTGACAGTGAGCGAGGGGATGCTCACGCTGCGGGGGGAACGGGGTCGTCCGGAGGGAGTTCGGGACGACGAGTTCCGCCGCCACGAGCGATACTGGGGCCGCTGGGAGCGGTCGGTCGCGCTGCCGGAACGAGTCGTCTTGGACCGGATCAGTGCGGAAGTAAGCGACGGGCTGCTGGTGGTGCATTTGCCGAAGGCGATTGAAGGTCGGGCGCGGCAGATTGTGATCTCGACGGGAGAACCGCTCGGGGACGAGTCGCGAACGTTGTCGGCGGCATTGGCCGCTGTGGAGTCGGACGCTGGTGGACTGGCGACGGGTCGAGCGACGTTCGGCGCGGGAGGCGTGGAATCATGACGCAGTGGCCTTCCGACGATGCTGTGACTCCCGCGGCCACGCCACTTGGTGGCTCGGAGGGTGTGGTGCCGGGCGATTCGGCGGGGCGGGCGGAACCGGTTCCCGTGCGGTCGATTCCGGCCTCAGGCGAGGCACCGCCCCCGCCTCTGTCTCGCTCGGCCGTGATGCCGCCGATCGACATCTACGAGACGGACGAAGGTCTCGTGCTGATTGCCGATCTGCCGGGCGTGTCTCCGCCCACGCTGGAACTGCAGGTCCAGGACAACCGGCTGACGCTCTTGGGGCGGGTCGAGAAGTATCCGGGGGAAGAGGGCCTGCTGCGGCATGAGGAGTTCGAACAGGCCGACTATCTGAGGTCGTTCATTCTGTCGGAGGAAGTCGACCACGAGCGGATCAGTGCGAAGCTGGTGAATGGCGTGCTGGAGGTACGGCTGCCGCGGATGCCGAAAGCACCGCCCCGACGGATTCAGGTGACGGCCCAGTAGAGCTGTGGGATTGTTCGCGAGGCGGCGGAGGTGTAGCGGAAGCCGTGAGGCTTCCCCGTGGTGGCTTCCCTGGTGGCAACGTCTTGGGAAGCCTCACGGCTTCCGCTACCACCTGCTCTTGGCGGCGCGTATCGGGCAGGAC
Organism: Planctomycetaceae bacterium; assembly: GCA_027489895.1. GTDB lineage: Bacteria > Planctomycetota > Planctomycetia > Planctomycetales > Planctomycetaceae > JAIXZD01. The sequence goes on from JAIXZD010000327.1 coordinate 20,918, forward strand.
GAACGGCGGGATGTGGGGTTGAGGCGCGAGACCTTTTTCAAGGGAGACCGACATGACCGAGTCCAGCAGTTCGCCGATTGACCGGTTGCGGGGCGAGTTGAATCGGGTGGTGGACGCCGTGCGGTTGCAGGGCGAGAAGGCGCTCGATGCGCTGAATCTCAATCCGATGCGGGGTCCGTGGCATCCCGCGGTCGACATTCTGGAGAAGACCGATCAGGTGCAGGTGGTGGTTGACCTGCCGGGCGTTGACCCGACGACGGTCGAGGTGCTGCTCGTCGCGAACATGCTGACGATTCGCGGCAGCCGGGCGGTGGGGGCAAGCCAGGGGACGGAAGTACGGGCGGAGCGTCCCGCGGGCTCGTTCGAGCGGGCGATTCCGCTGCCCTCGGCCGTGGAATCGGATGAAGTCGACGCCCAGGCGAAATGGGGCGTGCTGACGATCACGCTGCAGAAGCGGAAAGAGTCGCCACCGCTGAGCGTGCGGGTGGCGGTGCAGAACCGGGAGTGAGTGGTTTTGGGGAACCACCAAGGCACGAAGGCACCAAGGAGAGGCAGGTTAAGGCAGGCGAGCAGACCCAGTGAGGGGCGGTGGGAGTTGGCACCAGGTGATTTTTGCTGGGTGGTGCTGACGGGGGATTGAGATCTGAAGTTGGGCGTCTTTGGAACGCTCACGCGTTCCGCTACGGATTTACGCCACCGGGATTTCGAACGCTCGCGTTAGCTGAGTTGTTGTTTCAGGGCGGCGAGTTCGGCTTCGATTTCGTCGCGTTTGCTGCTGTCGACGGCGTGCCAGGGGTCGGTCGCGATGTGCTGTTCGGCGAGGAGAATGTCGGGCGTAGCGCGACCGGCGGCGATTTCATCGCGAAGACGGATCGCTTCGGCGTAGCGGGCTTCGATCGCGCGCAGCACGGTCTGCAGGTGGTCGCGGGTTTTGAGGGCCGCGGCGAGCTGCTGCTTCAGCCCGGCGGTGAGGTCGGTCAGTTCGCGTTTGCGGAGGAGGGCGAGGCGGGCCTGGTCTTCGCTGCCGGCCGCGAGCGCGGTTTTGGCGCGGGCGCCCCAGGTTTCGATCTCGGTGTGGTTGGCCGCGAGATCGGCTTCGAGACGGGTGAGCTGCAGGCTGGCGGCGGTGGCGCTGCGGCGTGCCCCGGCGACGCCCTGCTCGACCTCGCCCACGATGGCCTGGATCGTTTCGAAGCGGTTGTCTGTTTCATGCAGGAGCGAAGAGAGGCTGCAGGAAATGATGTCGCTGAGGCGAGAGAAGTAGGGCATGGGGTCTCAGGTCGGCGAAAGGGGGCCGGGGGATTGGAGGATGTGGGCTAGGTCGGTTGAAGCCGGGGACGAGCGGGATGGTGGTTGCGGGCTGGTGAGCAGTGGTGGGCAGTGCCCAACCTGGTGCTCTATCCATCGATTGGTGTCAGGTCGCGTCAGAACGGAGCAAGTCAAAAGTCAAAAGGAAAAAGTCAAAAGTGATGGTGTCGGGCAGGCCCGACCTGTTTTTTGCATGACTTGGATCGACAGACGGACGACCGCGCCTGCGGAGTGAGTCGCGCTGTAGCGGGGGAACGCTGGTTGGGGGCTGTCGGTTCATGGAAAATGGGTGTTGGAGCGGATGTCGAGGTCAGTCGTCGTGGTGGTTTTCGGGGAGAGCGCCCTGGATTCCGAGGTCGGCGAGTCGCTCGCGGAGCTTTTCGCGGGCGAGCCTCAGGCGGCTTTTGGTGGTCGAGGTGCTGGTTTCGAGCACATGGGCCACTTCGGGCAGCGGCATCTCGGAGAAATGATGCAGGGTGAAGGTGAGCCGTTGCTCCTCGGGCAGTTCCGCGAGCAGCTTGTCGACGATGCGGGACAGTTCGTGTTGATCGGCTTCGTCTTCGGGAGATTCGACGCCGGAGACAACCGAGGCGAGCGGGTCGTCGTCTTCACTGTCAGGCCCCACGGCGCGGATCAGGGCGTCGCGCCGCTGGCGACGGATCGTGTCGATGAGGTGATTGCGGGCGAGGCGAAACAGCCACCCGCGAAACCGGCCGGAGGGGAGGTAATCCCACGCCTGGTCGTAGACTTTGAGCAGCGTATCCTGGGTGAGATCTTCGGCGAGCTGGCGGTCGCGGGTGTTGGCGTAGAAGAAGCCGAACAGCGCTCCCTGGTAACGCTGAACAAGGGCGTTGAAGGCCCAGGTCTGCATTTCCTGGACCTTGACCATCAGCTCGTCGTCGTCAATCATTCGATCGTCGCCAGACGGATCGGCGGAGGGGTTGGTCGACTGTTTGACCAGCGGACTGACCGGTGTCGCTCTGTCGGGCGGCGAGATCAAGCGAACACTCAAACCAAGAGGTGGGTGGGCGGAAGCGGTTGGCAGGGGAGTGAGTGCGAGGAGAACTGGGGCCGGTTCAGGTGCTCCAGGCTCGGAAGGTTTGACCGATTCTCACCTGAAGCACTCAATTTATCCGGCAACCGGCAGCCCGAACAGTGCGCGGATGTGGTGCAGTCGGGGTCTGATGCGGTAAGACGGTGCCAGAAGTCTGATGTGTCAGGACGGTGTGGTGTCCGGGCGGTGTGATTTCAGAATGGTGTTGCTTCCGGAATGTGGGGCGACGATGACCCGAAGTGTGTGGCGAAACAGGTGACCGGAACGTCCGTGGCTGCGGTCCTTCCGGGGTCTCAAGCGGTGGACGAACGGCATGACCGAGCGGGTGCGACTGGTATACGGGACTCAGGGCCTGTTTGAGATGGACTGTCCGCGCGAGCGGCTGGCCCTGCTGCAGTCTGCCCCGGCCCCGTGCCAGAATCTGGCGGAACAACTGCTCGACCGGCTGCAGATGCCGCTGGAACTGCCGCCTCTGGTCCATTTCTTCACGCCGGGCGACCGGGCGGTGTTTGCACTCGACCGCCATACCCCCGAAGCGGCCACACTGATTGCCACGCTCTGGAATTCGCTGGCTCCTTCGGGACTCCAGCCCTCGGACCTCGTCATTCTGCAACCGGCAGGGCTGGATGGCCGTCCGCAGGCCGACCCACGCACGCAACTGCCGGAAGACATCCGTTCGCAGATCGTCTGGAAGACACATGATGCGACCGACGAGACGGCCCGGGCCTATCTCGCCTCGAGTTCGCGTGGGGACCGCATTTACCTCGCGCGGGAACTCGTCGAATCGGATGTGGTCGTGTCGATTGGCACGATCGCGTATGACGCGGTGATCGGCTATCGCGGCACGTCGAGCGTGTTTTACCCCAGCCTGTCGTCGGTCGAGGCGATTCAGAAGCTGCATGGACAGGGGCATAGCGAACTGGGTCCCGAAGATGATCGGCCGCTGCGGCAGGAGATGGACGAGGTTGCCTGGCTGCTGGGCAACATGTTCACGGTGCAGGTGATTCCATCGCGTTCGAAGGGCGTCGTCGAGGTGCTGGCGGGGGCGAGCGATGCGGTGCTGACGCATGGCAAGGAGCTGCTGGCCCAGGAATGGCGGGTGTCGCTCGATCGGCGGGTGCCGCTGGTCGTGGTGGCGATCGAAGAAGACGACGCGGGTCATGGGTGGGCGCAGGTGGGGGCGGCGCTGGAGACGGCGCGGAACCTGGTGACGAAGGGCGGCCGGATCGTCGTGCTGACGGAACTGACGGCCCCGCTGACGCCTGGTCTCGACCTGCTAAGGGCCTCGCGCGATGCGCGGAGCGCGCTGCAGCCGCTGCGGAAGCGGCAGCCGCCCGACATGGTCTCGGCGATTCAGATTGCGCAGGCGGCGGACTGGGCACGGGTGTCGCTCTTGAGTCGGCTCGATCCGTCGATCGCCGAGGAGCTGTTTCTGTTTTCGCTGGAATCCGAACGGGAGGTGGTGCGGCTGCTGGAAGATGGCGGACCGTGTGCGTTCATTGAATCGGCCCAGCATACGTATGGTGAGATCGTGGCGCGGGAACGTCGGCGGGCCGGGACGGGGGCGAATCGCGAGTCGTAGCCGGGATGCGTTCTCTTCAGGCGTCCTGTGGAACAATCGCTCCAGAGTGAAGACCTGTGTTCCACTGGCTTTTCCAGTCCGCGTCTTTCGCGAGAGAACTCGCACTGGCAAAGCCAGTGGCACACTTGGACTTGTCGTTCAGAACATCATCAACAGGCTGCCAGAAAGTGATCGCATCATGCTGATTCGCCGTTCCGAGGCTCGGGGTCAGACGCAGATTGACTGGCTGTCGAGCCGGCATACGTTCTCGTTTGGCGAGTACTTTGATCGGGCGCATCGGGGGTTCCGGTCGCTGCGGGTGATTAATGATGATCGCGTGGCGGCGGGGCGGGGATTTGGGGCGCATCCGCATCGGGACATGGAGATCCTGACGTGGGTGCTGTCGGGGCAACTGGCCCATCGCGACAGCCTGGGGACGGGGTCGGTGATTCATCCCAACGATCTGCAGCGGATGTCGGCCGGGCGGGGAATCACGCATAGCGAGATGAATCCGTCGCAGGCGCAGCCGGTTCATTTTCTGCAGATCTGGATTGTGCCGGAGAAGACGGGACTCGCCCCGGAGTACGAGCAGAAATCGTTCGACCCGGCGGACCGCAAGAATGTGTGGCAGGTGCTGGCCACGCATGCCGCCACGCGGGCGGCGAAGGCACCGCAGGCGGTGGCCGTGCATCAGGATGTGACGCTGTATGCCTCGCACGTGGTGCAGGGACAGACGCAGGCGCTGCCCGTTGTGGCGGCGGGTCGGGGCGTCTGGCTGCAGGTGGTGTCGGGGCTGGTCGATGTGGCCGGGCATACGCTGCATGAGGGGGACGCGCTGGCGTTCGAGCTGGACGCGGGCCACCCGGTGACGGCTCCCCATGAGTTGAGAGCGGAGACCGATGCGGAGCTGCTGCTGTTCGATCTGGCGTAAGGCTCCGTTTATCTCCTGGTGTCAGGACGTGGCAGCCCGGAGCAAGGCAAAAGTCAAAAGGCAAAAGTCAAAAGTGATGGTGTCGGGCAGGCGCGACCTGTTCTTTTGGCATAACATGGATCGATAGACGGACAAGTAGGCCGGTCAGTCGCTGCGAAAGATGTGTCATCGGGGTGATGGCGCGGGAGTGGTTTTGACGACAGGGCGGTTCGTCCGATGTCGACGAGGACATGAGGTTTTCTCGGCGTTTTTTGCACAATCTCCCGGATAAAACCATTTGGCACAGCGGTTGCCTCACTGGTGTGTCAGGTTCGAGAGCCGGAGTGAGCCGGTGGCCTGCGAACCGTTTGTGGAAATGCCCAACCAGGGAGAGCGAGCATGTCCCGAATCGTGAAGGTGGCGTTGGTGTTGGCAGGGTTTGGTCTGGTGAGCGTCGGGTCGGCCTCGGCCCACGACCATTGGCGCGGCGGCTATGGGGGCGGCTACGGCCGCGCGTATCATGGCGGCTGGGGCGGCGGCTATTCGGGGGGGTGGGGAAGCGGGTACGGGGGTGGGTTCAGCGGGCAGCAGTTCTACTACGGTGGCCCGGTCTACCACGACACCAGCCATCTGCACTACTACGGCCCGTCGTATCAGCGGCATGGAAACCATTTCCACTACGTGCCCCCGCACACCCATATTCACCGCAGCGGCCACTGGCACCGGTAACGCGGTGCGAGGAGTGACGAGTCACAGGGAACCGCGCTCGAGGGTGGCCAGGCCAAACGGTCTGGTTACCCTTGTGTTTCAGGGTCGGTTGAAGCCGGGGGTGTATGGAATGGTGGGTGGGAGTTGGTGAGCGATGGTGGGCAGTGCCCACCCTACGGCTGGATAGAGAGCGCTACCTGAGGAAGCGGCCGCCGTTGAGGTCGAGGAGGGCGCCGGTCATGAAGGACGAGGCGTCACTGGCGAGGAACAGAATGCTGCCGCCGATTTCTTCGGCGGTGCTGTTGCGGCCGAGTGGGGTCTGGCGGCGGTAGTCGGCCATTTTCTCCGGGGTGCTGAACCGCTCGTGGTGCAAGGTCTCGACGACGCCGGGCATGATGCAGTTGGCACGCACCTCGGGGGCCAGTTCGCGGGAGAGCGTTCGCGTGAAGACGAGCAGGGCGCCCTTGGCGGCCGCGTAGGGTCCGGCCCCGCCCGAGCCGCCCGTCTGCACCGAGAGCGAGAGGTTGTTGATGATGCTCCCGTGGCCACTCGCGCGGAGGTGAGGAATCGCCGCGCGGGTCACCTCGAACGCCGAATGGAGGTTCACGTCGAACGCCTGCCGCCAGAGTTCGGGGGGGCAGTTCTCGATGCTGGAGCGGGCGAGGGGTGCCCCGGCGTTGTTGAATAGGATGTCGAGCCGGCCCCAGCGGGCGATGGTTTCGGCGACGAGTCGCGCGCCGGTGTCTGGCTCGGCGAGGTCGCCCTGAATGACCAGGCCTTCGCCCCCGGCTGAAGTGATTTCGGCCAGCAGGGCGTCGGCGTCGCTCCGGCTGGAGTGGCAGTGAATGGCGACCCGAGCACCGGCGCGGGAGAGGATTCTCACTCCGGCGGCGCCGATGCCCACGCCACCACCGGTGATGAGGGCGACTCGGCCGGTAAGATCAAACGGTGTCTGGGTGTAGGGCATGAGAGGGCGTTGCGAAGAGGTGCGGGAGCGATGCGGGGGACTGGCGGCGGGTGTGACGGTCTCTATGGGATTGGGATTCGAGGCGCCTCCGGGCGCTGACGCTTCCGGCTCCCACTGATCTTGAGCGAAGCGGGCGATGGTGTGCAGTGATCAACCTACGGCTCGGGGCACTCGATGATCGTGGCTATTCTGGCTCGGCGGGTTTGGGGGTGATGACGATGCCGGCGAGGAAGTCTTCGATCTGCTGCTCGAGCTTCTCGAAGTGCTTCTGCTGGACGATCAGAAACACCTGCACCGAGCCGAACGGTCCGCTGGCGTAGTAGCCGCAAAAGATCATCTCGGATTTGCCCAGATGGCCGACGGCGCGCAGGGCGATCATCTCCTGGCCGTTGACGATCCGTCGTTCCCGGAGGAGCAGTTCGACATCCTTCAAGCCGCCTTCCATGTTTTCGATCGCGATATCGGCCAGTTCGTCGAGGCCGAATTCGATGTCTTCGTGAATGATGATGGCCGCGACATCGTTGCCAATCGCCTGAAACTGGACTTCAGCCGATTCGTTGCCTGATTTCGCCAGTTTTTTCCACTTGCGCGGTTCAAGCCAGAGCGTGAGGGTGCCGAGTTTTCCCTTGTAGGTTTCGACCGCTTTCTCGGGCTTGGTGATCTTCGGGGCGTCTTCGGGAGCGGTGGTGGGGTCGGCCGCAGCGGGTTTGGTGACGAACTCCCAAGTGCCGTCCTCTTTGAGCACGACTTCGCGCCCATCCCGCGTGCGGGCCTTCAACTCTTCGGCGCAGACCGATTGAGACTCGGCCGTGATCCAGGTCAGACCGAGAAGCAGCAGCGCGGCGATGCGACTCCTCCCGGTGGGGAAGATACCCCGAGTGGACTGGACTGGGATTCGGCGGTTGAGCTCTGGGGGACGCGTCGATTGGAGCGAGACGGCGGTCATGAGCGCGACTCCAGAGGTTGGGGCGAGATTGGGCGCTGTGTCACCAAAAGACTACGGGACGTCGTGGTCGACTACAATTGAGGTCGGCGAACGCGGACTGGTTCGGCGAGCGGGTGGGGCAGGGGGCGGCGGGGGAGTGTGCCGAACCGTCGCCGCAGATTCCTCCGGCTCGACCCTCCTGCAACCAGACGCGGTCACCCAGAGGCAGGAGCGAACCGATGGCCAGTGACGAAACGATCTCGGAAGAGGAATCGGTCGATGCGATGCGTGGTGAGTATGGGTCGCTGGCGCGGTCGGGCTGGCGGCTGTTTGTCTGTTTCGGGCTCTGCTTTGCCGCGGCGGCGTTCGGGGCGAGCTTCCCGCCGGGGGCGTGGTATGCGGAGTTGGTCAAACCACCGTACACGCCACCGAACTGGGTGTTCGCGCCGGTCTGGACGATGCTGTACATCCTGATCGCGATCGCCGCGTATCGGGTCTGGCAGGCGGCGGGAAGTCTGGGGGCAGGGCGGTCCCAGGCGGTGTGGTTTGTCGCCCAGCTCGTGCTCAACGCGGCGTGGTCGGCTCTGTTTTTTGGACTGCATCTGAAGGGGCTGGCCCTGGCGGAGATCGTGATCTTGTGGCTGACGATCGCGACGACGATCGGGCTGTTCGCGAAAAAGTCGTGGAGTGCCGCTGCGCTGCTGTTGCCGTATCTGGCGTGGGTGAGCGTGGCGACGTATCTCAATGCGGGATTGTGGTGGCTGAACCGGGCGGGGTGAGTTCCGGAGAGGGGAGTGAGTCGGCGGGCCCCCGGGCGCTGACGCCTCCGGCTCCCAGAGACGTCGGGGAGGCGTGGAGAGAGTCTGGCGCAGGGATCGGATGGGAACGGCCGACCGAATTGCGTCGGTGGAGCGGGTCCACTAGATTCGGGGCGTGTGTGCGGGAGGGCGGGCTGAGGGCCGCCCCGGTGGCGTTGAGGGCGGAATCCGCCCCAGCCGGTCTCACCCCGACCGGTTCTTCGTGTTGGACTGGATGGCTTCTCGGCGATGGCTGTCGAAGTTTTGCGTGCTCCCTGTCCGGGATCTCCCTATCCCCTCGGGGCGACGTGGGACGGCAAAGGCGTCAACTTCGCCCTGTTCTCCGAACATGCCACCGAGGTTTCGCTCTGTCTGTTCGACAGCATCCGGTCGCGGCGCGAGTCGGTTCAGTACCGGCTCACCGAGCGAACCGACATGGTCTGGCACGGGTACGTCCCCGAAGTTCGACCTGGTCAACTGTACGGGTTCCGAGTGCATGGCCCGTGGGACCCGGACCGCGGCCACCGGTTCAACGCCCAGAAGGTGTTGCTCGATCCGTACGCCAAGATGATCGGCCGGCAACTGCGGTGGGGCGACGAGATGTTCGGCTTCACCGTGGGCGGTCCGCAGGCCGACCTGGGCCGGGATGATCGCGACAACGCGGCCCTCTGCCCGCTGGCGGTGGTGGCTGATACCGCGTTCAACTGGGGGACCGACAAATTCCCCCGGACGCCCTGGAACAAAACGGTTCTGTATGAGCTGCATGTCAAAGGGTTCACGCAACTGCACCCCGATGTGCCCGAGCGGCTGCGGGGGACGTACGCGGGGCTGGGGTCGAAAGCGGCGATCCGGCATCTGGTCGAGCTGGGGGTGACGGCGGTCGAGCTGATGCCGATCCATTACTTCCTGCAGGATCGATTCCTCATCGACAAGGGGCTGACGAACTACTGGGGCTACAACACCGTCAACTTCTTCGCGCCGGAGATCAGCTACTCTTCGCGCGGGCCGCGGGATTCGGTCCGCGAGTTCAAGACGATGGTCAAATCGCTGCATGCCGCGGGGATCGAGGTGATTCTCGACGTCGTCTACAACCACACGGCCGAGGGGAACCACATGGGCCCCACCCTCAGCCTGCGGGGGATCGACAACGCCGCGTATTACCGGCTGTTGTACCATCACCCCCGGTACAACATGGATTACACCGGGTGCGGCAACTCGCTCAACATGCGGCACCCGCGCGTCTTGCAACTGATCATGGACAGCCTGCGCTACTGGGTGCAGGAGATGCACGTCGACGGGTTCCGGTTCGACCTCGCCAGTACTCTCGCCCGCGAACTGCACGAGTTCGACAAGCTCGGTTCGTTCTTCGACATCATTCACCAGGACCCGGTGCTGTCCCAGGTCAAGCTGATTGCCGAGCCGTGGGACTTAGGCGAAGGCGGGTATCAGGTAGGCAATTTTCCGCTGCTCTGGACCGAATGGAACGGCCGGTATCGCGACTGCGTGCGGCGGTTCTGGCGGGGCGATGGCGGGACGATTTCCGAGTTTGCGACGCGGGTGACCGGGTCGAGCGACCTCTACGAGCATGCGGGGAAGCGGCCGCAGGCGAGCATAAACTTTGTCACCTGTCACGACGGGTTCACGCTGAACGACCTCGTCTCTTACAACCACAAGCACAACCTCGCCAATGGCGAAGACAACCGCGACGGCACCAACGACAACGACAGTTGGAACTCGGGCGTGGAAGGGGCGACCGACAAGCCGGAGATCAACGAGCTGCGCGAACGGCAGCGGCGGAACTACTTCGCGACGCTGCTGTTTTCCCAGGGCGTGCCGATGCTTTGTGCGGGCGATGAAGTGGGGCGGACGCAGAAGGGCAACAACAACGCCTACTGCCAGGACAACGACATCAGTTGGATGAACTGGAAGCTGTCGCCCAAGCAGCGGGAGTTTCTTGAGTTCTGCCGCAAGGTGGTGAAGATCGGCCGCGACCAGCCGGTGCTCAACCGGAAGACGTACTTCAAGGGGCGCCCCACGGGGAAGACGGCCGAGAAGGATATCGTCTGGCTGGAGCCTTCAGGCCACGAGATGACGACCGAAGACTGGAACTCGGGGCATATCCGTTGCCTCGGGGCGCTGCTCAATGGCGATGTGCTGGATGAAGTGGATGAGCTGGGGCAGCAGATCCCGGCCGATACGATTCTCATGCTCTGGAACGCGCATGATCATGTCGTGACGTTCCAGTTGCCCGAGCATCCGGATGGACGCCCGTGGGAACTGCTGATCGACACGCGGAATTCGGTGCAGAAGTCGCAGACGTTCAGCCTGGGCGAGACGTACTCGGTGCTCAACCGGAGCCTGGTGCTGTTCCGCAGCCCGCATACGGCGGAGTAATGCGGTGGGGGCATTGAGTGGCGAGCCGACCCTGTGAGGGGTCGCCTGGGGAACGGTCACCCGTTCCGCTACCAATACGAGGGAACGATTACCCGTTCCGCTACATCAATGGGGGCGTTACTTGGGCTGGACGGTGATGGTGAGCGGGTCGCCGCAGAAGGCGTGCTTCATCACGAAGTTGATCGAGACGTGAACCATGATCGGCACGAGCTGGTTCTCGACCGGCGGAGCGTCGGCGGCCGCGACAAGCACGATCGAGCCTTTCGTTTCGCCGGCCGTCAGCAGCGTCTTGCTCTTGGCACTGTCGACTTTCACGCCCTTGGGCAGACTGACCGCGTGCGGCTGCTCCAGGTGCTGGAAGATGCAGTCGAGCGTGACGTTCCCCTTGTAGTCGTCGGCCCGCACGATCTCGACTTCGATCTTCTGTGATTCGCCTGGCTTGAGCGTCACGGCCGTCTGGCTCAGCTTGATCGACCGCACATCCATCGGGTCGGCCACGGAGACCGTATGCGGCATGTCGACCGGGTGATGGTGTCGGCCTCCCCCCGGCATGTAGATCTCCTGCATCGAATAGGCCTCGGCCCGCAACGCGATCGGCTCGCCGCCCATCACCGGTTGGGTCCCCGTCCCCAGCACCTTGATGTTGCCCACTCCGACCGGCGCATTCGCATCGGCCTTGAAGACAATCAGCCCATCGGTCCCATCGGCCAGAATCTTCCCGCAGGTCGCGGTGACTCCCGGCGGCAAGTTTTCGACCTTGAGATCGACCGGCCCGGCAAAGCCGTTCTTACGCAGCACCCGCACAAACAGCGGCGACGAGATGCCCGGAGCGAGCAGCGATTTGTCGAGGTCCATCTCCAGCTCAAAGTATGGCTCGGCCTTTTCGGCGAGGACGAGGTACGAGTGAGCCGCGCTGCCGGCCGAGTGGAGATCGCGCACTTCGAGGAAGAACTTGCCATCGGCCGGGGCGACCCAGCCCTCGATCCGCGAGTCGCGAATCGTCTGGCGACGCAGGTAGTAGTCGTCGTTTTCAATGTACGGGCTGCTCTTGTCGGTCACGATGCGGACAATCGGGTCCATCGGCGAGCCAATCCGCCGGCAGAGGACATCAAACGTGAAACGGTCGCCCTTCTTGGCCTCGAACGCGAAGAGGTCGACATCCATCGGGGCGTCGATCTTGCCGTTGAGGGCTGAGGGAATGGCGAGAGCGGCGGCGGTCATCGGGCTGTTGTTGTCGCCCTCGGCTTCGAGGACCACGGGGGCCGTGGTGGGAACGATCAGGGCCGAGTTGGTGGCTTGGCCAGCCAGTGCCGGTGAGACGAGCAGAGGTTCGCGGCGCATATCGGCGGGCAACGTCAGTTTGACCGTTGCGTCCATCGGGATGTTCTTGCCGAGGGCCGTGACGCTCGCTTCGACCCCGGGAGCGACGCTCGCGGGGTAGTAGTGCGTGACGAACGGGCGGGCACTCATCTCAATCGCGTAGACCCAGTCGACATTTCCCTGGTAGCGGACATCGCGAATGTCCAGGACGTACTCACCGGGCGCGTCAAACGTGTGGACCAGCAGTGGGTCGCCGGCGAACACGTTGTCGGCGGTCGCGAGGGTGTTGCCCGTCGCGGTTCGCAACGTGATGATCGGGTCGAGATGGGCCTGCAGGTCGTGAATGCGGTTTTCCAGGCGCTGTGCCCAGACGTGGAACACGACGGTGGCTGGGGCGTCGAGCTTGAACTTGAAACAGTCGACATCCTCGGCCTTTTCGATCGTGCCGCAGTAGGTGGCCGGGAAGGCGATCGCTTCGGCTTTGTCGAGCGTGTTGTTCTCGGCCGCTTCGGCGACGACGGGGTCGCGCACGATGACGATCTGACCGATCGTGCTGGCGCCCTGGGGCGTGGCAACGCGGAAATCGCGGACGCCGGGGACCGCATCGGCCGCAGCGGTGAATCGCAGCTTGGCTTTCGGCACGACCGGCTTGGGCATGCCGGGCTTGATCTCGGGTGGTTTTTCCGGCGGGACGACGTCACCAATCAGCCCTTCTCCCGTGACGAGCACCCGCGACGCACCGAGCAGGTTGTAGCGCGCGGTCAGTTCGACTTCGACCGTCTGTCCCGCCTGAACGGCGACGGGCTTGATGCTCATCAGCATCGGGTAGGAGTTCTGCGTCTGAGCCTGAGCCAACGAGACAAAACCGGTCAGCGCGAGCGCAACCATCCCGGAATGGATCACGGAGAGGGCAAGGCCAGGCGAGGAGCGGTGCATGCGAAAAGACTCCGGAGAGGAGATGTCGGGGCGGGGCGGGGGTACAGGCGGGATTCGCAGGGCGAACGTTCAAAAAAGGAACTGGAACGCTGCGAACATCGGTGGTTGTTGATACTATCGAAAGGGATCGACCGCGAGCAAGGTAAACGTCGGTCCCCTGGAGACCCGAGTGCTGGAAGCGTTAGCGCCCGGAGGGGTCAGCGATTCCAATCGCGTCGTCGAAAAACCACCGCCCCCTGACAGGGTCGGCTCGCCAAGTCGTCAATCACAGTTCAAATTCTGTCTTCACCTTGGTGCCTTTGTGCCTTGGTGGTTCCTCCCCTTCACTCTCAGTTCATACCGCCTGTCGAGGGTATCCCATGCCATCTGAACCGAATGATCTGTCCCGTCGCTCGTTCCTCTCCACGTCGGCTGCACTGGGTGTGGCCGCTGGGGTGATTGGCCAGACGGCCCAAAGTTATGGCCGAGTGATCGGTGCCAACGACCGGATTGGCGTCGGGTTTATCGGCGTCGGCGGGATGGGCAGCGGCCACGTCGGGGCCTGCAAGGGGCTCAAAGAGAAAGACAACCTCGCGTTTTACGGGGTGGCCGATTGCTGGGAGACGCGGGCCAAAGCGGCCGCCACGACGCTCGAGACCGAAGCGTTCACCGACTTCCGCAAGGTGCTCGACATCAAGGAGATCGACTACGTCACGATCGCCACGCCCGAGCACTGGCACAGCGACATGACGATCGCCGCGATGGACGCCGGGAAGGCCGTCTACTGCGAAAAGCCGATGACCCACACGATTCCCGAGGCGCAGGCCGTCTGGAAGAAAGCCAAGGAAACGGGTCGCCCGCTGCAGGTTGGCGTCCAGGCGATGTCCGACAACAGCTACACGACCGCGGCCGAGGCGATCAAGAAGGGCGTCATCGGCAAGGTCGTTCAGGCGCAGATCGAGTATGTCCGCCGGTACGACAAGCAAGGCCCCTGGCGCGATCCCGACCTCAAGGACGATGCACCGAAACCGGCCGACCTCAACTGGAAAGACTGGCTGGGGCATGCCCCCAGCATCGACTGGAACCCGCACCACTACTTCGAATGGCGCAACTACGGGCGGTATTCGGGCGGCATCGCCACCGACCTGTTCATTCACCGCATCACGCGGATCATGAAGGCCTGCGACCTGCTCTATCCGCGACGAGTCGTCGGGATGGGCGGCATCTGGCAGTGGCCGGACGGACGCGACCTGCCCGACAATTTCGAAATGATCTGCGAATACCCGCGCGGGATGACGGTCTACGTCCTCGGGACGATGAGCAACCGGGTCGGCGTCGATCACCTGATTCGCGGCTATCGCGGCACGCTGTACTTCACCGGCTCGGGTTGGGTCGCGAAGGACAAGGACGGCAAGGTCCTTGAGCAGCACCAGAAGACCGGCGGTGAGGATATCACCCTCCACCACACGAACCTGCACAACCACCTGCGCAACGGCGAGGCACTCAACTGCCCGCCGGAGCTGGGGATGGCCGGCGTCGTCGCGGTGAACATGGCGAACGAATCGTGGCGCACCAGCCAGGTCATGGGCTGGGACAAGAAGGCAGAAAAGATGGTCCCCGCCCACACGCTCGACCTGGGCCACGAACCGGAAGAAGCGGTGTCGTAGCGGGTGCTTTAAACGCCTCATCCTGGGGTGTTCACGGCCTGATCCGAAGCTCGCGGCTCGGACGTTCTTGTGCGACACTGGTTCCGCCCGTGAGGGCTTGATCCGGTTTGCGCGAGAGGTCCGAGTTCCGGGTCGGTCTACGGCTCGGGACGCTCACAGGTCCAGCGGTGCGCGGCGATCGAGTCCGACCGAGGCTTGAATGCCAGCATTCGCGCTCAGCGAGGATCACGCAGTGACTTGCCGATTTCCGATTATCCAACTGGCGTGCGCGATCCTGTTTGGAATCGCGGCGACCGTTGAGGCCCAGGTTCACTACCACGACAACGACAGCCCGTGGGGGCAGCGGGCGGAGACAGGTCCCGACTCCGACGTGCCCGGTTGGTTCTACAACCTCGGCATCACGGGGTTGCGCGCGCAACTGATGGCGGACGAACCGAAGGCCCTGCTGATTCAATACGTCTTTCCCGGTTCCCCGGCCGACAAGATCGTGGCGCGAGGGGATTGGATCGTCGGTGCCGGTGGGCGGATGTTTCAGCATGAGCATCGCAACGGCTACGGCATGAGCGTGTTTGGGGCCGACGGTCCGATCGCGGAGTTTGCGGAAGCTCTCGAACGAGCACAGGGAGCTGACGGTCTGGGAAAACTGAGTCTCTCTGTCCGACGAGGGGATGTAACGCGCGAACTCGTGCTGGATGTCGGGCAGCGATACGGCAACTGGTCCGACAGCTATCCCGCGAACTGTGGCAAAACCGACAAGATTCTGGCGGAGCTTGGGCCATATCTGCTGAAACACCAGACGGAAGATGGCTCGTTTGGCGACGCCGTGGACAACACATTCGCGCCGCTAGCGCTGCTGGCCAGTGGCAAGGCACAATACCTGGACGCAGTGCGCCGCAATGTGAGGTACCTGGCCCGCGAAACCCGGCCGAACGACGATCGCCGGGATATGCTCATGAACTGGACGTACATGACCGCGGCGATCGTGATGAGCGAGTATTACCTGGCCACGCACGAAAAGTGGGTCCTGCCCGAGCTTCAGGAAGTCCACGACCATCTGGCGAAAGCCCAGTATCTGCATATGTCGCAGATCAATCCCAAAGCGAAGAAGTCGCACCCGGACTCCTTTCCGAAGGGGCCCAAGGATTCGCATGGTGGCTGGGGGCACAATCCCGGTTTCGAGGGTTACGGCCCCATCGCCATGCTCACCGGTCAGGGGGCCTTGGCCTACTCGTTGATGCATCGATGTGGGATCCAGATCGACCGCAAACGCCATGACGCGGCCTATGCGTTTCTGATCAAGGGAACGGGGCAAAACGGGTACGTCTGGTACGGCGACCAGATTGGCGGTCCTCAGGATGGGTGGGCGGACATGGGCCGAACCGGGGCCGCCGGTATCGCCAGTCATCTCAGCCCCTATGCCGAACCGGTCTATCGCGAACGGGCCTTGTCGCATGCCCGGGTGATCGGAGAGCATCCCCAGAGTTTTCCCGATACGCACGGGTCACCGCCGATGGGCATGGCCTATACGGCGTTGGCGGCGAACATCGATCCCGACAGCTTTCGCAAGTTGATGGATGCCAATCGCTGGTGGTTCACGATGGCTCATTGCACCGATGGCAGCTTCTACTACCAGCCGAACCGCGATAACGCCGGTTACGGCTCCGAAGCTCGCATGACGGCGTCGTCGGTGGTGGCGTTTATCCTGACGATCCCCAGGCACAGCCTGGTGATCACCGGCAAGAAAGCAGAGTAGCCCCGTGTTTTGCCGCATCCCTCCCGGAAACATCCCCGGATAG
>JAIXZD010000511.1 GCA_027489895.1 Planctomycetaceae bacterium
ACGCCCTGTTCAATCCCCTGCGCCAGACGGTGGCGGTTGGTGACGAACAGATCGTCGCCCACCAGTTGGACCCGGTCGCCCAGCCGCTGGGTGAGCGTTTGCCAGCCGGCCCAGTCGTCTTCGCTGAGGCCGTCTTCAATGCTGACGATGGGGAATTCCGTGGCCCAGCGGGCGAGCGTGTCGACCAGTTCGCCGGCGTCCAGCCGCCTGTCTCCCGTGGCGGCGAGGCGATACGAGTTCCCGTCGAAAAAATGGGTCGACGCGACATCCAGGGCGAGAACGACGTCTTCACCCGGGCGTAGGCCGCAGGCCTCGATCGCCCGGCAGATCAGTTCGAGGGCGAGGCGGTTATCGGGCAGTTTCGGACCATAGCCCCCTTCGTCGCCGACCAGGCGGCCTTCGTAACCGGCTGCTCCGATCATCTGCCCGAGTCGCCAGTAGATGCGGACAATCCACTCCAACGCCTGCGAGTAGCTGGTGGCTCCGTTGGGAATGATGAGGTAGTCCTGAAAATCGAGGTTTCCCCCGGCGTGTTTGCCGCCCGAGATCATGTTGACCATGGGGACGGGGATCGACATGCGGTCGAGAACGAGCGGGGTGCGACGCGGCGCGACGGGCGGATCGCCGCGCAGCCGGGCACGCTGCCAGAGGCTATGCAGATGCTCGACCAGTTCCAGGCCGAGGCTGTTGGCGGCGGCGGCAGCGGTGGCGAGCGACACGCCGAGGATGGCGTTGGCGCCCAAGCGGCTTTTGTTGGGCGTGCCATCGAGGGCGGCGAGGCGGTCGTCGAGCGCCCGCTGGTCGGCGGCATCGTGACCGAGAAGCAGGGGGGCGATTTCGTCGCGGATGGCGGTGCAGGCGCCGAGGACCCCCTGACCCGCGTAACGCGTCTCCGCCGTATCGCGACGCTCGTGGGCCTCAAACTGTCCCGTGCTCGCCCCGCTGGGCACTTGTGCCCGACCCCAGCGGCCGTCCCGACAGCCGACTTCGACTTCGACGGTTGGTTTCCCTCGACTGTCCAACACTTCGCGCGCCTGCACGCGAGCAATCACGGTCATTGTGTGTCCACTCCTCGCCGGTCGTGGCCCAAGCCCGGAGCCTGCTGCCCCAAGACCGCTCGGCCAGACATCTAAGATAACCGGTCGCCTGCCGAAAACCGCGTCTCAGGCCGAGACGGTTTTGAGACGGACGTGGCGTGGTTCGGAGATTTTTGTTGACCACCAAGGCACCAAGGGCACCAAGGAAAGGCAGGACAAGCAGCGGTCGGAAGGTGACCAGCGGAGTTGAGAGAGAAGGAGGGAGAGTGGCCGGTGCGTTGGATTGCGAGGCGCGTCGATGCGGTCAGGGTTGGGTTGCCGCGGATTTGCTAACGCTGGCTTACAGGCCTGATTCTCCGGGTGCGGAGGGCATGGATTCTCCCGGTGCCGACAGCAGGGGGGCGACTCGCGGTCTGGGCTGCAGATGCGGGGCGGGAATTGTCGCGACGAACGCTGGGGGCGCATCAGGTGCGACTTTGGGCAGAGCACCGGCCTGGTCGAGAAACTCGGCGAGCCGGTCGTCGTACACCTTGCCAACCAGTTTGCGGGCCTCGTTGTGCCGCGCTTCGGGCACGATCCAAGCCCGCTGGCGGTCCTGCCGGGTCAGCTTCTGCAGGCGGTAAGTGAACCTGGGCAGGCAGTAGGAATCCCGCTCGCCCGAGATCATCAGGACGGGCGTGTTTTTGAGCCGGGGAAGAATTCGCTCGAGATGGACATAGCGGACGCCTCGCTGCCAGCCGCTGGAGAGTTCGACGAGTTTCAACATGGCGGCGACGTACCAGCGGGGGAGCAGGCCGGGGAGCCAGTCGGGGATGTACAGCCGCGCCCAGCGGTAGAAGAAATGCATCATCATGGTGCGGGGCGAGAAGGCCCCGTCGGTGATGACGGCGCGGACGGCCGGGGCACCGGCGGCTGCGATGGCCGCTCCGCCGCCTCGCGACACACCGAACAGAAACAGCGGCAGCCGGGCCAGTCGTGCGTCGGATTCGATCCATCGCAACACGGCCCGGACATCGTCGACTTCACAGGTGGTGACCCAATGAATGGGGCGATACCCCGGCCGGACGGCGTCGCTGTCTCCCTGGCTGCGGAAGTCGCATGAGAGGATGGCGAATCCACGATCCAACAGCCCCGCACAATAGGCGGGAGCCGACCAGCGGTCGGCCCCAAACTCAGGGCAGAACAGCACCAGGCCGCGGGGTGGACCGACGGGGTGAAACAAAGCCGCGGTCAGGGTCTGATTGGCCGGCGTGGTGATGCGCAGCGGCTCGGCCGTCTCACTCGGAGGAAGGGGCTGGATCTGGAAAGGGGGCGAGCTTTCGAAGATCGGCAGGGCGATCCGGACGGCCACGAACCGGCCGATCTGGTCGATCAGCAGCAGCAGTCCGAGCACGGTCAAGACCGCAACGGTCACAACACCATCCGCAAGGGGTTGGAGCGATCGCACGCCGTCCGCGGTGGCGCGCCGAGATCACGCTCGTGTTGCCCGACCGACGAATCCCGACGCGATGAAACGGCTCGCAAACGCCCGAACCGACCTCATACGGACCCTCCCACCGGACTCCACAATCGCGGCATCTTACGCGGAGTCCGCAAATCAACGCGAGCGGAGTTTTTGAAGTCGGTTCGAGGTGGGAGCAAAGCGGGGTTTTGGCTGAGTCGGACGGCTTTTTTCACCACCAAGGCACAAAGGCACCAAGGAAAGGCAGGTTGAAGGGCTGGTGCTGTTGTACACGTGGATTGGACCATCGGGGGATGGTTTTGGCCGGCTGAGGAGCCGGAGGGGCTGTGATTTTTTTGGGGAGGGGTTTTCGAAGGGTTGAGTTGCGGGGCTTTTTTTGGGGGGGAGATGACAGGCTGGAAGCCTATCCCACTTTTTTCCACAGGCTAGGAGGGGTGTGGACGCGGATTGGGCTGGGTAGCGAGTCGCCCGTCCAAATCCAAAAAAAGAGGTCGATGGTCCCGACCGCTGGGCCTTCAGGATTGGCCCTTGTACCTGTCTTTCCTTGGTGCCCTTGGTGTCTTGGTGGTGAACGAGCCCGTTCGTTTGGACGCCCCACGCTGCGAGTGGGGGTTAGAGCCGGTCGAGGGAGTCGATCCAGCGGATCAGGGCGGTCCAGGTGTCGCCCGTTGGATAGGTGGTTGCGCCGGGGACGATCAGCCGCGAGACGGGATACTTCATCTGCTCCAGCAGCTTCAGGCTTTCCTCGATTTGCGGGAAGAGGGTGTCTTTGTCGCCAGCAATCAGCAGGTATTGCTGGCGGGCGTCGGGGTCGGTGTCGGGGGGCTGCTGGCGGAGCGGACTCCCGACGGTGCAGAGGCCGCGAATCAGGCTGCGGTTCTTCGAGGCGAGAAAGGTGGCGAGGAAGCCGCCATTGCCCTGGCCGTGAACGACGACCCGTCGCGGATCAATCGTGTACTCGGCCACGAACCGCTCGATCAGCTCCTTGGCGAACACCGCATCGGCGGGACTCCATTGCCCGAGTTCTTTCGCTTTGGGCGCGAGCAGGATCAGCCCGCGTTCCTGGCAGACGGGTCGCCAGCGCTCCAACTGCTCGGCCTCTTGCGTATCGCCCGTGGGATGAATCCAGACGACCAGCCCATAGGAGTTGGCAGGCGAGTAGTCGTCGGGGACGTAGGCCCAGAACTCGCGGTCGTGGGCGGCGACTGTTTCGGCGAGTCGACCGGTTTTGGGGCCATTCGGGTTGGCGACCTGGGCCGGTTTGAGCAGGTCGGGGGCGAGATCGGGCAGAATGTCGGCGGGAAGGGCCGAGAGTTTCAGCGTGACCGATTTTTCGCCGGTGGAGGTGACGAGCCCTAAAGAGACTTGGTCGCCGGGTTTGGACCGGGAGATGGCTTTTTCCAGGGCGGCGGCATCGCGGATCGCTTCGCCGCCAAGGGAGACGATTCGATCACCGCGGGCCAGTCCCGACGTGGCCGCTGGGGAGTCGGGGACGAGAGCGCGAACCGTCACCCCTGTCGGCCGTTCGGCATCGCGGTCGTTGCGGATGGGCAGGATTCCGAGGCTGGGCGCCTCGTAGGGGAGGAGTTTGTCGACGAGCGTCGCCTCGCGCTTCAGCGTTTCGTCGCCGCGGCGGACCTGAATGGAGATCGTCTCCCCGGCGTATTTTGTTCCGAGGGCGGTTTGCAGGTCGCTGTAGCGGCGGATGGGGCGGCCCGCCACTTCGACGAGCAGGTCGCCCACCTTCAGACCCGCCTGATCGGCGGGGGAGCCGAACCGCACCCGGTCGAGCGTGGCCGCCCCATCCAGTTTGCTGGCGGCCTTGACCGAGACGCCCAGGAGGCCTGGGTAGAGGTCTTGGCCGGCTTTCAGTTTTTCGGCGGCGGCGAGGGCATCGGCGGTGGGAATCGCAAACCCGATCCCGCCGTCGTACCACTCGACGCCCGCGACCTCACCCTGCTCCTGAGGTGAGAGCGGAACAAGCAGGCCGAGCATTCGTCCCTGGATATCGATCAGTGCTCCTCCGTAGTTCACGGGGGAGATTTTGGCGTCGGTCTGAATCGCTTTGCCCCAGATGCGACCGACCGCGCTGACGATTCCGACGGAGAGACTGGGGAGCGGACCGTCGTAGGTGCGTCCGAGGGCGATCGCCCATTGGCCCACGCGAACCGTTCCGGGGGGTGGTGCGACGGCGGGGACGAGGTTCTCGGCGTCGATCTTGATCAGTGTGAGCATGCGGGA
>JAIXZD010000563.1 GCA_027489895.1 Planctomycetaceae bacterium
GGCTGCAGCCACCGCAAGTTCAGTTCCCGCCCTCCGGCGATCCGAATTTCAGCGGCCGGGTTCGCCAACCGGAACAGGCAGAGCGCCCGCAGGCAGTCCCGAGGAGTGAGGTCCGACTTGCCCCCCAGAGGCGTCCCATCAATCGGATGCAGGAAGTTGACCGGGATCGACTCGACGCCCAGTTCCGCCAGCGTCAGCGCCATCTCGACCACATCAGCATGATGTTCACCCATGCCCACGATCCCGCCCGAGCAGAGCTCCATCCCCGCCTCGCGGACCGACTTGAGCGTATCCAGCCGGTCGTCGAACGTGTGCGTCGAGCAGATCTCGTTGTAGTACCGCTTGCTCGTATTCAGGTTGTGATTGACGCGGTCCACCCCCGCTTCCGCCAGTCGCGTCGCCTGCTCGGGTTTGAGCAGCCCCAGGCAAACGCAAACATTCAGCGGCGTCTCGGCCTTGATCCGCTTGACCACGTTGACGACATGGTCGACTTCCTTCTCGCTCGGCCCACGTCCCGAAGCCACGATGCAGAAGGTGCGAGCTTTCGTCGACGCCGCCTGCCGGGCACTCGCCAGCAGCGTTTCTTCGTCGTTGAAGCGATACTTCGGAATCTCGGCCTCGGAAATTTTCGACTGCGAACAGTAGCCACAGTCTTCCGGACACAGCCCGCTCTTGGCGTTCCGCAGGTAATACAGCTGAACTTCATTTCCCCAGCGGCGATAGCGCAGTTCGTACGCAGCCGCCAGCAGCAGGGGCAGTTCCCGATCGCTCGATTCGAGAATGGAAACGCCTTCCTCGAACGTCAGGCGATGTCCCGAAAGGACGCTCTGAGCCAGTTCGAGCCAGCGTTGCCCGGCGACCTGATCCGAAACGGCATCCACCGTGCGACCGGACCTGTTCAGACTGTTCGTTTCGACCGCGCCTGCCGACATTCCACCATCCAGCCAATCGGGTTGTAACATGCCGCAGCCCTGCGACTTCGGGGCCGCTCTCAGAGTCCGAAAGTGTACCGAGCCAACTCTCGCCCTGCCACCAGTCATAGCGGGCCGACAAGTACACCGCCCAGGATGGGAGCCGGAACCGCCAGCGTCCCGCCGGAACGACGTGGTCCATATACGAGGTGTGCCATGCTTGCACCGTTTCGGGGCAAGCATGCCGACTCACAATCGTCATACAAGGCCTGTCACCAACCCAACACAGGGTCGGCTCGCCTGACAATCGTCCCAGACCCTGCTCAGCTTTCCCAGGGCTACTTCACCGTCCCCGCCCGCTCAATCGTCGTCAGCCTGTTCACCGGAACCCCCGCACGCGTTTCCGCCGTTCCATCGGGCCAGACAATCCGCACCTCAACCGAGTCCTCTCCCGTTTTCGACGGCTGCCCCAGCCCGAACGTCACCACCAGCTCCGACTGCGACAGATAACCCCGCGTCGGCATCACCTGCCGCCGCTGCGTCACTCCGTTGTGCGTCAGCTCGACCCACGCCCCGATCGCTTCTCGTGGCCCCACCGTGTCCACCAGTCGACACCTCACAAACGCATGGCCCAGCGTCTGCTCGTTCTTTAGCACCCGAGGGCGGCCCCGATTCGCGGTGATCACCAAATCCAGGTCGCCATCGCCATCGAGATCAGCCGTCGCCGTCCCGCGCCCCACCAGCGGTGCCGCAAAGTCCGGCCCGGTCTTCTCCGCGGAGACCATGCGGAACTCCGTGGCGTCCGTCGCCCCGCAGTTCCAGAACAGATGCGGAGGCTGCGCGTAGTGCTGGCTCGCCTGCACGATGTTGATCTCCTCTTCGAGATGTCCATTCGCGGTGACAAGGTCCAGCCGACCATCGAGGTCAAAATCCACAAAGTTGACGCCGAACTTCAGATCGAGCCGACTCGGCGGCCCCAGGCCCGTCGCGACCGCTTCATCGGTGAACTCCAGCGGCGACTGCTGCGCCACATACAGCGCGGTCATCTCGTTGGAAAAGTTCCCGATCGCCAGCCCCAGGGTGCCGTCGTTGCGAAAATAGCCCGCGTCGATCCCCATCGCCCCGCGGGCATTCCCCGCCACATCGAACGCGACACCCGTCGCCGCGCCGATCTCCTCGAACGTCCCGTCTTTCCGGTTGTGGAACACAAAGTTCTGCACCGTGTCGTTGGCAATGACGAGGTCAATCCACCCGTCGCGGTCCAGGTCGATCGGCGCGACGCCCAGCGACTTCG
Source organism: Planctomycetaceae bacterium (assembly GCA_027489895.1). Classification (GTDB taxonomy): domain Bacteria; phylum Planctomycetota; class Planctomycetia; order Planctomycetales; family Planctomycetaceae; genus JAIXZD01. The sequence goes on from JAIXZD010000563.1 coordinate 2,206, forward strand.
CCATCGGGACGCCCGTATTCGGGTTGAGGACATGCAGCCCCGCCTCCGCCGCCACCTCGGTGAACTTCCCGTCGCCCTCATTTCGATAGAGATACGGCAGCGTCCCTCCGAACGACATCGGTGGACCATACGCCCGACCGACGCCCACCAGTCGAAAATCCTGCTGCAGGTCGATCTCCCGCGACCACTTCACATAGTTCGCTACAAACAGATCGAGCCGACCATCGCGATTGAAGTCGCACCACGCCGCCCCGCTGCTCCAGCGGTCATCGCCCGCCGTGCCCGTTGCCGCCGTCACGTCGACAAACTTGCCATGGTCATTCCGCAGCAGTCGATTCGGCCCGACCGCCGTGATGAACAAATCGGTCCATCCGTCATTGTCGTAGTCACCACAGGCGACACCCATCCCGTACAGCGTGACAGCCAGCCCCGCAGCCTCCGTCACATTCTGAAATCCGCCCCGACCATCGTTGGCATACAGCGCGAGCGTAGGACCCGTCGTCGCCGTCGCGACATCCGGCTGGTCCCATGCCCAGTCACACGAATTGACAAACAGCAGGTCCTGGTCGCCGTCATTGTCGAAGTCGAACGCCGCGCAGCCACTCCCCATCGTCTCGGGGAGCAGTTTCTGACCTTTCGCTCCGCAGTAGTGGACAAAGTCGATCCCGGCAGTCGTGGTGATGTCCCGAAAGGGAATCGCCGGAATCGCCACCGCCACCTCATCGCGGACCTTGGGCAGCACCACCGGTTCCGCCGGTTTGACAATCACCGGCGGAGTCTCAAGCGCCCGCCAGATCGCCACGCCGCCCACCAGCACCGCCACGCCAATCACGACCAGCGAACGCCAGAACGCCCGACCGATCACCGCGTCGTCACCGTCCTCGGGCGGCAGTGACGAGTCACCGCGTTCGGTCAGGCTGCCACTCATTCTCCCCCTCCTTCAGAGTTGTCTTTTGTCCCCAGCCCCTCGTCGGGAACCGCTCGCGCGACCTTCGGGCCAGCCGGCAGTTCCGGCGCCCCGTCCCGCTGCAACGGATAGATCACGATGATCTCCGCCGCAAAGTTCCCCGCCGGATACCGCTTCCGCGCTTTGGCAATCGCCTCGTCCCGCGCGTTGTCATCCGGCTTGTA
>JAIXZD010000159.1 GCA_027489895.1 Planctomycetaceae bacterium
CGCACAGGTGATTCAGCGGCTGTATACCTCGGCCGACCCGGTCTCCGGGCTGGCGGGCAAGGTGGCGACGGGGGGCCGGTTGAATGTGGGCCGGGCTGTGGCGGGAACACCGACGGTCGACCGGACAGCACCGCGGGTCGACAGCGCAGTCTGGTCGGGCACCCCGAACTCGAATGTCACGGGTGTCACCGTGACGTTCAGCGAAGCGGTGCAGGCCTCGACGGTGACGGCTGCCAATCTGCGAGTGGTTGGCCCCACGGGGCAGGCGATCGCCGTGTCGAGCATCACTCCGGTTTCCGGCTCCAATGGCCGCTCGTTCAACGTGATGCTGCCAACACAGACGGTGGCCGGTAACTACACGCTGACAGTGTCGCCCACCGTAAAAGACACGGCCGGGAACCTGCTCAACCAGGACGGCGACGCGACCTTCGGTGAAACGACGCAGGACCAGTTTGTGTCGACGACGACACTGGTCCGACAGTCGGTCTCGACGTTCGCCTGGAACGGCGCGGTGGACATCCGGGACAATACGACGACGACCATCACCCTGAACGTCACGCAGGACATCCGGATTTCGGACCTCGATGTTCGCCTCAATCTGAATCACACGTACGACAATGATCTGGTGATCACGCTGAGAGGTCCGGCCGGTCAGGCCGTGACGCTGTTCAATCGCCGGGGTGGATCGGGCGACAACCTGACCAACACCGTGTTCGACGACGAAGCGACGCGAACAATTGCCAGTGGTGCGGCTCCGTTCACCGGTTCGTTCCGCCCCGAAACGGCACTGACGGCCTTCGATGGACTGACCACGAAGGGCACCTGGACGCTCTCGATCCGCGATGCGGCGGTTCGGGATGTTGGCCGGATCACCAGTTTCTCGCTGGTGGCGACCGGGCTCGCCAACACCACAACTGCGGGGGTCAGGGGGATTGTCGATCCGTCGAGCCCATCGCCCCTGGCCAGCGGCCCGGTCCTGAACCTGGTGACGCCAGCAACGGTGGTCGCCACCGGATCGAATGGCCCGGTGATCTCGGGTCTGATCGCGACGACCTCGAATGGTTCGGTTGGCCGGACCGTCACCGCCGCGGTGACCGGTCAGACCGAAGAGAGCTCGACCGTGACCACGAACCGCCTGCCCGCCTCGACGACGGCCTCGACTCCGGTGGATGACCTCGACGCGTTGTTCGCCGACTTTGGCAACCTGTTCGCCGCCGTCTGAGATTCGCAACCGAACGACCTGATCTGCTGACTTGACCCGACCCCCCCTGCCCCGGTCTCCACCCGAGACCGGGGCAGGTTCGTTCTTTGGGCGGATTCGATAATCCTGGCGAGCAGACGCGGCGGTGTGCCAGACGGACTTGGCCAATCAGAGGTTTTCTGTCCAGTGGCTCAGTTCGGGAACGACCTGTTTGGGCTCATTCACCACCAAGCCACTAAGGACACCAAGGAAAGGCAGGACCAAGGAAAGGCGAGACGAGGGAAAAACCAGGCCCCAGGTTGAACCAGCCGGTTGGGCGGGTGTCGGCGACTGCAGTCAGGGTGAGGCGATCGGGTCGGTTTCGTTCCCGCCGCGACGCGTGACTTCTCCACGGATCACGTTCACTGAACAGACGGAACCAGCAATCAGGCGGACCTGCCGCCTCGCAGAGCTTGATTTGCCTTTCCTTGGTGCCCTTGGTGTCTTGGTGGTCAACAAAACCGTGCTCTGTCTGCGCGAACCCGTCTCCCCCATGCGGCCTGCGGTCCGGCTGAAAGTCGTGTTGACATCGAGAGTTAAGGCGAAATATACCGCTCGCCAGAGGGCGGGTTGGCACGTCCCGGCGCGGTGGAACTTGCGCTGACCTGAGGCACCAGGGAGAGGTTGATGTCGCTTGGAACGGATTCCCCCGTGTTGAATCACCAGACGCTTCGCGAGACTCGTATTCAGACGCCATCGTCCAGCGAGCCGGTCGAACTGGGTTCGTCTGGCGGGCGGTTGGTGCGTGGCGATTATATTTTGCTGGCGGCGTTTGCGCTGGTGCTGTTCGGGTTTTCGTGGGGCGAATGGCGGCCCATGACGATGCACGAAGGCGTGCTCCCGCAGACCGCGCGGACGATGTTCGCCGATCGGGATTGGGTTGTCCCCAAAAATGGCGGCCGCCCCTGGCTGGAAAGCCCTCCCCTACCCCAATGGGTGACCGTCGCCACGGCGAGTCTTGTTGGTCGCTGCGACGAACTCTGGATTGTCCGCATTCCACCGGCCCTCGTTGGCATGGGCTGCGTGCTGATGGTCGCCTGGATGGCCAGCGTGTTCTATGGCCGGACGCTCGGGCTGTTGGCCGGGGCGATCCATGCGACGATGTACGAGATCGCGCAGTACGCCTGGCTGAGCGAGGACGAGATTTTTTTGTGTGGCCTCGTCACCGCGAGCGTCGTGCTGTTTGTGGGGATCGAGTTTGCGTGGAAGCAGTCGTCGGCGGCGGGCAGTCGGTCGTTCTTCGGCGTGCGTCCGCTGAGCCTCGTGCTGCTGTTCACACTGCTGGGGCTGACGAACCTCGCCAAGGGGCTGCTGTTCGGAACGGTCATGTCGCTGGTGCCGATCGCCCTGTTCCTGTTGTGGAACAATGACTGGCGGCGGACGCTCTGTTACTTCTGGCTGCCGGGTTGGCTGCTGTTTGTCGCGATTGCCGCGGCTTGGCCTGTGGCGGCGTACCTCCGCTATCCCGATGTCGTCGATGTCTGGCTGTTCGACCATAAGGGCCGGCTGGACGGCGTCTACGCCGATATCACCCAGCCCTGGTACTACTACGCCAAGCTGCTGCCGACGATCATCGCCCCGTGGAGCCTTGTGGCCCCCTTGGGACTGGCTTTGACGGCCCGGGCGATGTGGACCCAGAAGTATTCGCCGGAACGATTCCTCTGGTGCTGGGCGATTGGCGTGCCGGTCGTCTTCTCGATCCCGACGGGGAAGCATCACCATTACCTGCTGCATGCCGTGGCACCTTGGTCGATTTTGTCGGCCGTCGCGGTGCGGTGGTTGTATCTGCAGATTCAGACGGGACCGGCCTGGTTGCGCAATCCGTGGCCAGCACTGGCGACGGTGGGCGGGCCGATCGTCGCCGCGCTCTGGCTGACGCAGCGGAAGACGGGTCTGCCTACAGAAACGCTGGCGGTGCTGTCGGTGGTCGTTCCGGTGCTGTCGGTGCTCGTGGTGAAGGGGCTGACTCTGCCCCAGCCGCGCCTTGCGGCGGCGACGCTGTTTGGTGTGGTGGGTTGCGGATTTCTGGGCGGGCATGTGTTGGCGGGGATCGCCTTCGACCAGTCCCGTTATGACGCCGTCTTTCTGTCCAAGGTCCGAGAGGAGATTGCTCCCGAGCAGCAGCTGTTGATCAACGCGGCCACGCGGTCGTTGGATGAGTTCCGGTTTCAGTTCTCTCAGACCGACGACGCCAAGGTGTTGCACAACCTGACGTTCCTGCGGGATGCGTCGCTGACGGCGAGCGAAGTCTACGTGATTACCCGCGCTCGCGATCTGAAGGAACTGTCCCAGTACGGCGAGGCCACGCTCGTGCTGCAGAGCGAAAAGACACGTCGGGAGAAAAGCCCGACCGACCGCTGGAGTCTGTTCAAAGTGACGCTGAAACCCGACCTCGAACGCGTGGCGGCCGAGGGCGTGCGTGTTTCGCCGATGCAGGCGATGCAGCGGGCGGAGGGGCCGTATCTGGAGGCAATCCGCCGGTAAACCAGGACAGGCGAGCCGACCCTGTCAGGGGTCGGTGAAACACGAGGACTTTGGAAGATTGACTCCCTTGGGTTTCCGCCGACGACGATGTGCGATGTTTCCCCAGACTCGCTCGATTCCACCGACCCCTGACAGGGTCGGCTGGCCAGTCAACTCAGATCGCGTCGGGCGGTGCCTGACTCACAGAATGCGCGGAGCGGGCCATGAGGCGAGCGATGATCACATGGGGCTGTCCGCTGTGGTTCGGTGCCTGCTGGTTGATGTTGGTCGCCGTGTCTGGGGTGGCGGCCCAACCGGTCAACCCCGCCAGCCCGCCCCGTCAAGAACCAGCCCAGGAACCCGCGCGAGAGCCAGCGCCAGAACCAGTGGGGACACCCAC
>JAIXZD010000033.1 GCA_027489895.1 Planctomycetaceae bacterium
ACGCAGGTACCGGAGTTGGAAGGGGTGGGGTAGTACTTCAGATCGGACAGCAACTCGTCGGCTTCCATCCACCAGTCGCAGGCGAACACGAACTGCAACTGGACGGCGAGCGGCCCTTCAACCCGCGCGACGAGTTCTTCGTATACCAGCCCCGCCTTGAACTGCTTGTCGATCAGGTTCTGAGAGCCGGTCCAGGCGACGCGTCCATCGACCACGAGAATCTTGCGGTGGTTGCGCAGGTCGACACGCGTCGAGCGGCGTGAGAACAGCCGCACGGGAAGCGCTGCCCGAAGTTCGACACTCGTGTTGGCGAACCGTTTCAGCAGGTCGGCCGAGGTATCGCTGGAGCCGACGGCATCGTAGATGAGACGGCATTCGCAGCCCCGGGCGGCGGCCGCCTCGATCGCCGCGAGCACCGGTTCGGTCGCCTCGTCCACGGCGAAGATATAGAACAGGCAATGCACGGAGCTGGTCGCCTGGGCGATGTCGCGGGCCATGCCTGCCAGCGATTCGTCGTAGTCGCCAACCAGTCTGCAGGCGTTCCCGCCGTAGGGTTTCAGCAGCCCCAACCGTTGGGAGAGCAGCGCGACGGGCCGGAATTCGGCGGGGACGGTGTCCACGTCCGATGACGCCGCCCGCTGGCTGAGGACCACGCGGACCTGCTCTCCCACGGGGGCGATTTCGGAAACGAATCGCTTGAGCCGGCCTCGCCGCCAGCGGGGCATGCGGGGCGACCCGATCAGCAGATAGACGAATAGTCCCAGCCAGGGAAACAGAAAGATGGTGAGCAGCCAGGCCGTTGCGGCGGCGGGCTGGCGCCGCAGCGGGACGATGCCAAGCATCGTGAGGCGGATCAGCCACTCGGAGATGAGGATCAACTCGCCCAGGCGGTAGTCGCCCAGGCCCAGTTGCGCCAGCCATCCGCCTGCTTCAACAGCCAACATCGAGCCGACTCCTCGTCACTCGAGTTTCAAGGTGGCCGAACGGGCAGCAGCGGGGAAGGGAACTGTCACCAGTTCCGCTACGAGGCAACTTCGCGACCTCGCGATTCAAAGCCCCCTGACAGGGTCGGCTCGCCTGGCGATTCGCGTAAGAGCAAGCCGATCAGCGTGCGATCGCTAGACCTTTTCGAGGCGCGTGAATTCGTCGAGCACGATGGTTGTTTCGCCTTCGACGCCCTGTCCGACATCGCGGGCCATCAGGATGACATCGGCGTACACCTTGTCGTCAAAATTGCGCTGCACGTGCAGGCCGGACCGGCGGCGCTCGATCTTCTTGACCGTGCCCGTGAACTCGGTGCTCCAGACCTTGAAGCCCACCTTGACCCGCTGCGTCACGCGGAGTCGGTCGCCGGGCTGAAGGTCTTCAAATCGAACAAGGGCGGTGGCAGTCGCCATGGTCTCGCGCTTCCGAATCGAGGCAAAAAAGGGATGTCGTCATTGCCCACACCGCTCCACGTCTTGTCGGGTCGACGTCCCAGAGGAACGCAAGCCCTTCGCGGGAGCAGGCGGCAAGAAGCATTAAAGTGGAAAGGCACCGCTGCGGAAAGGGAGTTTTGGGGCCGAACGGGAATCGGGTGCGAGGCAGTGTCTGGGGCGAGTCGGTTCTGCGGGGCTCATTCACACAAAGACTCGAAGACGCAAAGGAAAGGCAGAGCTGCGGGTAGATCGGTGTAACAGCCATTGGGGTGACGCGGGATGTGAAAGTTTCTGGCTCTTGACTGGATGGGCAACAGGAGACGGACTGCAGCGGTTGGCCTCCGGGCGCTAACGCTTCTGGCTCTCGTGGAATTGAGGCTAGCCGCCGCTGACGGGGGGAAAGCAGGCGATCTCGCCGCCGGCGGGCAGGGGGTCGGTATCACGGGCGTAGGCCTGTCCCACAGCGACCAGTAAGCGCGGGGAGAGCGGGGCAAGGTCCGGGCAGCGCCGCCCCAATTCGATCCTCAGGTCGGCGACGGTCGCGCCCACGGGAAGGTTCAGTTCGACCACCGGAGCACCCGCCAGATCGCGTGCCCGCGCAAACAATTGGACCGAAAACAACACGACACACCTGGCAGCGAGACACTGTGGACAACCTTCGGGAACAAAACACCCGAACCGATCAGGAAACAATCAATGCGGGGCGCGTCTCGGTGAGACGCCGCCGGACCTCCGGCATGAGGCCGTACGCCCAGGCGAGCAGAAACAGCGGATGAAGCGTCGGCGTGGTGGTCCCCTGCTCCATCTGCAGCTTGCAGGCGCTGCACTCGGTCAGCCCCAGGGCGAGATCGCCAGCCCGCATCCGCGAGATCAGAGGCCAGCCAATCCGAATCGAGGCGGGGAAGTTTTCGCGGGTCAGACCAAATGCCCCGGCCATGCCCGAACAGCCTTTCTCGATCCGTTCGATCTTGAGATCGGGGACGAGGGCCAAGAGGTCGAGCAGAGGCTGACCCGTTTCCAGGGCGCGGAGGTGACAGGGCTGATGGTAGCCCGCTTCGAGCTTGACCGAAGCAAAGCCGGTATCCAGCCGGCCGTGGCGATGCAGTTCCTGAAGGAAGGTCCCAATCTCAACCGCCTGGGCAGCGACGGCGGCAACATCGGGGTGATTGATGAGATAAGGGTATTCGGACCGCAGGCAGACGACGCTCGTCGGTTCGAGGCAGACAATCCGATAGCCTTCCCGTGCCCACTCGCCCAGCGCCCGCAGATTGTCGCCAGCGAGGTCTCGGGCCGAGTCGAGGTCACCGGCCGAGATCATCGCCATGCCGCTGGATTGCTGGTCGGGCGGGACGTGGACCGCGAAGCCATTCCGCGAGAGGATCTCGACGGCCGCGCGGGCGAGATCGGGATCGTGATAGTTGGCGAAATGATCGACGTAGAGGATGACCGTCTGGTCTCGGCGCGACAGGTGGGGCCTGGTCCGCAGGTCGCGGGGCATTGAGGCCAGAAACGAGCGGCGGGCAAATGCGGGCAGCTTGCGATGCCGCGAAATCCCCAGAACTTTTTCGATGAGCCAACGAGCCGAGGGGGTGCGAATCAGCCAGTTGGAGAACATCGAGGTCGCGGTTCCGAGCGCGCCCCAGGAATGGGCGCGGGACAGAATCCAGTCGGCTCGTTTGAGCCCGTTCTCCGCGACGAACGCCGCTTTCGCTTCGAGCATCATCCGAGAGACTGGCACATGGGACGGACACTCCCGTTCACACTGTTTGCAGTTGAAGCAGAGATCGGCAATCCGCTTGCTTTCGACCGAGACGAGATCGCGGGGAGACAGTCGCCCCGAACCAAGCTGCTCCATGAGCCGGGCTTTGGCCCGGGGGGAACCAGGTTCCTGCGGATCGAGTCGAAACAAGGGGCACATCCGCGAGTCGTCGGCCGAGGTCCGGCAGATTCCGCAGCCGTGACATTTCCCGGCCTCGGCGCCGGCTTCCGCCAATGACCAGCGAAGCTGCATCTGGACCAGGTCCGTCGCGGGGGGCGATTCGGCTTGGCCGCCGGACTCTGTCAGCGGCGAGGGGACGACCGGACTGACATCGCTGCGGAGCGTGCCCTCGGGGTCGAACACCCGCGCGATCGCCGCGAGACAGCCTTCGGCTTCGGGGGCAAACCGTGCCAGGCCAGGCGATCGGTACGCCCCCAGTCCACGATGCCGCGCGACCGTTCCGTCGTAGCGGGCGAGCAGTTCCCAGAAGCCTTCGCTGATCGCCGCTAACAGGTCGTCGCGGTCGGGCGCATGGGGTGCGAGAAACGGCTGCAGATCGATCCCGCCGGCGAACAACGGACCGTAGAACGTCGCCGTGACGCGCTGCTGCTGCAGCAGCAGTTGCATCTCGTGCAGAAACTCGGCGAGGCGATCGGGGGGCAGCAGACAGCCTTCGGCAAACAGCACCGGACGGTCACGCCCTGCGAGACTCGCCAGCCGCGGTAGGGTTCGGCGGGGCAGCGACCAGAGGAAATCGGCCTCTTCCAGGCTCGCCGTCTCGTGGACTGCCAACGCTCCGTGACGACGATCGCCGACACAGCTCCGGACGCGCTCCAGTCGGGACCGCACGGTCGTCTCGTCCGGGCCGGTCTGTTCGATCAGCAGCGCCGCTTCGGCAATGACGGGAATCATCCGAAAATAGCGGGCATCCACCTCGCGCGACAGGCTCAGAATCCGACGATCCAAAAGATCACACGCGCTGGGTTCCTGCTCGGCCACCGCAGAGGCAGCCGACAGCGCATGCGCCAGCGTAGGGAACAGAACAAATACGACGCCTCGCGCGGCAGGAAGCGGCATCGTCTGCAGAACGACCGAGGTGACGACGCCCAGCATCCCCTCGGCCCCTGCGAGGAGCCGCTGGGTTTGCATGCGATCGCCCTCATGCACGGCCCGAAGCGGCCCGTGGCCACGAGAGAGATGCCGCGTTCGGTCCACCACAGGCCGGACGCGCGAGACCAGATCCCGCGTCGCGAGGGAACTTCCCGACTCGCCCTCGTCGATGCCCTCGCTCGTCGCACTGATCGGGGAGAGCGTCACCGCCTCTCCCGAGGCAAGCACGACCCGTGCCTCCGCCAGATGGTCTCGAACACTCCCGTATCGACAGGCCCGCGACCCCGTCGCGTCGATCCCCAGGAGACCGCCAACCGTCGAGAAGGCGGCCCGGGTCGAATCGATGGGAAACGATCGCCCTTGTGGTGCGACGGCCGAGTTCACGGCGTCCAGTACCACGCCAGACTGCACACGAATCGATTCGGGACCGATCGTCTCGATCTCTCGCAGATACCGCGAACAGTCGATCACCAGGCCCTGGCCGTGGATGTTCGCGGCCCCGGACGAGCCCGCCCCCCGCACGGTCACAGGCCAGCCATTCTCCGCGGCGAACCGCAGCGTGAGGCTGATGTCGGCCTCGGTCCGCGGACAGACGACGCCGATCGACTCCGTCACCGCGAAGTCGCGCCCCTGGCCGTAGACTCCAAGCGTGATCGGGCCCACCTCGACCGACCCCGCCAGTTCCCCGGCAAGGTCCTCGAGCAATCGTCCACGGGCGCGTTCACGAGTCGCCGGATCAATCACATAGCTGTCCTTGGTGCGTCGACCGCACGTCCCCGTCCAGTCGCCGCAGGTTCAACAAGTCAGGCTTCAGGCTTTAGGTCTGAAGTCTCCGATCTCACGCCTCAAGGCTCCAGCCTCAGGTCTCCAGCCTCAAGGCGGTTACCGCGCAAGTGGCGGATCAAAGCAGTTCTTGAGAAACATCACCATCGCTCCGGTCTGGTAGTCTCGATTCGGCTTCTTCGCAAAGCCGTGCCCTTCGTTATCGGCGTAGACGGTCCAAACCGATTGCCCTTGCGCGGTCACGCGGGCGGCAATCTGCTCGGCTTCGCTGAAGGGAACACGCGGATCGTTTCGCCCGTGGACCACCATCAGGGAACTGCGGATGCGGTCGGCATTTCGCAAGGGACTGATCTTCGCAAACAGTTCGAGCATCGC
>JAIXZD010000030.1 GCA_027489895.1 Planctomycetaceae bacterium
CTCCGCCAGCACAAACCCAGGCACCAGCCACACCAGCCAACCAGCCAACCATCTCATGAGCGCACCCTCCCGAACCAAGCCAACCGGGACCAACCCACGACCAATCATCAAGCCTCCCCCGCTGGATGGGAAGGCCGTCGGGTGGCGCTGCCCACCCTACAACGGCGGCCTTGGCCCGGTGGCATTCGCGACGAACAGACACACCGCCAGCACGACACCCGCAAGCACGTACCAGTAATTGACCACGAGGTCGCCCAGCATGATCCAGAGCATCGTCGTTCGGTCAACTTCCACACCGAACCCTTCGAACCGGCCTTTGAACGCCGTCACCCAGCGCATCAGCAGCCACATCCCCAACACAAACAGCAACCAGACACCCACCGCCACTACATACCGCATGGCTCCACCTCCCGTAGGGTGGGCACTGCCCACCAGCGCTCACCAGCCCGGCCTGCCAAACACCATTTCGGATTGCTCCCCGACACAAACCATCGAACGACACCAGATGCAACCTCGGTGGAAGCCGGAAGAAACATCGTATGGTGGTTGTTCATTGGTGAGCCGTGGTGGGCAGTGCCCACCCTACAGCTTCCTCACCCGGCAGTAGTATGCGCCGAACTCCTGTCCATTCGCCGTTCGAAACACGGGCGACAGTTCATGCGGGCCGACCTCGAGCGTCGCCCGAAATCGGATCACCCGGTCCGTCGCCAACACGGGGTGCGTGGCGATCTCCCGCCCATCAACCCGTAGCGCCGCCGATTCAATCGCCAACGCCCGTCCGGGCGACTCGCGAAACGCACGCGACGCCCCGGCCACCTTCGCACCTGCCGGTAGCGCACCCGTCAGGGGCTGGTCGACTTCCACGGGCCAGCGCCGCAACTCAAACTCGTACTCCCCCGCGACCTCGGCCGCGACCGCCCAATACCCCGCGTGTCGAGCCCCTCGGGCGTCCACCGCTTCGCGAATCTGCTGCTGATTCCACGGCGGCGGCACCTCCTGAATCCAGTCATGGCTCGTCAGATCGACCACGGGACAGTCGCGATGCCCCAGCACAATCCGCGTCTCCTCCGCAAACGTCGGCACCAGTTCCGCCCACCACGCCTCGTAGAACGCCCGCATCCGCGCCACACGCTCGGGGTGAGATTGGGCGATGTTCCGCGTTTGTCCAGGATCCTGCGATAGATCATACAGTTCCGTCCCGTTGATCAGCCGCCAGCCCTGAGACATCACCGCCGACTGCTTCCACGCCACCGGGTCGCGGACCCGCTGCGAATCGGTGATCAGCATTCGATCGGGCCAATCGCTGGCATTGACCGCGGGATCGAGCAGCGCCCGAATCGAGCGGCCATCAAACGTCACCCCAACCGGAACGCGCGCTCCCGCAATCTCCACCAGCGTCGGCACAAGATCGACCGCGTGACACAGCCGATCGCTCGTGTGCAGCCGATCCCACCCCGCCGCCGGCCAGTGCGCCAGAAACGGCACGCGATGCCCGCCCTCGTACTCGCTTCCTTTTGCTCCGCGCATTCCCGCGTTGAACAGCGTCGCTCCCGTCGCGCTGCCGTTGTCCGTCGTGAACACGAACAGCGTCTCCCGCGCGATTCCCAACTCGACCAGCAGCGCCCGCGTCAGACCAATCTGATCGTCGATGTTGCTGATCATTCCATAGAACGCTGCCAGCTCGGCCGGTTGATCGGGGTACCGATCGAGATGTTTCTGCGGCGTGTGGAGCGGGCCATGCGGCGCGTTCGTGCTGATGTAGGCGAAGAACGGCTGCTTCGCCGCGGCCTGGGCACGGATGAACCGCCGCGCCTGGTCGAAGAAGACATCGGTGCAAAACCCCTCGGCCGCCACCACCTGGCCGTTGTGCGTGTACCGCCCATCGAAATAGGCGTTGTCCCAGACATCGGGCGTCTGACCGATCCCCCCGCCGCCATGCCGATACACCTCGGTAAAGCCGCGATCCTCGGGCCGATACGGGAAGTTGTCGCCCAGATGCCACTTGCCAAACAGACCCGTCTGATACCCGGCCTCGCGCAGAAGTTGAGCCAGCGTCACCTCGTTCGCCCGCAGCATCGACCGCCCGTTGATCGTGTGCCACACCCCGGTGCGGTTGCTCCAGTGACCGGTGAGCAGTGCCGCGCGAGTGGGCGAGCAGGTCGGTGCCACATGGTAGTCGAGCAGCCGCGACGACTCGGCCGCCAGGGCATCGAGGTGCGGCGTCTTGACGACCGGGTTCCCCGTATGACCCAGATCGCCATACCCCTGATCATCGGTGATGACCAGCACAATGTTGGGCCGCTCCGCCGCCCAGACCGGACCCCACCCACCCATCACTAGACAGACGACAACCCAACCCGCACGCACCGCACCCACGCCGCACCTCCCGAACAACGTCGTCGTCCGTCCACCGATCAATGTCATGAAAAGCAGGTCGGGCCTACCCGACACCATCACTTTTGACTTTTTCCTTTTGACTTTTGCCTTGCTCCGGGCTGACGCCACCGGACATGAATCGATGGACGGAGCTGTAGGGTGGGCAGTGAGGCTGTGATTCAATCTGTAGCCCGACGCGTCAGCGAGGGCGCACGTGCACCAGCGTTCAATTCACGCGGAAAACGCGGCCTTTTTTCGTGCTTTTCGGCGCTGGAACGCACTTCCCCTCGCTGATGCGTCGGGCTTCAGTCAAAAAAACACAGCCTCATTGCCCACCCTACGGCTTTTGCCATGGCATCTGCCCACCGCGCTGGACGTGTCGCCGGAGCGCCGCCGACAGTTCGCTGGCCACCTTCCGCTGGGTGGCGATCACATTCTGCTGCTCCTGCGGATCCGTCTTCAGGTTGTACAGCTCCAGCGGACTGTACGGGTCGTTCTGCAGCAGCTTCCAATCCCCCTTAATTATCGCTTCGTACGACTTGCCATTGTGCATCGGCCCTCCCTCACGTCGCACAAAATAGAGTTCCCGATCCGCCGGCAGGCTCTCCCCGCGAAACAGCGGCACCAGGCTGACGGCATCCAGATCCTCGCCCCGCGGGACCCCCGCCAGTTCCAGACAGGTCGGAAACAGATCGAACACGAGGCCCGCATAGTCGCTGCGTGAACCAGCCGGAATCCCCTTCGGCCAGCGGACACAAAACGGCACCCGCAGTCCGCCGTCGTAATGACTTGTCTTGCCATCCCGCCAGGGCCCGTTGCTTTGCGCATGAGGCAGCGACCCCCCATTGTCGGCCGTGAACGCCACCAGCGTGTTTTCCACCAAACCCAACGCCTCGAGCGTGGCCAGCACCCGGCCGATCTGATCGTCCAGATGCTCGACCAGCGCGACGTTGGCCGCCCGCTTCGGGTCGAGTCCCGGTGCCCGCGCCCGAACCTTCTCCA
>JAIXZD010000513.1 GCA_027489895.1 Planctomycetaceae bacterium
CCAAAATCGAACAGCACGCGGACGAGTTCATTCTTTTCCGCGCGGACATCGATGGTCAGAGCTGGTTCCGCGCGGGCACCCAGCAGCAAATGGATCGCGAAGCCGCAGAACCAGAGCGCGACCAGACCGATCCAAGGCCGGGCAAATGCCTTCCCCCTGACCGGTTCCGTGGAGTTCACGTCCAGCGGTAAATCGGCCGGGTCCAGCGTGGGTTTCATGTCAGGCCAATCCTGGGTGGGGTGGCCTGCGCTGCCGGCCACGGGCAAGCGAACCCGTTCTCCAACCGCGGGCCTACTGGGCAGGTTGCTCTTCGAACGGCTCGGGGTCGGCCAGGAACTCGGTTCGGTTGGCCTCGGTCAGGAAAAAGTACATCTTGCCGTCGAGTTCGGCGCGGTACCGGCCCGACACACTCCGACCCGTACGTTCCCGCTCAACCGGGTCGATGCCGTGCCAGGCGGGCGTATAGCGATCGGGGTCGGCCTGGAAGGCGCGGACCGCTTCGATTGAGCTGAGGTAGTAGGCGCAGCCCTTATGCACGATGCGATACTCGTCCTGAGCTTTCAGAAACCGGTTCTCGGAGAGCGCGACCGGGCAGTAGCCACCGAGCGCCCGGCATTCGAGGTCTTCGGCCACGGGAGCCGCGTCGGTGACGGTCGACTCGGCGGTGGCGGGAATCGCCCGCGTTTCGGGAACGAGATCGAGTGATTCTTCGAGCGTGTCGGCATCGACCACCGACTCGTCTTCGAGCAGCACGTCGCCAGACGATTCCTTCCGAGCGGCCACGCGGGCGGGAATCCGTTCGGGGACCAGATCGTCGTCCGCGTCGAACGCTTCCGGTTCGTCGTCTTCCGGCTCGGCCATTTCGACGGCGTCGAGCGCCGCGTTGTCAGCTACTTCGACGAGCGGTTTCGCTTCCGAGTCGTCGAGCAGGTCGGGATCGACCGGTGCGGCGACGACTCGGGCCGATTTCGGTTCCAGTTCCGGCAGGACCGGCGGCGGGAGCGGAATGGGCGGTTGGGCGGCCGGAGCTTGGGCGGCTTGGGCCGTCGCCTTCGAGTCGGCCTTGGACGATTTGGAACCGACGAGCTTGCGAACCTGCGAGACGCCGGGCAGTTTGCCGAAGAACGCCTTGACCCGGGCGGTCTTCGAGACGGGCTGCGCCGCGGGCGAAGTTTCGTCGCTGCCTGGGGCCATCAGCGGCAGCACGAGCAGGGCCGCCGCGGCCACCCCGAACGCCGCCCATCGCCATCCGGGTCGATTCCGTTGTCGCATCACAGCGCCTGCCATGGCCTGTCCTCCCTGAACGGGCAACCTGTTCCGATTCCAACGATTCCATCGGAAGAATCGTCACGGGCGCGGTCAAACTCGACCGTGACCAGCGCGCGGCAGCCGGTTCAGTCTGATCGCCTCCGAACCATCAGGCACTTACCACGTGATCCGGCGAGTCAACGTGTTTAGACGAATCGATTCAACCGCTACAGCTTGCCAAGTCATCGGCGAAGTCTGGTCACTCGTCCTGGGTGCGGACGGTCGCAAAATAGAGCGAGTAGAGGATCAGGCCGGGGATCGTGAACCAGAAAAACGGGGCCAGAAAAACCGAGAACCCCACGCCAACCAGCAGGAACAGCAGCCACAGCCACCAGGTCTTGGCGTAAAACTGGACGATTCGATTGCGGCTCATGGGGATCGAACAAACAAGGGAGCGCGGCGACGGCTTCACAGCCAGTATTCTAGACGGACAGGATAGTCGTGAGGTGGCAAGCGGGGGAGTCGCTTCTGGGAAGCTCATTCACACGAAGACGCCAAGACGCGAAGGAAAGGCAGGGCTTTCGCTTTGTTCACACTGGCGCATCGGGCAAGACGGATTAAGGGGTGTGCCATGCTTGCACCGCTTCGGGGCAAGCATGCCAATTGAGGGACGGCGCGGCCGTCACCAAGTTCGCCTGTTTCCTGGAACTCGACGAACGATCTTGTTCGCTACGCCGTCCACCAAATAAAGACCACGTGTCACGTCACGGTCGGCTTAGGCTGCCAACGCAGGTGCGGTCGCGAGCGTTGACGGGCTGTTCCTTTGCGTCTTCGCGTCTTTGTGTGAATGAGCCCAACAGGTTCAAAGAAAGCCTGTCTCACCCCGCCCCTTCGCGTCTACTCCTTCCACGCCGTGCGGAGCAGCGTCACAAAGTTCTTCCACATGATCCCTTCGATGTCCTCGGCCGTGTAGCCGCGGGCCTTGAGCAATGCGGGCAGCGACTGCAGGTCGGCGATGGAATCCATGTCCATGGGCATCTGGTCCGTGCCGTAGCCCCCATCGAGATCGGTGCCGATACCGACATGCTTCGCATTTCCCGCGATCTGGCAGATATGGTCGATGTGATCGCAGATCCGCTCGATCTTGAGCTGGAAATCGGCGGGCTTGCTCTTCAGATGCCGCCAACCGGGCACCATCATGATGGCATCAAACGCCATGCCAAGGACGCCGCCCCGTTCGACCACTGCTTTGATCTGATCATCGGCGAACTGCCGGTTCCAGGGGGCCAGCACCCGGGCATTCTGATGGCTGGCCCAGAGCGGACCCTCCCAGATATCGAGCGCGTCCCAGAAGCACTCGTCACACAGATGGGTGACATCCAAAATGATGCCCAGCCGCATCATCTCCTTCAGCAGCTCTTTGCCCTTGGCCGGGAGCGGCCCGGTGGCATCGGTGCCGTGGGCGTACACACCCGGGCCGTAGTGAGCGGGGCCGAGCGCCCGCAGGCCATCGGCGTAGCTGCGTTCCAGATGCTTGAGGGAGACCATCGAATCGGCCCCCTCGAGGCTCAGGATGTACCCAATGGGCGGCTTCGCGATCGGCTGTTTCGACTCGCGAATGTAAGGCGTGTCGTCGGCGATGGGGGTCTGGTTCAGCCAGAGGTCGAGGTGGGCGTCGAGTTGGGCTTTCGTGCGGATCTGCACCATTTCGCCCGCCTCTTCCATCGTGCGGTACCAGGCGAGCTGGCCCTGCGTCTGGGCCCAGGCCTGCTCGGGCGAATTCCAGCCCGCCAGGCGGTGGAAATAGGGCGAGTACCGGCCGATCTGCGTCGCGACGCACAGACCGATCCGGCCTTTGCGCATCTCGGGAAAGCAGACCGAGTTGATCCCGCGGTCCACTTTATCCTTCATCGTGTTTTCCCACCGCCGGATCATCTCCAGCGACCAGCGCAGGTCACGATTCCATTCGAGCGCATTCATGCTCAGGTCGAGGTGAACGTCGAAAATGAGGGGCGCACGATCGGGAGACATACTGACGATTCCGGTACGAAGCGATGGACAAACGGTGGCAAACATTCATCGGAGATTCTGCATTTGACTGTAACGGACCGCCGCCCGTTTCGCCCGCGCCGCCGAATGACAAATTGTCGCCCGTGACCCTTTCCGCAGTAGGTTTGTCCGGCCTGCCGGCTGGCTTGCCGGGTTTTGAAAAGGTGGGATAGGCTTCCAGCCTGTCATTTCCTGTTCGGTACGCCTGGAAACTCGACAGGCTGAAGGCCTATCCCACGAAAGATGACCGCCTCTGCGCGGTGGATTGGTGGCCGAAAAAAGGCATCGCGACGTCCCGAGGGGACGGTAGAATCGATCGCAGAAGGTGATCGCTGGAGTGGCATGGCAACGGGG
>JAIXZD010000545.1 GCA_027489895.1 Planctomycetaceae bacterium
CCACGGCCGACCCAACGCTCGATTGTTCGTTCTCCGGGACGGTGGAAAACAGCCAAGCGGCCACCTGCGCACTCCAAAGCCCCACGCCGCCAGGTGTCGCCCACAACTGTGTCAGCACCTGCGGTCCGCGCGTCACCGTCTGCACCGCAAGAGAGTTCCGCGATACCGAGCCACCCCCGGTTTCGGCCGAGGTCATGCGGCCGAACTGAATCAAAAACGTGAACACCGTCACAGTCGCCTGACGCGCCCAGACGGCCACCTGCAACAGTCCGACCATTCCACCGGCCGAGTTCCGCCCCCCGAACGCCTCCACCAGGAATCGCCCCAGCGAACCGCTCGTTCCGAGGAACAACGAGATACTTTGCAGTGGATTGCCGCGGGTGGAGATCGTCGAAGAACTCACCACAGTCGATTCCGACAGAAGTTCCCGCAGCGTGTCAGCATCGGATGAATCATCGCCCCCATCATTCTTCGATTCGTCGGCCACCAGATCGAAGATCGTGACGACCTCT
This sequence comes from Planctomycetaceae bacterium, assembly GCA_027489895.1. Taxonomy (GTDB): domain Bacteria; phylum Planctomycetota; class Planctomycetia; order Planctomycetales; family Planctomycetaceae; genus JAIXZD01. Next base: position 513 of record JAIXZD010000545.1, read on the forward strand.
TCCCCGGCGTCGGTGACCAACAGGCTCAGCGCGCCATCCACGGTGGCCAGCGCCATCGCGCTGGGGCTGAGCAGTCCGTCCCGTGTGAGCGACGATTTCAGGGCCAGCGTGGCGCCGTCGAACAGCACGATCCGGCCATCCCCCGCGTTGGCCACGATCAGGTCAAACAGCCCTCCCCCCAGGTCGTTCATCAGGATGGAGACCGGGCGGATCCCCCCGGAGACGGAGAGATTGACCGTGAACGACGCGCCCTGGCTGAACGCCGTCGCCAGGTTCGCAATCGCGAAGAACGAGTTGGCAATTCCCGAGACGCCGGCGATTCCACCGGGGATCGTCACCACCGGGGACGACACGCCCGTGTTGATAGTGGGCGGAGCCGTGTCGTTGAAGAATCCGCCCCCCGTGCCGGACAGCAGACTCACCGTTCCCGATCCCGAATTCGTCACGACGAGGTCGGGCACGCCGTCGTTGCTGGCATCCTGGAACAGCGTGGCAATCGGTCCGGTGTTGCCCGCCCCCACGTTGAGTCGCGGTCCGTTCGTGAACGTCATGCGGCCATCGGCGGTTCGGCCCCCCAGCAGGATCGTCACATCGTTCGAACCCTGATTGGCGACGACCAGGTCGGGGAATGTGTCGGCGTTGACATCTGCCACGGTGATGCCAGCTGGGCTTTGGCCCGTGAAGTACGACTCCGCCTGTCCGTACGTCCCATCGGCCAGTTGCCGGTAGACCGAGACGCTGTTCGATCCCGAGTTCGCCACGAGCATGTCGCTGGTTGTAGCCGGGCTGGACGGGTCGAGCCGCGCCATGGCCACCGCGCCCGGGGCCACCAGTCCCTGGTTTAACCGCTGAGTGGACGATGAATCGGCGGTGCCGTCGGTGGCTTTCCGGACTCCATAATCGACCTGAATGCGATCCCGTGACTGGTTGGCCAGTACCACATCCTGGACGCCGTCACCGTTGATGTCGAGGACAACCAGCGGCACCGCGCTCGAGGCCCGCACCGGCGTAACGAACGTCCCGTCTCCATGCCCCAGAAACGTCAGCACGTCGCCCCGCTGGTTGCCGACCAGCAGATCGAGGACTCCATCCAGCGTGCTGCCGCTACCGCCCACTGTCCCGGCATCGACCAGCGTGAGTCCGGTGGTCGCCACGCCGACTGGCAGATCGGCCGCGACGCGAAACGTGCCATCGGTCTGACCCAGCAACACCCGGGCGATTCCATCGACAGCATTCAGCAGGATGATGTCGGCGCGGTCGCCCGTGCCCACAGTCCCGTCGCGGTTGTCATCGGTGAGTTGGGCCGTCACGAAGGTGACCGCATCGATGCTGAGGAAGTGGGCCACCGGCGCGAAAAACTGCCCGGTCGGCTTGGCGAGAGAGACAAACAGTGTTCGCGAACGTGTGTCGAACGACGCGAGATCGAATCGTCCATCCCCGTTGAAATCGGCGGAGAGCACCGTGTCGAGCCGGGCGGAAGAGACCAACCCGGGAGCCCCGGACAGGTCGGTGGCCAGTTGCCCCTTGCCGGTTGTCACGGGTGGTCGAAACTCAACCGGGTTCGGCTGGGCCGCTACGTCGTAGTAGATCGTGGCATCCGCAGAAACCTGGTTTGTAACCAGCAGGTCGACCCCCGCGCGCCCGTTCAGATTGGTTGCCAGAACACGGGTCGGGCCGTTGCCCGTGGGGAGTGAGTAGGCCGGGTCCAGGGCGAATCGGCCATCCGTCTGTTCTCGAATCACTAGCAGTCGTCCCCGGCCGGCGTCGGTGACCAACAACTCCGTTCGGCCGTCGCCTTCGAGATCGCCAGTGTGAATGTCCGACAGCAAGGCCCGAGGAGGAACGGCAATCGTCGAACTGGTGGCGACGGTGCCGTCTGGTGCCAGCGTGAGAACGACCACCGTCTGGGCCGAACGAGAAATCACTGCGATGCGAGACGGAGTTCCTGCCGCCATCGCCGGCAGGACGGCAAACGACCGGGCTCCTCCCGTGGAACCATCAATCAGTCGAAACGCCGGGAGATACCCGTCGCTGCCTGCTCCTCTCCCCAGTCGCAGGAGCAGATCATTGGCACTGGTCAGAGAGAGGAGATCACGGATTCCATCCCCATTGAGATCCGCCAGAAGAGGAGCGGCATTCGCCAGATTGCTGAATGCCGACGGTGCGAAGAACTGCCCGTCGCCAAACCCCGCTGCGATCGAGACATCATTGCGGTCGCTGTTTGCCGTGACAAAGTCGTCACGTCCGTCCTGACTGAAATCTCCCACGAGCAGCGAGGTGGCGGATGTTCCGATGGTCGCCACGTTCGGGGTGACATCCAGGATGAACGGTGCTCCCGGGCCGATCGTCCGATTGGTCAACAGGGTGACCGAGCGGTCCTGCCCCGTGGTGACCAGCAGGTCCGGCGAGAAATCTCCGTTAAAGTCACCAGAGCCAATCGCCAGCAACGTATCGGCCATCGTGAGCGGTGGATCAACGACAAAGCCACCGGCCGTCAATCCCCTCAGCGTCCAGAGGCGTCGCTCATCTCCGGCAATCACCGCGAGATCATCGATCCCATCCCGGTCCAGATCGAGCACGAGCAGTCTGGTCAGCCCGATCCCCACCTCCAGCCGCTCGGGCGTGTCGAACAGCCCGTTGCCCAGCCCCGGAAGGAGCAACAGCGAGCCGGTCGCGCAGGCAAAGACGAGGTCGCTGCGTCCGTCGTGATTGAAGTCGACAACGGCCAGATCGTTGGGAGTCTCGGTCAAACTCACCACCCCCGACGTCGCCTCGAACTCGCCCCCGCCGGTTCCCCGGAACACCTGGTAAACCCCGAAACTGTTGCTGATCACCGCCAGGTCGAGCAGACCGTCACCATCCAGATCGTTCAGGACGAGTCGCGTCGGATCGAACTCCAGCGTCTCGAGTGTCGTCCCATCGCGGAACGTGCCATCTCCCAAGCCGAAGTAAAACTGCAACGTCTGGTCGGTCAAGTTGGCGACGACGATGTCTGGTCGCCCATCCTGGTTGATGTCGCCTGTTACCGCCTGCGAGGGCTGTGATCCGGTTCTCAGCTCTTGCGAGACGAACCGGAGCGAACCATCGCCCAGCATCACCGTGAGGGAATTCCCCGACTGATTCGCCGTGACGAGATCGAGCGGACCATCACCGTCAAAGTCGGCCGAGGCCAGTGAGACCGGCTGACTTCCGGTCGCTTCGCGCGGGGAAACGTCGAGGCGGGCACCGTCCTCAAGGCCCGGTAGAAACGTGATCGAGCTGTCGTTGAGATTCGCGGTGACGAGGTCGAGTCGCCCGTCGCCATCAAAGTCCCCCGCCACGGCGGCCGACGGTCCCCGACCGGTCGGGACAGGTGTCCGACTCGAAACCTGCCAGCCCCCGAAGTTGAGATGCATCAGAACCTGGTTCGTGTCAGCCGAGCCCGTCGCCAGGTCGACGCGCCCGTCCGCATTGAAGTCGGCCGCGACCAGCGTCGTGGATCCGCGATCAATGACCACGCCATTCGACCGCTGCAGGAACGCCCTCCCCCCGAGATTCTCCAGAAACACCAGACGAGAGTTATCCCGGTCGAGAACCACTAGATCCCGCGTTCCATTCCCATCGACATCCGCGCCGGCCAGTCCCAAGGGATAACTCAGGCGTGCATCTGTCGGAGACGACAGAGCAACCACTTGGGGTTCAAACGCCAGGCCGCCCTGGTTCCAGAGAATCGACAGCGAGGCGGATTCCCGGTTGGCAACGGCAATGTCGACTCGTCCATCGAGGTCAAAGTCCTCCAGGACGATTGCCAGTGGCTTGGTGCCTCCGCCAATGTCCAGCGGGGCCAACAGGTCGAACCGTCCGTCGCCGGAGCCCTTCAGGACGCCCAGGGTGTTGTCGATCGTGTTCGCCACGAGCAGGTCGATCCTGCCGTCATTGTCGAGATCAGTCGCAACGAGGTTGATCGGCCCATTGCCGATGGTGGTCTGACCGGGAACTGGTCCGGACACGGGGGAAAACAGGCCCTGGCCGTCCCCCAGCAGAATGGTCAGATCGTCCGTCACCGTGTTCGCGATGGCCAGGTCTGGATGGCTGTCGCCGTTGAAATCCGCCGCGACGATGCCTCGCGGCCCCCGCCGGGCGGGATAGGTGCTCGCTTGAGGTCGGAACGAGCCATCACCGACGCCCAGCAGGATCGTGACGGAACCAACGTCGATTCCGTTGGTGTCGGCGGTGGCGAGATCGAGCAACCCATCACCATTGAAGTCCGCCGTCGTCAAAGCCTCTGGAAACGGCCCCACGGAAACATCCGCAAACAGCGGCGTCGCGGCGACGAACCCTGCGGTCAAGACCGCAACCGTCTCTCCTGCGGGAGGCTGCGTCGAGCCCACCACCAGTTCGTAGGTGCCTGGAGTCAAATGGAGATCGAGGGCAGGATCGCGACCTTCAGGGCGAGCGTCGTCAGACTGCGCCAGAAGCTGCCCATCCCGCCAGAGCGACAGTGTGGCATCCGCGTTGCCAGAGCCGACCCCGCTCACCAGCGAGGCGGACCATCGACCGTCATCGGTCAACTGGAACGGAAACGTTTGGGTTGGTTCGGCCGGGTCGAGTCGGACCTCCTGCGGAAGTCCGTTCAGCACCAGCGCAGACGTGGCCGAGGCGTAGAGGCGAACTTCCAGAGGCTCTGTGGCAGCGTACGCGAATCGGCGTCGAACCCGGTGACGGCGATTGGGTCGGCGCTGCCACATGCGTTACGACGCTCAGAAGGGACTGCTGTGAGTAGTAAAACCCAGATGGTGGCCAGAGAGCGGTTACCGCCCGTCAAACCCTCGAGGATAGGGTCGCCCTCAAACCGAACGCAACAGGCGAAGCGACTGAAGCCGCCCCAGGGGTAAAGTCGCCAATCTCTGCACCTGCCAATTTCTGCACCAATGTCGTGATCGTAGGAACCGGACGCGTTAGCGCCCGGAGAATGAGCCATTCCCCGGCCACATGCAGTGGAATCCCTCCATCACTCACCACTTTTCTTGTCCAATCCCTCCCGCGTCACCAAAACGGCGGGATGGCGACTTGTTCCGCGTTCTACGAATGACGACGATCTCTACCTGCGGCGCGATAGAAGGTGATCGACTCCCCCCGGTTGAGTAAGAGTACGCATGCCTGTTTCTTTTCTGCAGCGCAGTCTTGCCTGGGCATTTCACGTTTCAAAACAGAATCGGCGAAAGAAGCACCTTCGCTCGATCGAATCGCTGGAACCGCGGGTTGTGCTGGTCGCCACCACGGATGCGGCTGCGACCCCCGACTTCCGGGTGACGGTTACGACCTTCGAGTACTCCAGTACCGACACCGACATCAAGGCGGTGCTTGAAAACCTGTCCACGGATTCATCGACCATTATCTCGGTGGCCACGAGCGGCCTCGTCGAGCGAGAACCGCGGGTCGCGATGGACAGCGGCGGAAACTGGGCCGTGGTCTGGACCGAGGTCGCCTCATCGGGCGACCTGAACGTCAAAGCGAAACTGTACGACAAGACCGGCGCCGCGAAATCCGGGACGATCAATGTCGCCACCTCCACCTCCGTTTCCGATTTCGAGCCCGTCGTGGCCATGGGGCCCAACGGCTTCTCCAGCCAGAACGCGGGATTCGTGGTGGCCTGGACACGTCAGACCTCGTCCACCAACAAGGATGTTTTCTGGGCACGCTACTCGAACACCGGTACCGTGCTGAATTCGGCAACGGCCGTGGCCAACGATTCGACTCAGGATGAATCGGCTCCCGCCATCGCGCGAGATTCCAACGCGCGGTTCATCATTGCCTACCAGTACGAATTCTCCAGCAGCGACGACGACATCAGGGCGAGGACGTATACCACGTCGAGTAATGTCGTGACGGCAGGCGGTGTCACGACCATCATTGGATCCGGCGCTCGTGAGCAGGCACCTTCCATCGCCATCGATCTCGATGGAACGGCCGTCTTTGCCTGGCAGCAGTACAACTCGACCGAGGCACGCTGGGACGTCGCCTCGCGCGTGTTGCGAACTTCAGGGACACTGTGGCCCACTTTCGTGCCTGGACAAACCGGATCGTCGGACCGCATCAATCCCACGGTCGGCGTGTTCTACGGTAATCCCAACGATACGGCGCTCTCGACTTACATCCTTGCCTACGAGCAGGAGACCGGAGTCAACAGTACCCGCGGAATTGTGCGGGAAATCACGCCGACGTCCACCAGCAACTCGTCGAGCACTTCCCAGTATGTCGAAGGCAACTTCGGGAACCCGATCTTTATCGCGACGCCACAGGGCTTTGGTGGAATTATCCCTCCCGCCAAGGGCTATCTGTATTACGTCGATCGCAACAAGACCTGGGACCCTTTTGGTGGCACGACGCTCTTTAGCGTTGAAAGCGACGGATCGATCCAGTCGTTCAATAGTGCTCCCGTTCTCACGCTCTCGGGAAGCCCCACGACATTTGTGGAGAATGCCAGCCCCCTGCTGATTGCCAGCACCACGACTTTGAGCGACGCGGATGGCTTTTACAGCCCGGGCTATCTCGAAGTGGAAATCCTTTCCGGCGGGCATTCGTCCGATGAACTCGCCATCCGGAACCAGGGAACAGGCAGCACTCAAATCAATCTCAGTGGCAGTTCGGTCCGCTACGGTTCGACGACGATTGGGACGTTCAGTCAGACGTCCGGATCGAATGCCAAGTTGCGGATTAACTTTACTTCCACGGTCGTCTCCGCCACGGCCGTGCAGGCGCTGATCCGCAACATCACCTTCTTCAACACCAGCGACGCGCCGTCGACCTCGACCCGCTCGATTCGCTTCGAACTGTTCGATGGTGATTTTGGAGGTGGCCTGCAGTCTTCGAGATCGATTTCCGTTACGGCCGCCAACGATGCTCCCCGGTCGCTGAGTCTGTCTGCCAATACAATTCCCGAAAATGCGGCCAGCGGCACGGCGATTGGCACCTTCAGTTCCACGGATCCCGACCCGTCCAATACCTTTACCTACTCACTCGTCACGGGGACCGGCTCGACCGACAACGGCTCGTTCGCCATTGTTGGCAGCCAACTGCGATCCAACGCGGTATTCGACTTCGAGGCGAAGTCGAGCTATTCGATCCGCGTTCGCACAACCGATCAGGGCAACCTCTCGTTCGAGCAATCGTTTACGGTCAATGTGACGAACATCAACGAGGTGGTCTCGAACACCGCGCCAACGCTCAATTCCTCCGGAAACCCGTTTGTTATCCTCGGCGCCGGCTCGCGGCAGTCGGCGGAGATGCGGCAGGGCGTGCTGATTTCCGACATCTTGGGGCGGGGTGCAGGCGGTAACCCGATCACCGATCCCGACGCCGGAGCGCTCAAAGGGATTGCGCTGACGGCCGTCGATCAGTCGCTCGGCAGCTTCCAATACACTCTGGTGACCAGTAACCCGCAGGAGAGCGACTGGGTCAACGTCGATGCGGCTGGTGCCATTTCCAACACGAGTGCCTTGCTACTCCCGACCACCGCCAGGCTGCGATTCAATACAGGCCGCATTCCCCATCATGCCTCGGCCGATTTCTTCCTCTCCGTCGAGTCGAAGCTTGACTTTGGCCTGACGTTTCGTGCGTGGGACCAGACTAGCGGTGCCGCCGGCGGACGCGCTAATACCTCGACGAACGGCGGTTCAACAGCATTCAGCACCGCGACGGAAACTTCCAAGGTGTATTTCGAAGTCCGGCTGTTCCGGTCGTTCAACCCGAACGCCAGCCTCAACGTCTACACGCTTGAGGCCGAGTTCAACGCGCTCACCGGCGGCGCATTCCAGGACCGCTCGACGAGCGCCTACTCGGGGTTCACCGTCCTGCTCAGCCCCGTCCCGGAACTCGGCACCTCCGCACTGTTCCGGCTCTACTTCGGCATCCAGTTCAACGACAACGGCACCGCAGTCGATATGGGGTATCGCTATCTCACGTCAAGTCAGGGCGAGGCCGAGTTCCTGGAAAGCATCGGCCCGGTCGCAAAGCGTCCTCAACGCGAAGGAGCCTACTTCCGCGAACAGGGCGTGAGCAATGGCACGGCGACGATCGGCTACGTCTTCAACACGCAGCAACCGGGCACGTCGCAACTGACCCAGATCTACCGCACCGATGTCGTCAACAAGCCGACCCGGCCACCCGGAACGACCGAAGGCGGCACCCCGACCTCCTTCACGCCGCAGGAAAACGGCGACCACGTCTACACGACCAACACAGCCTACGAATCGACCAAACTGGGAACATGGCGCGTCGAATCCGCACGCGGCTTCGTCCGCGAACTGACGCCCAGCCCGGTGTCGGGAGCAGCAACAGCGGCGAACATGGCGGCCGCGATGGTGGCGGCAGAGACGAACGAGTCGGTTCCATCGGTTGGTTCCCAGGCAACGCCTGTTTCGACGGGCGTTCGGTCAGCGATTCCGGTTTTGGCTGCAAGCAACGTGGTCCCGCCATCCAGCCTGCAACCTGCCACCGGACCGACGGAGCAGGTCGCGCGACTGGTAGCGATCCCGGCCCTGCCTCCGGTGCTGGTCAGCCCCTCACCCTCGCCCTCTCATACGAACGCACCACTGCAGGCCGTCTCCGCGATCACCCCGCCCCGTTCCGCAGCCTCGACTTCAGCGTCATTCGGCGTGACCATCGCCGGTCAGCAGACGTCGTCCGGCACCGACTGCTCCGACGCAGCCTTCGCCGACCTGGCCTTCGTCACGAAAGTCCTGACCGCGATCTAACCTTGCCTCCCCGCCCGAGATCGATCCGCCTGATTGCGAATCGAAGCAGGTCGGCTACAAAAGCGTCAGATCGCTCAACATTTCTGCCGCGCTCCACCGGCTAAGTGCATGGTCACAGCCAGCGAGACGAACACGGTGCCTGACCGGATGCCTTGTGCAACGTCAGGAGCGGCTTTGCAGATCGCACGGACGCGGAGAGCACTTCCCAAACAGGAGTCGCCTCAATCCGAACTGGCCGGCCGACACACGAGCGACGAACCACCCTTCACAACCACCCGAAGTCCAGATCGGGGGAGAAGATGTGGAAACTCGGCCCTGTGCCGCTTCTTGTCGGGTAGACGCAACTCGCGTCTCGGTAACACTTTAGGTCAATCGGGGTGACAGGATTTGAACCTGCGACCTCTTGGTCCCGAACCAAGCGCTCTACCAAGCTGAGCCACACCCCGGTTTGTCCGTCTGGTTCGCGATGGTCTTTCAGCCGCGACGACGAAGGGGCGATTGTACCGTTGCCGTAAACTGCGTCAACCGCGAGGTGCCGATTCGCTGAGTTCCGCCTGCGAAATACCGTCGTGACCACGAGTCAGTTCTCATGATCCACCAAGACATGAAGACATCAAGGAAAGGAGGGAGCGTGGTGATTGGGAATTGGCGAATCCTCCGGGTGCTAACGCTTCTGGCTCCCGTCCGAAGAGTTGTTGTTCATGCGTTGCGACGTGGTCGGGATCGTTACAACCGGGACAGGGTCACCTGATGGAACCGGGTGACCGATGCGAAATGCGTCCCGTCGGGCGGGCATGAGGTATATTCCCGAAGCACGCGATCGCGGGCGTGGCTTCTCGTCGTTCCCGGCACGTCTCCACCAGGTGGGCGGACTGGCGTGGACTGAACGGCATCAATTGAATGGCGTGGACTCAAGGCCGGGTCGATTTCCCTTTCCGTTTCAACCGGAGCTCGATGTCGTGTCTACCGAATCGCCTGCTGTGCCACCGACCGGGTCGACCGCTCCCAATCAACCCTGGCTCAATGTGCTGGGATCGCGGCATTGGCTGGAGTTTCTGGACGAGCAGCGGCTGAGTGTCGCCTTCTCGACCTATCAGACCGGCAAAGTGTTTTTTGTGGGCCGGAAGCCCGACAACGCACTGTCGGTGTTCGAGCGGACCTTCAACCACTGCATGGGGCTCTATGCTTCGCCCGATGCGAAGACACTCTGGCTGGCCTCGAAGTTCCAGTTGTGGCGGTTTGAACGGGCGG
>JAIXZD010000118.1 GCA_027489895.1 Planctomycetaceae bacterium
GAACAGGCCAAAGATCAGCCCGTGACGGTCGCTCGCCAACCCGGCACACCGCGAGCCACACCAGCTCCCAAAGAGCCGTTGGCCAAAACGGCCAAACCCGCCACGAAGAGCGCGCCTCTGGAGAACGCGGATGCCGCGTCGCCAAAAGCCGACAACGAAACGCCCGTCGCCCCCCAGACCGAGGCCCAGCGGGTCGATGAAGCGGCCATTCGAACCGGGAATCTGGCGTTCGCCCAAGCCTATGCCAAAGGAGATGCAAAGGCCGCTGCGGAGCATTTCACCGCGGACGCCGAGTATGTCGACGAACAGGGCGTCGTGTTTGTCGGACGGGCGGCCATTCAGCAATCGCTCGACAGTTTCTTCGCCGAGAATCCTGACTGCCGCCTGGACGTCGAAATCGCCTCGATCCGGTTTGTCGGTCCTGGACTCGCCATCGAGGATGGAATCACCAGGTTGACTCTCGCGGCGGACGAGGCGGTCGTTGAAAGCCCGTATACCGCGATCCACGTGAAGGTCGATGGCCGCTGGCATGCCGCCAGTATCCGCGACCACGCCCCGAAAGATCGACGACAACACCGCAGTCATCTTAAGCAACTCGATTGGCTGCTGGGTGACTGGATCGACGAAGGGGATGAGTCGCTCGTCACCTTCTCGTGCGACGCCTCTGACAAGGGCAACTTCCTCATGCGCAAGTTCTCGATCGTAATCTCTGGCCAAGAGGCCATGAGCGGTACCCAGCGGATCGGCTGGGACCCGCTGACAGGCAAGCTCCGCGTCTGGATTTTCGATTCCGAAGGCGGATATGGCGAAGGACTGTGGCATCAAGGGGATGGCGAATGGGTGCTGAAACTGACCGGAGTGACAGCGGACGGTGAACCCACTTCGAGCACGAGCATCTACACCCTGGTCAACGGCCACACGATGACCTGGCAGACAGTGGACCACGAAATCGCCGGTGTCCAGCTTCCGGACAGTGAAATCATCACGATTGTCCGACAGGCGCCCGCGCCAGTCGTGGTGATCGACGACAAGTAACTCGTCGGGGCAATTCCGTCCCGTATTGCAAACGCATCTTGTCGCGCGGCTAGCATTCGCGCGAGTTCAAACCGATCGATTGGAGTTCGAGATCATGAGAAACAGTCTGTGGTGGTCCATGCTGGGCCGCGGAGCAAGCGTGTCGATTCTTTCACTGGCGTTGGTTGCGGCCGCAGTTGCCGAACCGGGCGGTGGTCGTGGCGGAGGTGGTGGCGGGGGACGCGGTGGTGGAAACCCCGGTGGCGGCGGTGGCGGAGGCGGAAGAGGCGGTGGAGGTGGTGGAGGTGGTGGGCCCCATACCGGTGGAGGTGGTGGCGAACATCCACAGGGTGGCGGTGGTGGCGGACCACACACCGGCGGAGGCGGCGGCGGACGCCCACAGGGTGGCGGTGGGCAGGCGCCACACGCGCCGGGAGGTCGACCCCAGCCAGGCCCTGGTGGCGGCCACGCTCCCGCGTTCAACCACACCCCCGGCTTCAGTCGCCCGCCCGTCGGCAAAAACGGGGGGGCAGGGACCTTTCGTCCGCCCGCCCAGATGGCTCCGCGTACTCCCGGCAACTCTCCCAATCGTCCAGGACCGGCAACCGGCCATGTGGGACCGGTCCAGATCGGTCCCGGCGCTGCGAATCGGGGCTCTGGTCCCGCGAGTGCGCCAGGTGGGCCGGGGCGCGGCTTCGACAGCAATCGTCAAATGAATCGTCCGGCGACGCGGATCGGCAACCAACCGTTTGTTGGAAATACCTTTTCCTACAACAACCGGCAGTTTCAGGTCGGACCACGCGCTTATCAGCCCGCGTACTATCGTCACTCCGGATATCACGGCTACTGGAACGGGAACCGCGGCTTCGCAGGCTCGCCAGTTCTGGGCTACGGAGGCGGGTATGGAAACGGTTACGGCGCAGGCTATGGCGGCGGATACAACCAGGGATGGGGTTGGGGACTCGGGAACGTCGGCATCAGTTACGGTGGCGGGTACGTCGGAGGCGGCTACGGGCGCTATGGCTATCGGCCGATTGGCTGGGGGCTGGGTGGCTGGGGCCTGGGGTCGCTGCTGTATAACAGTGGCTATCTCGGCTACTCCAATCCGTACTACGTCAATTCGGGTGTGACAGGTTACAACTACTCACAGCCGATTCCCGTTTCGTATAGCGTCGAAACGGAGTACTCGCCCGAAGAAGCACAATCCGCCGATGAAGCGTTGAATCAGGCCGTCGCTGCCTTTCGGCAGGACGACTACAACGGGGCACTCGATCTCGCCGACAAAGGAATTAACCGCTTTACCGACGACGCCGTGTTGCACGAGTTCCGTTCGCTGGTTCTCTTCGCCAAGCAGGACTATCAGCAATCCGCCGCGACGATCCATGCCATTCTGGCGATCGGCCCCGGCTGGGATTGGACGACGCTCAGCAGTATCTACGACGACGTGGCGCTCTACACCACGCAGTTAAGAACTCTCGAGGCGTATACGAAATCTCATCCTCAGGATGGGGCTTCACGGTTCTTGCTGGCCTACCACTACATGAGTTGTGGCCATCCCGATGCTTCGGCCGTTCAGCTCCGACAAGTTGTCGCGCTGCAGCCCAACGACCGGGTCGCGGCCGACCTGCTGAGGCTGGTCTCCACAGGCGACGCCACGGAACCAGGCGCCGCTGCCTCGGCGCAGATTCCCGGCGCCAATCCAGTCGCCCCGACTGCGATCACTCCGGCGACAGCCGGCCCGGTTGCTCCGGTGGCGAAACCTGTTGACCCGGCGGTTCTGGTCGGAACCTGGAAGGCGACTCGTCCCGACGAATCGCACTTCACGCTGGCCATCACCGCCGACAATAAGTTCACGTGGACCTTTCAGCCCAAATCGCAACCCGCCCAATCGTTCGGCGGCACGTATACGGTTGAAGGCAACGTGTTGGCCCTCGAGCGGACGGGCGGCGGATCATTGATTGCCGAAATTACGGTCGATGGTCAGTCGGGATTCAACTTCCGATTGCTCGGTGCCAACGCCGACGATCGAGGTCTCAGTTTCACTCACTAACAGGCACTGACTAGCGACTCGTTGAAGAGTTGAGGGTGGCACGGCTGGCATGTCCAGCCGTGCCATTGCGACGCGGCAAATCACGTGGCATCCGTGTGTTGCCAATACCTTGCTTCGCATCGCGGCTGGGTACTTCAACATGTGACAACGCCTCAGCCGGCCTGAAAGAATTCAGTAGTTCGTAATGACCGACGTGTTCGCAGAATCCAGCCGAGGTCCCGGTCTCAAACTTGGACCTCGGCAATTCCGCACCCTTTTCCCTGGAGAGTTTGCCATGCTTTGGACTGTCTTCGTCGTGCTGTTGGTTCTGTGGCTGTTGGGTGTGGTGTCGGCGTACACCCTGGGCGGATTCATCCATATCCTGCTCGTCGTTGCGATCGCCGTCGTCCTGATCCGCGTCATTCAGGGCCGTACAATTGCCTGACGACCTGTGAGCAAACTGAAGGGGGTGCCACTGCTGGCGTGTCCAGCAGTGCGCGTGCGGCGGGGCCGAAGACGGTGCCGACGACAGAATTGGTGCGCCCGTCAACAATTGGCTCCGGCCCCAGGTCGGGCTCTCAATAGGCTGCTAGCGGACCACGACGCACGCACTCGTTCGCGGCCCAGCCGCCCTGACGGTCGTAACTCCGCGCCAGGTCCAGAGAGACTGCTGACGAGTTCGACGACGCCGATCACCGCCACCTTCTTGGGCGACTCTGTCGGCGGTTGTTTCGCCCGACCAGCCCGTCTCCGGGGAGCCGGCCGTAAAGAGGTCGACTCGCGTGGCGGCCATGGCGACTGAGGTCACGTTCACGACCACGCAGGATTACGACAGCCTGCCCCGAAACCATGTGACGCCGGTAATCAGCGCAGTCGGGCACGCACAAATCCGCCACTGGTCCGGAATCCCTGTATGTACCAGGCTCAAGAGGGCCCTCAAGGCAGCCCACGCTGTTGAGGGGGCGGCTGGCACGCACGCGAAGTCGTGCGTTCGGCAGGAGTTAAGACAAGTGTCCCCGAGTGGATTCGAACCACTAACCTTCGGCTCCGGAGGCCGACGCTCTATCCAATTGAGCTACGGAGACATGCCCCGAACTGAACGGCCAGTTCGGGCGAACCTGAATCTTAACACCCGCGCCGCGAACGTCCAGCGAGAATCGAACTCAACGCAGAACGTCATCGCCGATTTCCAGGCAGCTGTCCCGATCGGGGGGGGAGCCGGAAGCGTTAGCGCCCGGAGGGAGAGCGATTCCCGCGCAACTCACCCCGAAAGCGATTGAAAACAACGGACCCCGACTCCGCCGAAGGCTGACCCAAAACAGCACACCAAAAATCGGTCACGTCCAACTCTGCCGGTGTTCAGGGCCCGCCCGATTGCTCCATCGCTCGCTCGATGTCAGGCGCCGTCAAACCTCGTAGGTCTTGAAAGGCTCCGCGATGATGGGCGGTTCGTCGCAGTAATCTTTCAGGACGGCCGAAAGCGCCGCAGCCGACGTCGGTTCGCCGTGGACGAGGAACGCCTGCCCAATCCCCGTCGTCTGGGCCATGTGGTCGAACCACCATTTGAAGTCGTGGATGTCGGCATGCCCCGATAGCCCGTTGAGTGTTTCCACCTTCGCCCGCAATTCGTACTCGCGATCGAGAATCCGCAGTCGCGGCAGCCGTTCGACCAGTCGGCGTCCCAGGGTGTGCTCCGCCTGGAACCCGATCATCACGATCGTGTTGGCCGGGTCTTCCACCGCATGTTTGAGGTGATGCAGCACCCGCCCGCTTTCGCACATCCCGCTGGCAGCAATGATCACCACGGGTCCACGATGGCGGTTAAGCCCCATGCTTTCCGATTGCGAGGTGACATAGGTCAAACCGTGGAAGCCAAACGCGTCCGCGTCGGTGAGCAACGTCGCCTGGACATCCGCATCGAACAGATCGGCATGGCGACGGAAGACATCCGTCAGGCGATTCGACAGCGGGCTGTCGACAAACACGGGAACCCGCGGGATTTCTTTTGCATTGACCAGTTCATTAAGAAAGTAGACCACCTGCTGCGTTCGCCCCAGGCTGAACGCGGGGATGATCACTTTCCCGCCCGATTTGACCGCCTCGCGAACGATGCGGGCCAGTTCCGCCTTGAGGTCGCTCGCGGGGGCATGCACGCGGTTTCCGTAGGTCGATTCCGTGATGAGAATGTCACAGCCGTTCACGAGGGCCGGATCATGCAGCAGGGGCAGGTCGCGTCGCCCCAGGTCCCCCGTGAAGACCAGCCGCCGCGTTTCACCGGCCTCTTGGAACTCGAGTTCCGTGATCGCCGAACCGATGATGTGGCCCGCCTCGCTGAACCGGAACCGGACCTCTTTGTGCGGCTGAATCCACTCGCCCATGTGCACGGGGTCAAACTGCTTGACGATGCCATGCACTTCGCGTTCGCCGTAGAGCGGTTCGACGCGCGGCTCGTTCGGATCCCGCTTTTTGTTGAGGTACCGGGCATCTTCCGCCTGAATGTTCACGCTGTCGCGGAGCATGATGTCGGCGATGTCGGCCGTGGGGTCGGTGCAGTAGACCGGCCCGCGAAACCCCTTCGCATACAGACTGGGCAAATTGCCGCAGTGGTCGATATGGGCGTGCGACAGGATGACGAAATCGAGTTCGGCCGGGTTGTGGTGAAAGTGCGAGTTCTTGGCCCGCGTCTCGCCGCGTCGCCCCTGAAACAGACCGCAATCCAGCAGCACGCGCAGCGACCCGCATTCAATGAGATGCTGGCTGCCCGTCACTTCACCCGCCGCGCCACAGAACGTGATTTTCATCCAGACCTCAAAGCAGAAACGGCCCCGCGCCAAACAGCGTGCAGGACCTGCGAGACACCCCGGCATCGTACCGAGCCGAATGGACGGCGCGGATGCTCACGGTCCGTTTCCCCAGCACGACCATAAGTCAGATCAAAAGCCGAGCCGACCCTGTCAGGGGTCGGTGGGGCAGCACGCGTGCCTTGGAGAGATGTCAACCACGGGATTGATCGGGGGACACCGCGCGTTAACCTCACGGCGATCGGTTTTCGCCACCCCCCTGACAGGGTCGGCTCGCCAACCAACAAACCACGAGTCCGTCTACCGATCAATGTCAGACAAACAACAGGTCGGGCTTGCCGGACACCATCACTTTTGACTTTTGACTTTTGACTTGCTCCGGGCTGACGCAACCTGACATTGATCGACGGTTGGAGCACTACGGACGGAACTGCCGCCAGACACCCCACCCGGTCACACCGAGGGCGGCAAGCCACAAAATCCAGCCGTACCCCATCCCCTCTTCTCGGGACGATTCCACAAGACCGACGGCCGTCTGGGCCGCATTGCGCACGCCGGGCTCGGGGTCCTCTTTCAGGAGTCGACGGATCTTCGGAAGCTCGGTTCGCGCGGAATGCCCCAACCGCCCCAACGCCGAGACCGCCTCGGCCCGGACATTCCAGTCGGCATCTTCAATCGTCGAAGCCAACTGGGGAACCGTGGCGCTGGCCAGCGGACCCAACTCACCTAACGACCGGGCCGCCGCTCCGCGGACCGCGGCGTTCTGATCGGTCAGTCCCTGCACCCACAGACTTTCCGCGCGGCGATACGCGGCGTCGGCCCGCCATTTCGCGGCCTCCCAGGTGATCCCAAAGCAGAGCGCGGCAAGTCCCCCGGTCAACCAGAGATTGAGCGGCCATCCCCCTTCCGCCGGGCGGCGAACCGGAACCTGTTTCCCGCTCCCCACCGCCACGGCCGACTTCGTTTCCGCCAGACTCCGCGCCGGCGTTTTTCGCGCGCGGTCGACCACCACCACGGTATCAATTCCACTCAGCCGCTTGGCGACGTCGCGGGCGGTCGCGGGACGCTCTTGGGGAGTTTTGGCCAGCAGATTGAGGACGACTTCTTCGAGGGCGAGTGGGCAGTCAAGCGCCTGAGTCAGCACCCGAGGCGGCGGCTCGTGAACATGCTTGTGCAGCACCTCGCCGGGATTCGCGCCCTGAAACGGTGCCGCGCCCGTCAGCATCTCAAACAGCACGCAGCCCAAGGCATACAAATCAGACTGGCCCGACAGCGGCGGCTTGCCCCGAATCTGCTCGGGCGACATATAGAGGAACGTCCCCATCGTCTTGCCCGCGGCCGTCAGCTTGTCTCCATCGGCCACCAGCGCCAAGCCAAAGTCAGCCAGCTTCACCTTGCCCGCCTTCGACAACAGCACGTTCGCCGGCTTGATGTCTCGATGGATCACGTTGTGGGTATGGGCATGTTCGAGGGCGGCGCACATCTGCTTGCCATACTCGATCACCTCTTCCCAGGGCAGCTTTCCCTTCTGCTTGAGCAGCGATTCGATGCTGCCCCCTTCCACGAGTTCCATCGCATAGAACCACTGCTTCCCCTCCGTCGTTCCCCCAAAGCAATGGACGATATGCGGGTGCTTGAGGTCCTTCAGGATCTCCATCTCGCGGGCGAACCGGGCTGCCAGGACGGGATTCGCCGCCACATGATCGGGCAGAATCTTGACCGCGACACGGCGGTCGTTCCCTACATAGCGGGCCTTGTAGACCACGCCCATACCGCCCGCCCCGAGCTGCTCTTCCAGCTCGAACGGCCAGATCCATTTTTTGTCCATAACTGGGGCCCTGCTGCGACCGGGAGACAGAATTGTCTCGCGCCACCTCTCGGATCATAGTGCCCAGGCCATTCCAGCCGAACAGAAAAACCTCCCGAACAGAAATCGGCAAGCCGTGGCAACCGACAGGCGAGCCGACCCTCTCAGGAGTCGGTGGAACGCATCGCGGTGGCCCCCTCTGGAAACCGCGAAGAAACAAGGGTGGCCCGACCACCTGGTGGTCGGGTCGCGCAGCGACAGGAAGCCGCACCTTCCGCCCACAGCCACCGGAGACCGCCACGTTCGCAGGGAAGCCACTTCCCGCGAACGGGATGTATACGAAAATCAGCCAGGGCGTTGGGCCTGAGGGTGTCGAATCGACGTCCTTCACTCGCTCCCAGCCGGGTCAATCTGATAGACCCGCCCGCCCAGTTCCAAAACGACCGCCTCTTCAAACCCCAGATACTTGGCCACCTCGCCCCCGTAAGTATCTACCAGGTGAAAGTACTCTTTCGAGAACTGTGCGATCCGTTCGGGACGCAAAGCCTGCTGCTCGGCCGGGGTCTGCCGCGCGATCGGCGCGTCGTACCAGACATTCTGCCGCCGGTAGAACGTCTTCGTGCCGATCTGCCGCACCGAATCGACCTCCCGTACCTCGCCATCCTTGTCGACGGCGTACATGATCTTCTTCCGCTGCCCGTCGGCCTGGGCTTTTTCGATCGTCACGCCCAACTGCACGGGCTGTCCCGCTGCGGGAGCCGCATTGGCGGCACCGGCACCGGGCTTCGCCGCGAGCCCACGCGGCATGGAACCGCCCGCCCCGCCCCCGAAGGACGGCACGCTCTCCCCCGCGCGGAACCGCTGCTTCAGATCGCGCTGGGCAAACCCGGAAAC
>JAIXZD010000435.1 GCA_027489895.1 Planctomycetaceae bacterium
GACCTGGGGATTCTTCGATCGCTTTGTCGGCCCGGAAGATCACTGGCTGCCCCCGGACAACTTCCAGGAGACGCCCGTCGGCATCGTCGCCCACCGCACCTCCCCCACGAACATCGGCGTGTCGCTGCTATCCAACCTGGCGGCCGTCGATTTCGGCTTTCTGTCGGTCGATCGACTGCTCGACCGTATGTCGCACACGTTCGCGTCACTCGACCGGCTCGAACGGTATCGCGGACACTTTCTGAACTGGTACGACACACGGACGCTCCAGCCTCTGCACCCCAAATATGTCTCGACAGTCGACAGCGGCAATCTGTCCGGCCACCTGCTCACGCTGCGGGCCGGTCTCAACGAGCTGCTCGACCATGCGCTGCCCACGGCGGGCTTCCGTGTCTCGGTGATGGCGACGCGAAGTGCCCTGCTGGAGATCGTCCGCACGAGCGCACCAAATGGCCGAGGCCGATTGGGTTTCCAGCCCGTTCTGGACCTGTTGACCCGCGTGCAGGACTTGTCCCCGTCCGAGGGCTTGTCCTCGGCCTATGGGCTGCTGGGTCAACTCACGTCGGTCCTTGGCGAACTGCTCGGAAATCGGACGGAAGCGTTCCCGGCCGGGGCACTGCCCTGGTTGACTGCGCTGGAGTCTCAATGCCGAGACCAGCGAGCCGACCTCCTGTTTCTGGCACCCTGGCTGGACCTGCCGATTGCTGACGCCAGGCTCGTGGACTCGGGGTTGGCCGCCGCATCGGGAACTCGATCTGACCTGGCCGAGCTGCTCCATCAGCTCGACCAGTGTCGCGGCCTGAAACGTCTATTCGAGACAACGACAGGCGTCCGAACGCTAATCGATCGGGCACTGGCCGCGATGGACGCTGCGGGCTTCTCGCCGGCGATGACAGAACTGCGGGAACTGCAAACGCGAATCGAGATGGCGCGGGTGCGGGCGGAAGATCGGATCGACCAGATCGAGCAGCTCCGCGAGCAGTGCGAACTTTACGCCGATGTCGAATACGACTTCCTGTACGACTCGACCCGGCGTCTGCTGGCGATTGGCTTCAACGTGGGCGAGCACCGTCGCGACACCGGGTTTTATGACCTGCTCGCCTCGGAATCGCGACTGGGCAGCTTCGTGGCGATCGCCCTGGGGCGACTGGACCAGGAGCACTGGTTCGCGCTCGGACGGCTGCTCACCTCGTCTCATCGTCGCCAGATTCTGCTCTCATGGAGCGGCTCGATGTTCGAGTATCTGATGCCGCTGCTGGTCATGCCCACGCACCGGAGAACGCTGCTCGACCAGACTTGCCGCGGGGTGGTCGAACACCAGTGCCGATACGGAACGAAACGGAACGTGCCCTGGGGCGTTTCCGAATCGGGCTATAACCTCGTCGACGCGGCCCTCAACTACCAGTACCGCGCGTTTGGAGTGCCTGGGCTGGGATTCAAGCGGGGTCTGGCAGACGATCTGGTCATCGCCCCGTATGCGTCGGCCATGGCGCTCATGGTCGCTCCCAAAGCGGCCTGCGCGAACCTGCGCACCATGGCCACGCTGGGCTGGCGCGGCGAGTTCGGATTTTACGAGGCGGTCGACTACACGCGGCAGCGCGTCGTCCCGGGACATCCGTTTGAGATTGTCCGCTCGCACATGGCCCACCACCAGGGGATGAGCCTGCTGGCCCTCGTCTCCTGCCTGCTCGATAAGCCGATGCAGCGCCGGTTCTCCGCCGAACCGCGTTTCCAGGCCAATATGCTTCTGTTGCAGGAACGTCCGCCCAAAGCCTCATCGTTCTACCCTCACCATTCCGAGGTCACGGCCGCGCCCAATGGCGAAACCGAGCACGATGGCTGTCTGCGCGTTCACTCGACCCCCCACACCGCCATCCCCGAAGCGCACCTGCTCTCGAACGGCCGCTATCACGTGATGGTCACGAATGCGGGCGGCGGGTACAGCCAGTGGAAAGGGCTTGCCGTCACCCGCTGGCGTGAGGACGCGACCTGCGACAGCGCCGGCCAGTTCTGTTATGTCCGCGATGTCGCATCGGGTGAAGTCTGGTCGACCGCCTACCAGCCCACGCTCGTCACCGGGCGCCGATACCAGGCGATCTTCTCGCAGTCGCGGGCCGAGTTCCGAAGGCAGGACCAGGGCATCAAGCTGCATAGCGAGATTGCCGTCTCACCCGAGGATGATGTCGAAGTCCGCCGGGTGACGCTCACCAACCGCTCGAAGCTGCACCGCGTGCTCGAGCTGACGAGCTACGCCGAAGTGGTCCTCGCCACCGCCGCCGCCGACCTGACTCACCCCGCATTCTCCAATCTGTTTGTGCAGACCGAGATCGTGGCCGACAAGCAGGCGATCTTGTGTACGCGCCGCCGTCGTTCGCACACAGAGACGCCCCCCTGGATGCTGCACCTGATGGTCGTGCGGGGAACGGCCATCGACCGGGCCTCTTACGAAACCGACCGCGCGAAATTTCTTGGTCGCCGCAATAGCCCCTCCGATCCCGAGGCCCTACGTCGCGAGGGCAGCCTGTCGAACACCGACGGCTCGCCTCTCGATCCGATCGTCGCCATTCGACAGCGCATCCGACTGGCGCCCGACGAATCCCTCACGGTCGACTTCGTCACGGGCGTGGCGACCACTCGCGACGCGGCACTTTCGCTCGTGGACCGCTTCCGCGACCGGCACCTCGCCGATCGCGCGTTCGATATGGCCTGGACTCACGGGCAGGTGCTGTTGCGGCAGCTCGACATCTCCGAGGAAGACGCCCGGCTGTTCGGACGCCTCGTCGGGGCGATTGTCTATGCCAGCCCGACGCTCCGCGCCGCGTCCGCGGTGCTGTCGAAAAACCAGCGGGGACAGTCCGGCCTCTGGGGCCATGGCATCTCGGGCGACCTCCCCATCGTGCTCTTGCGGATCTCCAACGCGGAACGATTGGAACTGGCGCGACAACTGGTCAAGGCGCATCACTACTGGCGGCTCAAAGGTCTCGCGGTCGATCTGGTGATCTGGAATGACGGCGAAAGCGGCTATCGACAGGAACTGCAGGACATCGTCGTCGCCCTCGGGGCAGCGCGGGGCGATCCGCCCTCACTCGACCGCGCCGGTGGCATGTTCATCCGCCGGACCGACCAGTTGTCGGAAGAGGATCGCACGTTGCTGCTCGCCGTCGCACGCATCAGTCTGGTGGATACCGAAGGGACGCTCGCCGAGCAGTTGGATCGGCGCGGGCGGTCTCCCGTCCGAATTCCCGATCTCGTCCCCATCCGGGCCACGCTCCTCGAAGCTACGGTGGTCCCCCCGGCCGCTGCCCGACCTGCCGAGAATCTCCTCTTCTTCAACGGGTTGGGAGGCTTCACGCCCGATGGCCGCGAGTACGTGCTCTCGGGCGCCCGCAGCGAATCCACCCCCGCACCGTGGGTCAATGTGATTGCCAATCCGCGTCTGGGAACGGTCATCACCGAGGCCGGGGGCAGCTACACCTGGAGCGAGAACGCGCACGAATTCCGACTGACCCCCTGGCACAATGACCCCGTCAGCGATCCCTCGGGCGAAGCGTTCTACCTGCGCGACGAAGAGACCGGCCAGGTCTGGTCGCCGCTCCCTCAGCCTGTTCCCACCAGTCTGGGCTATGTCTGCCGGCATGGCTTCGGTTACTCCGTCTTCGAGCACACCGAGTCGGGAATTCAATCCGAGGTCTGGGTCTACGTCTCCGTCGACCTGCCCGTGAAGCATGTCCGAATCAAACTGCGGAACAACTCTGGTCGGCTGCGGCGACTTTCCCTGACGGGATACACCGAGTGGGTCCTGGGCGAGACGCGCCAGAAGGGCCTGCTGCATGTCGTGACCGAGGTCGACCCGGTCTGTGGAGCGCTCTTGGCGCGGAATCCCTACAGCCTCGAGTTCGGAGGCCGCGTCGCGTTCTTCACGGCCTCGCAAGCGAACCGTTCCGTCACGGGCGACCGGACCGAATTCCTCGGACGGAATGGAAACCTGTCCGATCCCGCGGCCATGGCGCGACAGCGCCTCTCCAACACGGTGGGGGCGGGGCTCGATCCCTGCGCCGCGATTCAATGTCCATTTGAACTGGCCGTCGATCGCGAACGCGAAATCGTGTTCAGCCTCGGTGCGGGGCGCGATCTGGCCGAGGCGCGGCAACTGGTCGAACGTCTCAACGACCCCGCCACGGCCCGCCACGATCTGGAAGAGGTCTGGAGTTTGTGGAATCGCACACTGGGGGCGGTCCAGGTCGAGACCCCCGATCCGGCGGTCAACGTCCTGGCCAATGGCTGGCTCGTCTATCAGACGCTCGCCTGCCGCCTATGGGCCCGCGGAGGCTACTACCAGTCGGGTGGAGCGATCGGCTTTCGAGACCAGTTGCAGGACGTGGCCGCGCTCCTGCATACGCGTCCCGATCTGATCCGCAATCAACTGGTCCTCTGCGCCAGTCGGCAGTTCCACGAAGGCGACGTCCAGCACTGGTGGCATCCCCCCGGCGGGCGCGGCGTCCGAACCCGGTTCACCGACGACCTGCTGTGGCTGCCCTGGGTCGCCTGCCGCTATGTCGGCGGCACGGGCGACACGGGCGTCCTCGACGAATGCCTGCCGTTCCTCGAAGGTCGGGCCGTAGGACCCGATGAAGATGCCTACTACGACCTGCCTGCCCAGTCGGGTGACTCGGCCACGCTGTACGAGCATTGCGTTCGCGCGATCACGAAATCGTTCGCCGTCGGACAGCACGGATTGCCGCTCTTCGGGGGCGGCGACTGGAACGATGGCATGAACCTCGTCGGCCACCTGGGGCGCGGCGAAAGCGTCTGGCTGGCATTCTTCCTCTTCGACACGCTCCGGCAATTCGCCCCACTGGCCAGATCGCGAGGCGATGCGCTGTTCGCGGACACCTGCGATTCCCACGCGCGGCAGCTCTCGCAACAGATCGAACTCAACGCCTGGGACGGTGACTGGTACCGCCGCGGCTACTTCGACAATGGCGAGCCTCTCGGCTCCGTCGAGAACGAAGAGTGCCGCATCGACTCCATCCCACAGAGCTGGTCAGTCCTGTCGGGCGCGGGCGATCCCGTCCGGTCGGCCCGCGGCATGCGCGCGGTCGAAGCGCACCTGGTCAAACGGCAGGATTCGCTGATCCAGCTCTTCACGCCACCCTTCGACAACTCGGATCTCGATCCCGGTTACATCAAGGGGTACGTCCCCGGCGTCCGTGAGAACGGCGGGCAGTACACCCACGCCGCGATCTGGACCGTCATGGCGTTCGCCCAGCTTGGCGAGACGCAGAAAGCCTGGGACCTGTTCGCGATGATCAACCCCGTGCTGCTCGGTTCGACCGCGCGACGGGTCGCCGTTTACAAGGTCGAGCCGTATGTCGTCGCCGCCGATGTCTACGCCGTCGCACCTCACGCCGGACGGGGCGGATGGACCTGGTACACCGGATCGGCCGGCTGGATGTACCGGCTGCTGCTCGAATCGCTGCTGGGAATCACCCGCGAAGTCGATCGGCTGCGAATCGCCCCGCGCCTGCCAAGGCAGTGGCCCTCCATCAAGATTCACTACCGGTTCCAGGACACGATGTACCACATCACAATCGAGCAGCATCCTTCAACCGGGCTCGACACCGTACCAACGGAACCCCGCATTGCCCTCGACGGTACCGACCTGCCCGGCGGGACGATCCCCCTGATGGACGATCGACAGGAGCATACGGTGGTGGTCCGCCTCACGACAAAGCCCGAGTAATCGGCAGGATAAATACAGACGATCCCTGTGTCCGCAAACAGCAGGCGCCGCGATCTTTGGCGGTTTCCGTGACTGATGGCGCGTGATCATCAGGACCTGTCGGCCGGAATTTGTATTGAGACTCAGTTTCACGTCTCGGTTTCGTAATCGAGTCCGTCTATCCCCCCGGTCGCGAGGCCACTACCGTGCCGGTCCGGCGACGAGGTCTCGTGCCTGCTCAGGATGACAGAGGCACAGACGACGAGAGTCCGGGTCCAGGTCGGTTCACGGAGGAGCGCAAGCATGCGGGCACACGATGGTTTGGAAGTGTCACCACATTCGCGACGCCCGACTCTGACACCCTGGACACTGCTACCAGCCGCGGCGACTCTGCTAGCGGTCGCCTGTCTGATGTTTCCCACCGCGAATGCGCAAAACCCCGCCAAAGCAGCCCGGCGACCTGTCAGCAAGACGGCGACTCAGCCTGCGGCCTCTAAGCCGGCCCCGCAGCCCGGTGAGGTCCTCGTCGAGAGCAGCCGGGTTTACGTATTTGTGGGCAAACGCGGCCTCGGTCACGAACATGCCATCGAAGGCCGCTTGAAAGCGGGCACCGTGCGATTGGGCGTGCCACGCGACGCCGGGTCACTCGTGTTCGCGATGAAGACGTTCCGCGCCGATTCGACCGAGGCCCGCAAGTATCTGGGCCTCGCCGGCGAGACCGATGCCGATACGCGGACCGCCGTCACCGCCAACATGCTGGGGGCCGACATCCTCTCGGTCGAGACGCATCCCGAGGCGGTGTTCAAAATCCGCTCGGCCCTCGCCGACAAGGAAACCGGCGAACAGGAAGAGCATTATCTGCTGGTCGGAGAGTTCACCCTGCGAGGCACCACACAGCCCCTCACCCTCCGCGCAACGGTCGCACGCAGTGCCGGAAAGGCACGGCTGCGTGGCCAGTTCACCGTCAAACAGACTGACTACGGGATCACGCCCTATTCCAAGGCGTTCGGGGCGATCGGTGTGTCCGATGAACTGCGGATCTACGGCGAAGTCGATCTCGCGGCCGAGTGATCTCGCTGACACAGCGGCTTCTCAAGCGACAATCCGAGCTACGGCTGCCTCATGATCTCCATCTCCACGGTTCGCAAGGCCGAGATCCGCCTGCACTACGACCTCGCCACGCCCTTCTACTGGCTGTTGTGGGGTCGACACCTCCACCACGGCTACTGGGATGCCAACGAAACGGTGGAAGTGGCCACCCAGCGGCTCACCGACGAACTCGTCGCCCGGGCGCAACTGCAGCCCGGTCACGAAGTGCTGGACATCGGCTGTGGCATGGGTGGGTCGTCGATTTCACTCGCGCTCGGCCAACAATGCCGCGTGACCGGGGTGACCCTCAGCCCGTTGCAACGCGCCTGGGCGACCGCCTCGGCCCGTTGGCGCGGCGCGAGTGACCGGGTGCGGTTTCTGCGAGCTGACGCCGAAGAAGTGGAGTTTCCCCCCGAGTCGTTCGATCGCTTGTGGAGCATCGAATGCACAGAACATCTGTTCGATAAACCTCGTTTCTTTCAGCGGGCCGCACAGTGGTTGCGGCCTGGGGGACGCTTCGTGCTGTGCGCCTGGCTGGCGGGGGAGCCCCCATTGACCGATCCCCAGCGAATCCTCGTCGAGACGGTCTGTGACCGGTTTCTATGTCCGTCCTTCGGGACGATGTCGGACTACGCCCATTGGCTCACGTCCGCAGGACTGGTTGTGGAAGAAACATCCGACTGGACCCCCAAAGTCGACCGTACCTGGGAATTGTGTGTTGACCGGGTCCGCAGTTCGGGGGTTCGCGGCCTGACCCGCGTGTTTCACAATCAGACGGATCAGTTCGTCGCCCACTTTCAGACACTGCTCGATGCCTACCGAACGGGGGCCATGTCGTATGGCTGCCTCGTCGCCAGCAAACCCGCAACCCCGGAGGGCAGGTCATGATGCGTGCGGCCGGCCTGCTGTTCGGCGTGGGCACCCACCTGCTGTTTGCCGTCACCGTATGGCAGCTTGTCTGGTTCCTCGCCGGGTTCAGCAACTCGCGCTCCGGTGACTCGGACTGGCACGCACTGGCTGTCGATGCCGGACTGGCGCTGCAGTTTGCCATTTCACACAGTGCGCTGCTGCATCCCACGGTTCGTGGCTGGCTGGGTCGCTGGATTGCCGCCCCGTTCTACGGCCTCTTCTACTGCGCGGCGACCTGCCTCTCGTTGCTCTGGTTGTTCTCCTGCTGGCAGGCCAGCCCCACCGTCGTCTGGGCGTTCCAGGGAAGCACGGCCCTTGTCATTCAGATCGGCTTTGCCTGTTGCTGGATTGGCCTGCTCCACAGCCTGTCGCTCACCGGGTTGGGCTGGCAGACCGGCCTCACGCCCTGGTGGGCCTGGGTCCGAGGCCTCCCCGCACCGCGCCGAGAGTTCCGTCCGCGTTCGTCCTACCTGCTGCTGCGCCATCCGGTCTATCTCAGCTTTCTGGGCCTGATCTGGCTTACTCCTGTGGTCACCATCGATCGGGCCGCGCTGATTGCCCTCTGGACGGTCTACATCTTCATCGGCAGCTGGCTTAAGGATCGCCGACTGGAGTACTACCTGGGCAAGACCTATCGGGAATACGAGTCGCGTGTGGCGGGTTACCCGTTCATTCCGCTCGGCCCCCTGGCACGCATTCCAATCCCCGACCCCGCCCGAGAACCAGAGAATTCTCCCGTAACGCTTTCGTTCAGACGACCCGAACCGTCGACTCCACATCCCAGCAGGGAGAACGGGATCCGCCGCGCGGCCTGAACAGGTCGCCGTGCCCCACATCGATATGAATGCCTATCGCGACCAGTTCCGAATGCTGGCTCTCTACCTCGCACTCTCGGTGCCATTGGTGGCCTGGGGGGCGGTCCGCGCGATGCGGATGAACGCAAACTCACCGATCGACTGGGTCGCGCCCGACTACGCGCCGCGCGTCGAGTTCGAGACGTTCCGCCAGACGTTCGGCTCGGGTGATGTCGTCATCGCCGGCTGGCCAGGCTGTCGCGTCGACGCTCCGCAGCTCGATGAAATCACCCGGTCACTCCGCGAGGCCCCGGCCTTTCGATTGGCCGAAGGGCAACCGGCTTTCGAGGCGGTCCTCTCGGGGCGTGCCCTGGTCGCCGCCCTGGAGTCCGAACCGCTGGCGGTCGACCGGGCGGCCGCGATCGACCGGTTGAAAGGAACGCTCATCGGGCCGGATGGCGCGACCACCTGCCTCGTCATCGCGTTTCGTCCCGAAGCGGTTGCATCCCGCAGAGAGCTGGTCGACAAGATTCGCCGCGTCATCGAAAAACTTGGTGCGGTGCAGGGCGAAGACGTTCATCTGGCCGGCCCGGTCATCGACGGGCTGGCCGTCGACGAGGCGGGGCGGCAATCGCTGGACCGGTTCGCCCTGCCTTCGGCCGTCGTCGTGCTGCTCTCCTGCTGGTGGTGCCTGCGATCGCTGCGCGATGCGCTCCTCGTGTTCGGCGTCGCACTCTACAGCCAGGTGGTCACGCTCGCGATCGTCGACTACTGCGGCGACACCATGAGCGCGCTGCTCATCGTCATGCCGCCTCTGGTTCAGGTGCTGGCGGTCTCGGCCGGGGTGCACCTCGTGAACTATCACCGCGATGCTGCCCGCAGGCTGCCGCCGGATGAAGCCGCACTTGCCGGTCTGGCGGCAGGCTGGCTGCCCTCAACCCTCTCGGCGTTGACCACAATCATCGGCCTCGTGTCATTGTTGACCAGCGGGTTGTCACCCATCCGGGCGTTTGGTGCCTATGCCGGAATCGGCGTGTTCGTCGCCTGGGGCGTCTCGCTTCTGATGATTCCAGGAACGCTCGCGGCGCTCTCCCCGCGTTCACGCTCCCCATCGTCCTCACGAGCTTCCTCCGGCGGTTCCCCAGGCTGGGACGACCATCCCGAAACGCAGATGTCCGTTCATGAAATGTCTCCCTTTGCCGACCGTTTCTGGTCTGGCTTCGGACGGCTCGTGATGGGACTGCACGGCCCGATTGTCGTGCTGGCGCTGTTGGCGATGGGGCTGCTGGGGTGGGGACTGCGCTGGGTCGAGGCATCCGTCCGCATCGAGACGCTCTTCGACCGCGAGAGCCGCATTCTGCGGGACTACGCCTGGCTGGAACAACATGTCGGGCCGCTGGTACCGATCGAAATTCTCGTGGAGTTCCGCCAAGACTGCGATCTGTCGACACGCGACCGCGCCGCGACGCTAGCGCGCATCCACTCGCACCTGAAGGATCAACAGGAAGTTGGCGGCATGCTCAGCGCCATCACGTTCCTGCCGACCTTAAAGCGTGACCCAACCCTCTCTCCCACCGAATGGCGCACTGAAGTCGACACCCGACTGGAAGAAATCCGCCCCCAGTTCGCCGCGGTGAAAATGCTCGCCGAGAACGACGATGGATCGGAAACGTGGCGTGTCTCGGCCCGCGTCGCCTCGCTGGGCAACCTGAACTACGGCCAGTTCCTCGATCACCTTCGAGCCGAGATCGCCCCCGCGCTGAATAGCCAAGACGGAGCCGCGCTACCGGGCGTCTCACTGCGACTGACCGGCATCATGCCGTTTGTCCATCGGGTCCAGGGACTATTGGTTGCCGACCTCTTTTCCTCGTTCCTGTCCGCGCTCGTCGTCATCGCGATCACGATGACGATCGTCCAGGGGGGGCTGGGCACAGGCCTCGTGGCGATGGTCTCCAACATCTTCCCCACGGCGCTGCTGTTCGGACTGCTGGGTTGGCTGAGGATGCCGATGGACATCGGCTCGATCATGACGGCCTGCGTCGCCCTGGGCATGGCAATCGACAACACGCTCCATTTCCTGACGTTCTTTCGGCGGGGGCTGTCCGAGGGACTGGCCCGCCCGGCCGCGATCGACGCCGCGTTTCGACACTGCGGCACGTCCATGCTGCAAAGCACGCTCGTCTGCGGACTGGGTCTGGCCGTGTTCTCTGGCAGCGATTTCGTGCCGACCTGCCGGTTCAGTTGGATGATGTGCCTGCTGCTGACCGCGGCACTCGCGGGTGACCTGGTGGTCTTGCCGGCCCTCCTCGCCGGTCCGTTCGGACGGTGGTTTGAACCAGGCGTCCAGGGCGATAACGATCAAGACCTCGTTGAGAACGTCGCGCCGGCGTGGCGGCCCGCGCTGCCCGTGACCGATCAAGGGCTCGACCTCGTGGACGAGGTCGCCGCCGTCCCAACCCCCTTGGCTGCAGCCATGAGACGACGGGCCGCATAACCGTTTAACACGCCATGACCCGCGATCCGCTATGATCTGGTTCTGTCGGCCGTGGGTCGACCTGCCAACCGCGAGCGCTCCTGCATGACTTTATCCGAGCGGCGACTGCAGCCCGAATTGATGGACGCTCCCGATGTCGAGGAGCGCGCACATCGTCACGCGCTCGCTGGCCTCGGTCGAATCAATCAGCTCAGTTTCAGCTCGGGGATTCTCTGGCCTTCCCTGCGTCAACTGGCCCGCAGGTGCCACCCCCAGCCATTGCGAGTGCTCGACCTCGCCTCAGGTGGCGGTGATGTCTTGTGCGGCCTCGTCCGGCGAGCCCGGCGCGCAGGTCTCCAACTGGAAGTCCACGGGATCG
Source organism: Planctomycetaceae bacterium (assembly GCA_027489895.1). Classification (GTDB taxonomy): domain Bacteria; phylum Planctomycetota; class Planctomycetia; order Planctomycetales; family Planctomycetaceae; genus JAIXZD01. The sequence continues at coordinate 11,367 of JAIXZD010000435.1, forward strand.
ATCGCAGTCCGCTCGCTGTCGAGACCGCCACCGCAACGGCCCAGAGGCTGGGCGTGGAGGCCCGGTTCGAGGTTGGGGATGTCCTGGCCGGTGAGTGGCCCGAGGGGATGGATGTCGTCATGTGCTCGCTGTTTCTCCATCATCTGGAGGAACAGGACGTCGTC
>JAIXZD010000277.1 GCA_027489895.1 Planctomycetaceae bacterium
AAGCTGTCCCACTCGCGCCCGCAAGATGGGTGGGGGCTGGAGAACCCGCCCTGACCGCTCCCCAAGCCCAAGCCCGCATGGTGCTGCATATGGTGCCGGAATCGACACCTTTTATCCCGCCTTTAAAAGTGCCCATTCTTGGCCGTGGGATTCGGAGCCACCGCCCCCGAACGAGACCGGAAGACTTTTGAACTGACCGATTCAAAAACCCCAACCCGGCGGTTAGCCGCCGGGCCGAGGTCCTGTCCAAAATTCCAATGCCGAGGCTACAACCGCCATTCCAAAACCGGAACAGGCGTTATCTCGTCAAGATCACCGGCACTGTCACGTTACGCTCTTCAAAACGATACTGGTATTTGAACTGACCAGGAGCCTCTTTCGCGGGAATCGCTGGCCCGGGAATTGACGCGGCGTCAGTCTCAAAGGCGAAATACCGCCTAATTTGGTGGAAGGGAAAATCGATGGGATCTATGCGCCTCTCGAATTGGTCCAACTTCTTCCGTTCGAGCTGATACGGGTCTTGTTCAGTGTTGGGGGTCAATGAGAATAGCGCGACCATGCGATCACCCCCACTGCCAACGCCGATCTTTCTCAAGCCTACAAATTCGATGCCCGCCTTTACTTGCGGATTCCAACGTTGACGTCTGCCGGCAAACTTCGCGGATCTGGGAATTCGCGACTTGATCGCATTCACCATCTCTGCTGGATCTCTTGAATATGGAAACGCGCTCTTTAGGTTTGTGAACGGGTCATACGGTTCAGCAGTAAAGGGCATGGCAACTTTTGGCTTTTCGGGTTTCTCTGCGTCAGCCACCTTGAACAAAAAATCTCCCTGGCAGTTCACCCAAGGCACCGCAACACTCGGCGATGCCGATTCCCAAGCAAATGCCGGTTCAAACAAGCTGCAGGTGCTATTCACGTCAACATCAACGATATAGAGACAGTTGCCCTCTCCATCATCGTAAACAATATACACGAGGCCATATTTCAAGGCTTGAGCCCAACAGGTTGGACCATAGCCCAAAACCACCGCCAAGAGCAGCAATCCGATTCGCAGCGTCCGATTCATACGGTCATCTCCCATGTAGTATGCGTCGCCGAAAGCAAAGTTAGTCATCCCGCCAGACGCCTCGGCACCGTCTGAGCAGGCTCATTGCTGTTTCTTCACCGCGCTTCTCGCGAACGACTCCATCCTTCTTGTGAGATGGGCGCCATGGCCGGTTTCGGGGCTCAACATTATCGGAAGAAGGGTGCCAGTGCGGTTCCTCCCGATTCCACGCCGTGCTGCGCCTTCACGCTCGGTCGAAACCACGATCTCAACCCAGTGTCCATCAACGTGCGCACTGGGTTGATCAATGTTGAGCTCCGGTCGCGGAGATTATCACATGTTCGCGCCTTCCAACCTCGCGCCGTGAGCGGAAGTCGTCGCGACTCGTCTTGGTTCGATGGGCCACCGGAGAACTAAAACTCACCCAACACCCCGCCATCATCCCGCGTCGCCAACTGCCGCAGCGTCAGCATGTTCATGTTCTCCGAGAGAAACCGGACCGAGCCATCGACGAGCAGCGCATGCACGCCCCACGCATGCGCCGAGTTGATCGGCCGGTTCGGGTTCGTCGTGGTGCAGGGGCCGGTGTTGGCCGATGTGACCGGTAAAATCCGATGGTTGATCGGCTGAAACACCGTCGTCAGGTTCGCCGTCCGGGTGGGTGACACCGTGGCCGCCCCGCAGTATGCCGCCCCGGTACCCTGGCAAACCGTAGCGTGCATCCAACCGTTTCCCGTCCCCCCCTCGACAACCATGGTCGTCCCGGTCGGCGTGAAGATCTGGTTCGCCGATTCCGTGATCGCCATCACGTTGGTTGTCCCGTCCGTCACATCCCGCAGCGCGATCGACTGGTTTGCGAGTAGCATCCCGCCCCACGACATCTGCCCCACCCCATCGGGGTAACAGGCAACGGCACCGAAGTTTCGCAACCGCGTCTCGGTGAATCCCGACGAACCCGGCCCCAGCGCCGTCGCCCCCGACACGCCGATGTACGACGCAAGCTGGATCACGTTCGACACCGGTGGTATCACCGGCGGCAATCGCGGCAGGGACACGGAGTCGGTCGTCGTACTGCTCGGACAGCGCAGCACCGGCAACTTCACTCCATTCGCCACCAGCCCATTTGCCCACGACCCGCTCCCGCTATTCGGAATCGACAGGTTCATCTGGCTGTACAGTGGCTGTTGATCGAGATACGGCATCAGCCCCACGAAGAATGACGGCCCAGTCCCAAAGACCGTCCCCGTCACGGGCGGCGTATACACGCCCCCCATCGGGAACGAGTTGAAATTGTCGTGGTAGTTGTGGAGCGCCAGCCCCAGTTGTTTCAGGTTATTCCGACACGACGACCGCCGCGCCGCTTCCCGCGCCTGCTGCACCGCTGGCAACAGCAGAGCGATAAGAATTGCGATGATCGCGATTACGACGAGTAGCTCAATCAGCGTAAACCCCCGAGCGGACTTTGCGCCGTTGGCATGAATCCAAAGCACTGGCTCCCGCTGAACAAGAAAACAGGGCTTGCATTTCGTCATGAGAAGCGACTCCACTTCGATAAATGTCATTCAATTAATAAAACAGTCGTGTCTATTGACCAGTGCCTGAGGAGCACATATGATGTCTTATCCACAAGTCGCCGAGAAGTATCTCTCGTGATAATAACAATCAAGTCGGCAGCGCTGATATCGTGCTGGTATAACGTAGTCCAGACTCTCTTCTACCGATCACTTTGCCGCCTGCATAACTCCGAGTGCCCATCCGTCCCCCAAGGACATGGCGATCCTGGAAGAGGATCGGGGCTCCTCATTTTCGCAACTGAGCAAAGCATCCACCTTTCAAGCAACCCCCGACGAATCTCTTGCATTTTCGACATCTGGCCATCCGTTGGTCAACGATTCACGAGACCTTAACGGACTGCGGGCGGGCGGGTGGGCGGGCTGGCTGCGTCGAATTGTTTTCCGACAGAACATCCTGGGGTGACCGGAAAGTCTTGCCGGTTCGTCGCAGGTGGGATGTGGCCAGGCGACTGTTGGCCAGAGACTGGACTGCCCCACCTCGTCAAAAGCAGTATAGCAGCTCATTGCAGTCTCCGGGTTCTTGCGAACATATCGTGCTTGTGAAGGTGTTCGCGTCAGGTAGTGAGCGCTTCATCAATCGTTGTGATCAGGTAATCACATCCTTACGCCGGGAGCGTCGTTCACCAGGGATATTCGGCATAGGCGTCTTCAAAGGTGTCGAAGATGGCCCACAGAGCCCGCCTAGTCTTATGCTCCAGCAACATAAGTCGGCCGAGCAAAGCGACGATGTCATCACTGCATCCCACAATCACGGCGTTCCGGTCGCGATCTCGGGCCGCGTGGGTCAAAGCAACCATCGTTCCAATCATGATCGAATCGAGCACGCGGCAGCGGCTCAGGTCGAAGACGATAAACTTAGGTTCTTTCTCGGCGTAGTCGCGACGCAGACGATTGTACTCCTTATGTCGGGACTCGTACTTCGGTTTGATCGGATTGGCGGCTGCCCGCAGGATGACCATCTCGGCAGTCTCTTCCACTTCAAAAACAGGTTCATCCATGCCTTCAAATGTGACGGTGGACATCAAACACCCATTAGATAAAGAGAGACAGACATTCAATAAGGACACCGATAGCAGTCGTGATTGAGGACGTGTTCAGGGCAGCTCGACTTTTGTCGATCGGGTCTATGGCATCGGCCCTTCGACATCGATTCTAGTGCGGCGAACCAACAGTCCAGTCGCGTCGTCGGGAGGAGCGTCGCGAAGAGTTGATCTGGCGAGGCATATGTTGCGCCAGATTGCGTCGAGGGGTCCATCGCCAACAGCGGCGATCCTGTCGAGGACGTCGGCTTCCCCAAGTTGCCGCCCCTCTTTTGGCGCGATGCACGTCAAGCCGTCAGTGAACGCAACGAGTATTTCGCCTTCCGAGAGATGTGTCTCGTGAGCGACTGCGTCACCGTCTCCGCGCGCCGTCAAGATTGGCTGGGTCGGCTCAATCTGCTCCCAGGCGCGGTTCATTCGCAGGATGAACGCACTTGCCCCAAATCCGGAGATGTCCATCCGGCCAGAGATGGGATTCAGGACGGAGACCAACAGTGTGGCAAAGGAGTCCGGGGGCAAATCCTCGGTTAGGGCATGGGCGAGGGCGGCAACGGTCTCTCGCAAGGAACAACCGGAACGCAAGAGGGCGCGGATACAGGCTCTGATCTCCATCATGATCAGGGCGGGACCGATGCCGTGCCCGGAAACATCGCCAACGGCAAGCAGCAAACGTCCGTCTGGAAGGGGAAGGGCATCGAGATAGTCGCCCGAACCGTAACCGACGGCGCAGGTGCCACCGGCCAGTTCAAGCCCCTTTACGGTCGGCAACAGATGGGGGGTCATGTAGGACTGGATCTGCCGGGCGACTTCCAGCTCGTGTGTCGCGGCGGCGAGGCGACGTTCTGCCCGTGCGCGATGCGTTCGCTCGAAGGCGAAGCGGCAGGACCGCACCAGGAGGTCGGAGCTTAAATGTTGCTTAACCAGGTAATCGCTGGCGCCCTCGCGAACCGCTTCACGAGCCACCTCGAAATCATCGATTCCGCTGAGTACGACAATCGCGGATTGCGGCATGCGGTCGCGAACGTGACGGAAGGTCGCCAGTCCGTAACTATCAATGATGTTCAGATCGACGATGATTACGTGCGGCGAGAAGGAACGGACTTGGTCTTCAAATTCCGCGAGACTTCTGGCCCGGCGAAGAATGCCCCCACGGTCCGCGATCCAATTGCAGAGCAGGTTTTGCACCACAGTTGCATCAATTTCGCTGTCTTCGATCAACAAGAAGCGTGAAGGCATGACGGGCGTGGCGTAACTCCGGCGGTGAATTCGAGCTGACGTCCTGGATCATTTTAGCGGCCGATCCGCACCATCAGGATCGGGTGTGATTGCAAGGCCTTTAGCAGAGCATGTGTGAAAATGTATTGACAATCCTAAGTGTATGTTATTGCGCGCCACGGAGTGAGTACAAGGGTCTTGCCGCATGTGTTGTTCGAAAGTTGCGACAGTGGTTACGGTAAAACGCGTCTCCGAGTATAGCGGTGCGTAGTGGAACCTGGTGGGGGGCATGGTGGACACCCTTTGCACCGCATAACGTGCTGCATCCGACTAAAGAGCCTGGCGGCGTAATCTAACGAGGCGTTGGTAAAGGGTGACTCGTGGTGTTGTGGCGCTTGTCACTCGCGCTGTTCGCGGCGTGAATCTTGGTTGGGCTTTATGTGGCAGGAGCGCGAGTGTTGCGACCGCTTTGGCTCACTTGGTTACGGCTGCGTCAGTTCTTCGCGAATCGCGTAACGAGCCAGCCCGACACGGTCATGGATCGCCAGCCTTTTCATGATACGGTACTTGTGACTGTCGATCGCTTTCTGAGACAAATGCATCAGCTTGGCAATCTCCTTAACGCTGAACCCTTCCGCCAAGTGCTTGAGCACCTCGATCTGCCGGTAAGTGAGGACAGAGAGAGCGTGCTCAGAGTCCAATACGTATCCGTCGAAAGCGGGATCGAACCGAATTCGTTCGCGGATCTGCGGAGAGAAGTAGGTGTCACCCCTGCCAACGGCCTCAATCGCCCGACTCAGCGCATCGAACGTTTCGCTTTTTACGACACAGCCCGATGCGCGAACCTTTAGCGCCCTTTCGATCAGAACGTCCGATATGTACCCAAACAGAAAGATTACGCGGGTGCGGTGAAAGGGTTGCAGCAAGTCCGCAGCGACATCGAACGCTTTGCTACCGGACGGTTCGGTTCCTAGTACAACGACGTCAACCCGAGATTTCTCAACCTCTTGCATCGCCTCTTCACTGTTGGTCGCGGTCAAGACCTCTCCCACGCAGGGGACAAACCTCAGGAGACTCGCCAGCGCCTCCAGCACCATGAGTTGATCATCAACCAAGAGCACTCGAACAGGCGGACTCACGATGGACGCCTCTTTTTTCTGTTCCGCCGAGCCACCTCTCAGGAGGTGTGAAAACTCGGCGCCAGGCCGAAAAATGTGTTTAGGGTGACTGCTCCGTCGTTTGAGGGGCCTGATGGCCCTTATTCCACCAATGATGTTTTGGCGGGGACATGTGACACCAGTCGCGCGGATTTCTCCGAACCCTGTTTTTTCCTTACTCGTTGTTAGGCTGCTCGAGGTGACAGACCAAGCGTTCAGCCAGGGCGACAATCTCGGCTCGACCTGCCGAGTCCATGCGTCGCCACGCTGCCGCCAGCCGGGCGAGGGGATCGCCAGATTCCGCCGGGTTCCGGTCGGCTACTCTGGGCCGTGAGTCGGAATTTACGTTGCCTCGGGCCGGAAACCCCTGTTTTCTCGGGGAATTCTCGGGTTGTTCGAATCCAGTGCCGCCCATCCGAAAACAGAAAAACCTCGCGATGTCGCGGGGTTTTGTCGTTTCCCGTCACTAACAATCCGCCCGTCTCCCCCGCTATTCGCGGGCCTCCAGCAACCCGACATCGAATTGGTCGGTTAGGACTTGAAGGTCGTGAGGCTGGGGCAAGATTTCCGAGATCCCCAGCCATAAGTAAACGGCGCGAGACCGGAAACGGGCTTCAGGGGCCGTCTGGTAACCCACCCGCGGGATGTGGAAAGCACGAGGGCACACTTCCACCCCCGCCCGCGAGCCTCCACGGGCTCTGCCTGTGCGCCGCCGGCGAACACAACTCGTGCCACTACGGCCAGTTCGCCGAACACCTTCGCCGCTTTCGTGCCGACTGTGTTGCTGCGACCCATGGCCCGCAATGGACGCCGTCGCTCTTTGGCGTCAGACTCTTGTCATCGCGGGGTTCCCTGTCCGTCCTTTCCGACGTGGCACCCGATGCGATCCCGTCTGGTTTCAGGCGTCCACAGGGAGGACCTGAGGTGGTGTGCTCGCCAGCTCAACTTTGGTGCGACGAATTGTCCGGTCGCTGCGGCCGGACTCCGTCGATTTCGGTTTCGTCGACCGGTTCCCGCTCTGCCAACTGGACCGGAAGGGCCTGCCTTTCACGCACCCTCACGGCGTTGCTGTGCTGGGCGAGCGTGCTCACCGGGCCGCGTTACTTGACCGCTGCGGAACCGCCTCCTCCAGTCGTTTATTCTGACTACGTCCGCGATATCAAGCCGCTCTTCAAACAGCGCTGCTCCTCCTGTCATGGCACGGTGAAACAGAAAGGCGATCTACGCCTTGATGCCGGAGCGGTGATTCCCGGCGAGGTCCACGACGAACTCCTCGCACGGATTGTTTCGACGGACGAAGCCGAACGCATGCCGCCCGAAGGGGCCCGCCTCACGGCCGACCAGGTGGCTGCCGTTACCGCCTGGATCAAGGCCGGTGCTCTTTTTCCACCGGATGAAGTCGTCCCCGCGCGGCCTGATCAGCACTGGTCGTTTCAACCCGTCCAGCGTCCGGCCTTGCCCGCATCACCGCACCCGCATCCGGTCGATGCGTTTCTGTTTCGCGATCAGCCCGCCCCCCCGAAGGCCAGCGACGCCGTCCTGCTTCGCCGTGCTGCGCTCGATCTGACCGGACTGCCGCCCACGCTCTCGGAACAGGACGAGGCCGCACGCGGCTTCGACCTCGCCACCATCGTCGATACCCTGCTCGCCCGACCCGAGTACGGCGAACGCTGGGCCCGGCATTGGCTGGATGTCGTCCGTTATGCCGACAGCAATGGCTACGAACGCGATGCCGAAAAGCCGTTCGTCTGGCGATATCGCGACTATGTCATCACCGCCCTCAACGCGGACAAGCCGTTCAGCCGGTTTCTCATCGAACAGATCGCCGGAGACGAACTCGACGATGCCACGGTCGAAACACAGATCGCCACGGGCTTCCTGCGATTGGGGCATTGGGACGATGAACCGGCCGATCCTGCCACCGACCGCTTCGACCAGCTCGACGATGTCGTCAGCACAACCTCCCAGGCGTTTCTCGGCCTGACGATTGGCTGCGCACGCTGCCACGACCACAAGTTCGAACCGCTGTCGCAGCGCGACTACTACAGCCTGGTCGCCGTCTTCAATCCGCTGGAACGTCCTCAACAAGGCCGCACCGAGCTGACCGTCAAGGTCGGCGAGACCGACATTTACACCTGGCGTCAGAAACCCGGTCCGCCCCCGGAAACACACATCCTTTTGCGTGGTGTCCCCGGCCGACTGGGCGACCGTGTGGAACCCAACATCCCGGCTGTAATCACCACGTCGCTCTCTGAATTGCTTCCTCCGGACAAAGTGCCTTCGCGCCGCCTCGCGTTGGCCCGCTGGCTTGCCTCGGAGCAAAACCCGCTCACCGCGCGCGTCATCGTCAACCGCCTCTGGCAGCAGCATTTCGGCGAAGGCCTCGTCCGCACCGCGAACGATTTCGGGTTGACCGGTGCTCGCCCGACGCATCCCGAGTTACTCGATTGGCTGGCCGACTGGTTCATGCGGGACGCCGGTTGGTCGCTGAAGAAGCTCCACCGGTTGTTGCTCACAAGTCAGGCCTGGCAGTCGCAAAGAACCGCGAGTTCAACCATTCGCCGCCGTCGCCTCGAGGTCGAAGCGATTCGCGATTCGATGCTCGCCGTCAGCGGCCAACTCAATCCCAAACGCTTCGGACCTGCCATGCGCCTGCCGATTCCCCTCGCCGCGATCGACGCCAACGCCGACCGCTCCAAAGTCTGGACCGCCTCTAATGAAACCGAGGCCTCGCGCCGCAGTATCTACGCCTTCGTGAAGCGCGGCCTGCTCGTCCCCATGTTCGAAACGCTCGACCTGGCCGATACCGTCAGCAGCTGCCCCCAGCGGCAGGTGACGACCGTCGCACCGCAAGCCCTCACACTCTTCAATGGCGAGTTCGTGCAACAGCAGTCCCGCCACCTCGCTGCCCGTCTGCGGAAAGAAGTGGGGGACGATCCCGACCAGCAGATCGACCGGCTCTGGCGACTCGCCCTCAGCCGTGCTCCCAGCGATGCCGAGAAACAGCAGGCGCGAGCCTTCCTGTCGGAAGAATCGCTGGAGCAGCTCGCCCGTGTCGTGCTCAACCTGAACGAGTTCGTTTATCCGGAGTGAACCCTGTGAATCGCTTCATTCCTAACCGCACGCCCTGTGGTGAGACCCGCCGCGAGTTCCTCTGGCAGGTGGGCGGTGGCTTTGCCGGTCTGGCCCTCGCTGATCTTCTACAGGCCGAGGACCGCCCCACCTCTTCGTTCGGCCGGACGCCGCACTTTCCCGCTCGCGCGAAGCATTGCGTCTTCCTGTTCATGAACGGCGGGCCCAGTCAGGTCGACACGTTCGACCCCAAGCCGGAACTGGCGAAGTACCACGGACAACCGTATCGCGGCGATGCGAAAGTCGGCTCGAACGGGCGACCCATCGGTCATCTGATGCAGTCTCCCTTTCCGTTCTCGCGGCACGGCGAAAGCGGTCTCGAAATCAGCAGCCTGTTTCCAAAAACAGCCGAGCATGCCGACGACCTTTGCGTCATTCGCTCGATGTACGCAGATACGGCCGCGCACGCTTCCGGCTGTCTGCAGATGAACACGGGGCACATCTTCATCGGCAAGCCCGCGCTGGGTTCCTGGCTGAGCTATGGCCTCGGCACGCTCAACCAGAATCTCCCCAGCTTCGTCGTCATGACCGACCCTCGCGGCGGCCCGATCGGGAACGCCTCGAACTGGTCGACCGGGTACATGCCCGCCTCGTACCAGGGGACGCTCTTCCGCAGCACCGGCTCGCCCCTGCTCGACCTCGCTACTCCGGAGGGGACGACCGAACGCTCGCAACGCCGCAGCCTTGATCTGCTCCGCGGTCTCAACGAAGAGCATCTCAAGTCGCGTCCCGAGGACACGGAACTCGTCGCCCGCATCGAGTCGTACGAACTCGCGTATCGCATGCAGTCACAGGCCGCCGACGTCGTCGATCTGGCCCGGGAAACGGCGGAAACGCAGGCGCTCTACGGCCTCGACAATCCTCAGACGGCCGACTTCGGTCGCAAATGCCTCATCACCCGCCGCCTCATCGAGAACGGGGTTCGCTTCATCCAGCTCTACTCCGGCGGCGGTCACCTCGAAGACACCTGGGACGGCCATGGCGACTGCATCACGAACCACAAGACCCACGCGGCCGAGACCGACCAGCCAATCGCCGCGCTCATTACCGACCTGAAACGCAGCGGCCTTTGGAACGATACGCTGCTCGTCTGGGGCGGTGAGTTCGGCCGTACCCCCACGAGCGAAGGCGTCGACAAACCCGGTCGCGATCACAACTGGCAGGGCTTCTCGATGTGGCTCGCGGGTGGCGGTGTCCGCGGAGGACAGGCGATCGGGGCGACGGACGAGTTCGGGTTCAAGGCGATCGCTGACCGCTGTCACGTCAGCGACCTCCACGCCACGATCCTCCACCTCATGGGCATCGACCACACCCGGCTCAGCTATCCGCACCTCGGTCTCGACCAGCGCCTCACCGGCGTTGAAGAACGCCACGTCATCACCCAGGCCCTCGCCTGACCAGCGTTCTCACAACGGCAGCGCCCATGCGTGCCGGTCGATGAAGCCAGAAGATGGGGAATCGGCCCCATCCGCTCGGTTCTCTTGAGATGCCCAGGAAGTGCGAAGTGACCTGGTGATTTGGAAGGCCATTTGCCAGGGCGTGCCAGTGAACGGCCTGAGTCGGTGTGTCTCCTGCGAGAAGCACGAGCTGGCCCCACCCTGCCGCCCATTGGCGCACTCTTGCCGCGATCAACCTTCGGCCGGAATTCGCCCTGCGGATTTCAGGCCAGCAGCGACTGCAGGACATGGCCGTGCACATCGGTCAACCGGTGGTCCCGTCCGCCGTGGCGATAGGTCAGGCGGGTGTGATCCAGCCCGAGCTGATGGAGCAGCGTGGCATGCAGATCGTGGATCGTCACGGGGTTTTCGATGACGGAGTTGCCGAAGTCATCGGTCTGACCCCAGGCCATGCCCCCGCGGAAGCCGCCTCCCGTCATGAAGACCGAATAGCCATCGACGTGATGATCCCGACCGGAAGTCTCGCTGATCGCGGGAGTATGGGGCGTGCGTCCCATTTCGCCGGCCCAGAGGACAATCGTTTCTTCCAGCAGCCCGCGCTGTTCGAGGTCGACAATGAGGGCTGCCACGGATTGTTCCGTCACGCGGGCATTCTTCTCGTGATTCTGTTTGAGATGCGAATGCTGATCCCAGGGCGAATTGTTCCCATCGAAGCTGGGACAGGTCAGCTCGACGAACCGCACCCCGGCTTCGATCAGCCGCCGTGCCCGGACCGCCTGAGTGGCGAAGTACCGTTGATGTTCATCCGTCGAATCGACGCCATAGAGTTTGTGGACCCACTCGGGTTCCCGCGAAATGTCGGTCAGCTCCGGGACGAGGTGCTGCATCTGAAACGCCGTCTCGTAGTTGGCGATCGCCCCTTCAATCGCGCCCGGCAGACTGGTCTGCGGTGCAAAAGCCTGATCCTGCTCGCGCAGCAGGGCCAGCTTTCTCGTCTGACGGTCGAGCGCCTCGCGGGGCGTGATGTTGTCCAGCGGCACCCCTTTCGCACGCATCATCGTCGCCTGGTGACTGGCCGGCAGAAACGAACTGCCAAAGTTTTCGAGCCCGCCATTGGGGACCCAGTCGTTGTTCAGCACGACATACCCGGGCAGATTCCGGTTCTCGCTCCCCAGTCCGTACGAGACCCAGGCCCCAATGCTGGGCGCCTGGCCCAGAATCCGTCCGGTGTGCGTCAATAGGGCCTGTTGCCCGTGAAGCGGCAGTTCGCCCACCATCGATCGGACGACACAAAGCTGGTCGGCCACACCGGCAAGTTTTGGGAACAGATCGCTGACCCACAGGCCGCTTTGCCCACGCTGAGCGAACTTCCAGGGCGAACCCAGCCAGACGCGGCTGGCCGCCGATTGCGAGCGCTTGGAGACGGCCTCCGCCCCGATCGCCTGTCCCTGTTTCTCGGCGAGTTTTGGTTTGAAGTCGAACGTGTCGACGTGGCTGGGCCCGCCATCCATGAAGCAAAAGATGACGTTCTTGGCGCGGGCCGGTCGATCCAGCGGACGAGGTGTTGCGGCCGAAGAGACTGCATCGCTGGCGGACGCGGTTGTCCCGACGAGTCGCTCATCCGCGAGCAGTCCCAGCGCGGCCATCCAGCCAAAGCCGATCGACGACTTTTGGAGAAAGCCCCGTCGGGTGTGGTCCGCAGTCACGCATCCCGGACAACCACTTCGCGTCGAGAGCTGTCTCATCGATCCGCCTCGCATCGAAAACACCGTCATCCGCCCCACGTCATTCCGTTGCCGAGGTGCTTGCGGACCAACCTTGTGGCCCGCATCAAAAACCTCAGCGGTAGTACAGGAATTCTTTCGTATTGAACATCGCATGTGCCAGCGCCGTCCACACGGCTGGTTCTTTAAGCAGGGCGGATTCAACGGTCGCCAAATCCGCCGCACTTTCCGTCCCTGCATTGGTCGACAATTCCCGCGCCGCCGATGTCCAGCGTTTCAACTCGGCGTCTGTTGGTTCGCGTCCGTACGCCTGGACAAACATCTGCCGCACGCGGGCCTCAACGGTCGCTTCCGAACCACGCACCAGCCGTTCACCCCACTGTTCGGCCAGCAGTTGGACCAGCGGGTCATTGAGCATGATCAAGGCCTGGGCCGGCACGTTCGTGGCGTCCCGCCGACCAGTGGGCAGCTTGAGGTCCGGCAGGTTGAACCCCACCAGGAACTTCGGCGGCTCCATGATCGACATCTTCAGGTAGAGCGATCGTCGGCCCTCGCCATCGAGTGGACCTGCCAGCAGCCGTTTCGAGAGATCGACCGCCGTGCGGTACGGCTCGACCGGACGCCCGCCAATTCGAGGATCGAGTCGGCCCGAGATGGCAAGCAGCGCATCGCGGATTGACTCGGCTTCCAGTCGTCGCGTGGGGTAACAGGTGAGCCAGACCTGAGAGGGATCCTGTTCACGAGCTGCATCCGAGGCCTGCCCGGATTGACGGAACGTGGCGGAGAGTGCGATGCGTCGTACGAGCGTCTTCGTCGACCAACCCTGGCGGACAAACTCCGTCGCCAGATAATCGAGCAGTTCCGGGTGAGTGGGCTTGGTCCCGAGGTGTCCAAAGTCATCCGAGGTCGCGACCAGCCCCGTGCCGAACATCCACTGCCAGACCCGGTTGACATACACCCGCGCGGTCAACGGATGCGATGGTTGGACGAGGAACTCCGCCAGTTCCAGCCGTCCGCTCCCCGTGCTGTCCGCGACATGATCCTGCCCATGGAACATGCTCAGGAACGCGGGCGAAACCGGCTCGCCCGGCGTGTCCACGTTCCCCCGGATGTTGAGCGGATACTTTGAGCGAACCACCGCCCGCTCGTCCATGCTCATGGCCGACCTTGGATAGGCGATGGACTGTTCGACCTGGCGGTATTCTCGCAGAAGCTGTGCCAGTCGGCTGTCCGGCGGAACACTGTTGGGTAACAGCTTCTTTTGCAGCAGCCAGTCGACAATCGCGCGGTCGCCAGTGCGCAGCGACTGACTGCACCACCGCTCGACCGGGCCACGGAGCCAGTCCCGCAGTCGCAGTTCGAGTTCCGATGCATCCTGCGGCGGGGTTTGGTCGTAGAGCGTCGCGAACGGCTCCAGCAACTCCTTGGGGACAGAGCCGCTGTCATGCGTGCAGATCTGTGTGATGCTCAGCCAACTCCGCTTGTCGTAACCCAGGTCCTGATGGGGCAGACCGGCCGCCAGACCCGTGCGCGGCGGAAAATTCGGGTTGAGACCCGCCGTGGTGACATCGACCGCCACCTTCGTCACGCCATTGATCAACGCGGCGTCGCCAAAGGTTTTCCAGACCGGCGTCGTCGAGTTGAAGAACTGCACCGTCTCGTTCTGAAACGCGTTCGCATCGAGCACGAGCGTGCCGCCGAATTCCCCACCAGCCAGTTGCAGGCTGACGTGCGTCTGCGGGATCTCCTGATCCGCCGGCAGCCGCAGGGAACCCGCCAGCTTCGACGACAGCGCGTGCGAATGATATCCGGCCGCGAGCAGTCGATCGGCGGCCTTGTCCCCCTCTAAAGCAATCAGCGGCGTGCCGTCCGCAACATATCCATTGAGAAACCCACGCCCTTCCAGTACCCAGCCGGCGGGCAGGTCCGGCGTCGAGAAATCACTCAACACCGTGATCGACTTGTTCGCTTCCGTCCGCGCGGCCACCTGCTCTTTCCACGCCGTCTGCAATTCGCCCCAGCGAGCCGGAATCGCGATTCCTTCTTCTGTCAGCTTCCAGAGCGGATGGGCGATCTCTTCGATCAGCGGTTCCTTGTTCGCGGCCGCGTCCGGGTCTGGCCGCGCGATCGCCTTCAACCCGGCCAACGTCACGAACTCCCGCTTGGCGACCTGCTCTTTCCACTGTTGAGCCAGTTCGTCGCGAATGGCGGTCCGGAGCGTTTTGAGCTGTTCGATCTGCCGCGCTTCGCGGCTTGGGGCGTCGATTTCACGTGTCGTCCACCGCGGCGTCATCAGCAGCGCGGCCAAAGCGTAGTAGTCCCGCTGCGAGACGGCTTCCAGTTTGTGATTGTGACACCGCGAGCAGGCGACCGTCGTCGCCAGAAACGCCTTGGAGAAGGCGTCGATCTTGTTGTGGATCATCTCCTGATGAATGCCGTTGAACGCCAGGCTGCTGCCGTGCCGATGCTCACCCAGGTGGTAGAACATCGGCCCGATCAAGTTCTCCTGCAGCTCCAGTGCGGCGTTGATCCGCGGCGTTTTCAGCAGATCGCCCGCCAGTTGTTCGCGCACAAACTGGTCGTACGGGAGATCGTCATTCCAGGCCCGGACCAGATAATCGCGATACTCCCAGGAGCCTTTCGCGGGATTGTCCCACTCGTAGCCGTACGTGTCGGTGTACCGCACGACATCCATCCAGTGTCGCGCGAATCGCTCTCCGTAATGCGGTGAACTCAGTAGCCGGTCAACCAGCCGTTCGCAGGCAAGGTCGGCATTCTGGGACCAATCCGCCAGGAACAGCTCACGCTGTTCGGGCGAAGGCGGCAAGCCCGTTAGAACGAACGACCAGCGGCGCAAGAGCACGTCGGGCGAGGCCGGTTCGGCCGGGGTCAGCCGCTGGGCTGCCTGGGCCGATAGAACAAACCGGTCGATGGGATCGCGGCACCACTCTTTCCGAGTTACCTCGGGCACGGCCGGATTCTGGACCGGCTGCAGGCTCCACCAGTTCAGGCGCGACTGAAACAGCTCGTCCCATTCCGTGTTCGTTTCCCGCGGCGGCAGTTCCTGATCGCGCGGGTCGTACGCACCCTTGCGGATCCATTCCCGCAGGAGTTCCACCTCGTGGGCGGGCAATTCCTTGTCTGGCGGCATCCGCAAATCTTTTTCGGCATACCCCACAGCGCGGATCAACAGGCTGTCCAAAGGCTTCCCCGGGACGATAGACGGACCAGAATCGCCGCCTCGCTGCCAGCCGACTTTGGCATCTAGCCTCAAGCCGCCTTCATGGAGATCCTCGCCATGGCAGCCAATACATCGCTCGACGAGCAGCGGGCGGATCTTATTCTCGAAAAACTCCCGCGATGCTCGCTGCGCATCGGTGTCGCTGGTCGCGTTTGCTTGCGACGGATCTTGCGCTGGCAGTTCGTCGGCCCAAGCGATTCCGCCTACCCACGTGAACACTAACAGGCACAGACCACCGATCTCGCTAACCGCCCTGCGGATCGCGAGTCGCGTCCCGCTTGTCTCGGCATCACGAGGTGTGTCTATCTGAAAATGCCGCTGCACACTCATCCCTTATGCGACTGAACTTCCTAGCGACCACCACGAGTCCCTGTGACGACAACCGTGGACCAGAAATCCCCATCGAAGAATGTCCGAATCCGCACGCCTATCACCCTCGAATTCTACCAGATTACGGCTGCGAAAGCCGACTTCGACCGGAAATCTCCACGGCCTTCGCCATGTTGAAACTGGCGACAATCGTCTGATTTCAGCGTGGCATGTCTGCCCGGCAACGGCGCAAGCCTGCCACACCCTTTGAACCCATCCCGTGGAGACATCGTGCACACATTCAAGCTCCTGCTGATTGATGGAACTTGATTGAATGGAGGCTGGTTTTCGGGGAGACTAGATGTTTCGAACGACGGCTGACTAACGGGCGAATCCCCCTTGTCGATTCAGGAATTTCGATGGCCAGGAAAAAGGATGTGGACCCGGCGACGGCGCTGGCCCAGTCGCTTGGGAAGGCGTTCGAGCGTCGCCGCAGCGAGGGGGCAGGATATCCGGCCACGCTGCGAGAGGTCGCTCGGGATGTGGCCGGGGAGATCAGCGACGCCGACTTGAAGGTGGCCCTCACCAAGGCGCCTCTGAAAACGGGCTGCATTCTGTCGATGGATGCCGATCTCGATTCGCTGGCGATCCTCAACGATTCGGCCGACATCGAACGACTCGTCGGCGACGAACGGCTGCTGCGGGGTCTGTGCGAGAAGCGGTGTTCGGCGGAACAGCCGGTCATTTCGGTCAAGGAACTGGCCCAGCCGGGACTGCTCGCCAAGAAGCTGGCGAAGTCGTTTCAGACGGTCTGGAACGGGCGGTTGAAGGCGGGTGAGTTGCCGGCCTTTGTTCAAGTCGTGACGATTCCCGGAAAAACCGCGAAATCCACCGAGAGCAAACTGCACGATGTGCGTTTCCCGCTGCCGTGGTTGACGCTTTCCCAGGTCCTGGTGCAGGAACTGAAGCGGGAGACGGCTTCCACGGGACCGTTGGTCGATTGGTCGACGCTCGCGGCCTCTGTTCCGCCGGGCACCCCGCCGGCGTTTGTGGCCCTGGCCCGGGCGTCGGAACCGTTCCGAAGTGCGGTGATCCCCGTCTTCGCCAAGGAGCCCGACGGGTGCCTGGTGCTCGCGGAGAATGCGGAGCAGGGCGGGAGCGATCCGCGACTGTTCGAGCGGGTGTACGCGGCCGCGCTGAAGTCGGGCGACACGGCGGTCGATGCAGCGTTGCTGAAGAAGCAAAAGCTGCTCAGCCCACCCATGAGCGCTGCGTTTCTGCGGGCGTTTGACCAGATGCTTCTGGATCGTGCGTTTCCCACGGACTATGGCGTGATTCGGGTCGGGGCGAAGAAGTATCTCTTTCGACTTGCGGATCTCCCAAACCCGGCGCGACACGACGTCCGATCGGCCTCGAAGCCAGTTGCGGTGGCCGTAACAACGCTCCCCGAAAGCTCCGCAGGAGAGGGGTTTGCCCAGGCCTTTGGCGAGGCGTTCAACCGGATCGATGCCCGCGAGGGAGGATACAACTTCGTTAAACTCCTGCATCTGCGAAACGCACTGCCAGCGTATCCGCGGGTTCTGTTTGATGCCGGGCTCGATGCGCTCCGTAAGAACCGGCTGTATTCGCTGGAATCATCCGAAGGGCATGTCGTGTCCCTGAGCGAAGAAGAACGCGAGGCTGGAATTGTGGAAGCGGGAAGGCAGTTGATCTACTGCAAGCGTGTTCGAGTCGTCTGATTGAACAAGTCTGGCCCCGGTCCAGGAGTGCACGACTGCCATGAACACCACGATTTGTCTCGAAGGACCAGGCATGTATCGGACGGAAAGCGAGTTCTTCGACGGGCTGTTGGGGTCCGACCCGTTTTCCTCGAATCGGGTCAACGGCCCCGATCAGTGTCTGGTCACGGTGGACGACATTCATCGCCGGGAGTTCGAACAGCTCTGTCGGCTGACCACCCAGGTTCACACCCAGAACCGGGCGCTGGGCGTACTGCTGTGGAGCGGGGCGGGCGTGGGCAAAAGTCATCTGCTCGCGCGGCTGTGCGATTGGGCCGATCACGAAAAGAAGGCCTTCTATCTCTATCTGCACAACGTGCTGGTCTCGGCGGAGAACACGCCCCGGCACTTCCTGAAGTCGGTGGTCAGCACGTTGGTCGAAGGGGGCGCGTCATTTGAGGAGTCGCCTCTGTACGTCATGGTTCAGACGGTGCTCAAACGCACCCTCAAACAGAACAAGGTCCCGCCACCAATCACGCGGACAATCGCGCACGAAGCTTTTCTTGCGGCAACGCGGTCACTCCCGCTGCGAAAAGACCGCCTCAACGAGGTGGTGTTCGAGGTCGTGTTCAACTTTTTTGTGAAGGTCAACACGAACCCGGAGATTCGGGGGCCCGCGCGACAAAACGTAAATGCGATTGTCGACTGGCTGTCTGGCGATGGGATTGACGAGGATCTCGCGAAAGAGATTGGCATCGTTCCGCAACCCCACGACCGCGACGCGGATGGTCTCGTGCGACTGCAGGACAATCATCAGGTCGAGCAGGTGTTTCTGATTCTTGCCGCGCTCTGTCGGTTGGCGGGGCGGTCGCTTTTGATCGTGATCGATCAGGTCGACAACATGCGGGAATCGGTGAGCAGCCTGGCAGAGTTCTGCCATTCCGTGCTGGATCATTGCCAGAACCTGTTGCTGGTGATGGCGGGCGTCAAAGAGACGATCAAGACGATGCTCGATACCCGGGTCATCAGCGAAGCCCAGCGCGATCGCATCGCGGAAAAGATTATCGACCTGCATCAGATCGAGCCGTCGCAGGCACGCGCGATCCTAGAGACGCGACTGCGGCCGTTTCAGGAGAAGGCACGGGGGCTGCCCGAGATTCGCCGGATGATTGACTCCTCGCCACTGTTTCCACTGGCCGAGAAGGACTTCGAGCTGCGATTTGGACAGATGGCCGAGATTCATCCGCGGTCGGTCGTCAAGTGGGCGAACACCGCGTGGGAGACCGAACAATCCCGGATTCGCGAGCTCGGTGGAGAAGCGTGGCTGCGCGGGTGGAGTGGCTCGCCGCCGCCCATGGCCCACGGTTCGTTGGAAGAGGCAATCGATGCCGCGGTGAACGAGGCGGTGAACGATCTCATAGCTGATCGTCGAAAACATGCGGGGATGTTGCCCCCGGACGCGGACAATCTGGCGACGGTGACCGAGCGATTACTGCGTGTTTGCCAGGGACGCGCGGCCTACTCGCTGGAGTCGGTGAAGCGAATTCCGGATGACAAACCGTATTCGCTCGAAATCACCGAGCGGCTGCCGGGAACGCAAAACGAGCTCGTTCGGACCGCAGTGGCGATTGTCGCCTCGCGGAACGGAACGGTGGCCCGTCATCCGGTGCAGCGACTGCTGGACAAAGTTCCCGACGGGATTCAGCACCGCATTCTCGTAACGGACGAAGAACGCACCCCGCTGCCGATGACGCGCAACATTCTCGATACCTACAACAAGCTTCTGGCCCTTGGCCCGGACCGGTTTCAGCATGTCAAACTGACGTTTCAACAGTACGTGGAACTCGACGCGCTCCGCACGGCGATGGACGATGCCGTGAACATCGCAATCGAGTATCCCGGTCGCACGCACTCCGGATTGACCCGGGAAGAAGTCGCCGAATCGCTCCATCGACAAGGCCGGTTTCTGGCCCATCCGCTGCTGAAAGAGTTGCTGACTGAACCGGAACCGACTGCGGTCGCCCCGGTTCCACTGGAAAAACCAACGTCCGAGCTCGTCGCCACGATCATTGCGGGGAGCCTCGGCTGGAAGATTTGCGTGATGACGAATGACGTGACCGCGGAAGTGCTGAATCAACCGGGGATGTCGCACCTAGACTTCCAGGAAACGCACGATTTCGTGGTCGCGGTAGCCAGGGA
This sequence comes from Planctomycetaceae bacterium, assembly GCA_027489895.1. Classification (GTDB taxonomy): domain Bacteria; phylum Planctomycetota; class Planctomycetia; order Planctomycetales; family Planctomycetaceae; genus JAIXZD01. Next base: position 19,755 of record JAIXZD010000277.1, read on the forward strand.
ACTGGAAGCAGAATCAAAGCTCGTTTCGAAGGTGCACTTGAACGGCCTGCTGCTGATGAACGTCAGTTAGTTTCGAACTGGATCCTTCCGTGTCTTTCCTCGCTCCGGTTCACTTCACCGCGTCCCAGGTTCGCGTGGCCGCGAGCTGCCCGAGAATCCTGTATTTCGACGCGCTGGAGAACCGGCGGCGAAACCCGGCGACGCCCCGCATCACGCGGATCTGGGAGAAAAGCGAGTCCGAAGCGACCGCCGGCGGAAGCCTGTTCCATGCCACTGTCGAAAAGTTCAATCGGCTGGCGGCCACGGGCGATGCGGTTCGCCAGGTCGTGCGGCGAAGTTCAGGCCGGGACGAACTGCTGCAGTCGGCGATGGCGTTCCTGCGGAGCGATTGCCTGAATCAGGATCAGTTGCTGCGCAAGTCAACCGAGATCATCGCGAACTTTTCCCGATGCATCGAAACGTACATGGGGGAACTGGCCGACATCATCCACTATGCGAAGACGATCGGGAAAGACCCGGACGAGATCGTCGATCAGCTCTTCGCCGACATGCCCAAGCGGGTCGATGTGACGTTTCATGTCGGACCCCAGCAGCAGCCCGTCCATGTCACGGGGCGGCTGGACTACGTGTTTTTTGACTGGCGCTACGAGCGACTGCGGATTGTCGATTACAAGCTGGCTCCCGCGAGGAACCCGAACAAGGACCAGTACCAGGTCGCCATCTATGCGCTGATGTATCACCACCAGCATCGATTCAATTGCGACGCGGCGGTCTTCTATCTGCACCCCGGCCGTCATGTCGTGGAGATGTCGTGGGAACAGATCGAAAGCGAGCGGGCGAAGGTCTACAACCTGCTGGCGTCGATGGTCGAGTGGAGCCGGTATTCGGCGGAGAAGGGCCTCGGTCAACTCCCGCCGGGAGAGACGACCTATTGTGAAAGCTGCACATGGCGAGGTCGGTGCGAGCCGGAACTGGGGCCCAGATCGCTGGGGAGCGTCATCGACTGGCAGCCGCAACGGGTCGAGCCGATCGAAGTCGTGGTGGTCGACCCGCCGATGGTCACCCCCGAGGCAGTCGCCGAGGAAGAACAGGCCCTGGCGGAAGAACGCGAGACAGAGGCACAGGACAATCGAGTAACGGACCGGCCTGTCGTCCTGCCACCAGTCGAAGAACTGTTCAAGGAGTATGTGGGAGAGCCCCGGGTGCCGAGCCCGACCAGCGCGCTCGATTCAGGTCTGTTGTCCCTCGGCTGGCTGTCACACAGTCAGCAGCCAGTCGCGATTCGACCGAACCATTTGTCGACCCACACGGCCATCGTGGGTGCGGCGGGGAGCGGAAAGACCTGGCTGGCAAAAGTGCTGGTCGAAGAAGCGATCCTCAGTGGCGTTCCCGTACTGGCAATCGATCCGCAAGGCGACCTCGTGCAGTTCCTGAAGCGGCGGCCCGAGGCTGAGATCGCGGAACAAGCACCGGAACTGATCGGCCGATATCGGGAGTTTTCGGCCCGCGTGGAGACACGCATCTTCACTCCGGGAACATCGCATGCCATCCGGCTGCGCCTGAATCCGATCCGGCTTCCCCGCCGCGATGATGTCCGGGAATCTTCGCCGGCGCGTCGTGAGGAAGAGTATTCGGGCATGATTGATTCGGTCGCGCTCAATCTCGTGGGGCTGGTTTCCGCGGGGAAGAAGTCGCTCGATGCGCAACAGGCGTTTGTCGGACGGGTGCTGCGGTTACTGGCGGAATCGAGGGTGCATGACGCTCTCGAATTGAGTGAGATCGCCGCTGCCATCATAGAGCCGGAGATCGTCGGTATTACGGACTCCGATCATCTGATCAAGAAGTCAGAGCGCGAAAACCTCGGCCGTCAGATCAATGCGCTCGCCCACGGCCCGCTGAAAAAACTGTTCACCCGCGGCGTCGCGCTCGATATCGATCAGATGCGTACACCCGTCACACCCGGAAAGATACCGCTCAACATCATCTTTCTGAACGCGCTCTCGGATGTCGAAAAGCACGCCTTTCTCGCGGCTTTTGCCACCGAAGTCTACCGCTGGATGTGCTGTGCGGGGGGCGATGCGTCGCAGCCGCAGCTTTTGTTCTACCTCGACGAAGCCCGGGACTTTCTCCCGGCCGGGGCACACAAGCCCGCTGCCAAGATGCCGGTGACCAGACTCTTTACCCAGGGGCGGAAGTTCGGAGTGGGTTGCCTCGTCTGCACCCAGAGTCCGCGATCAGTGGACTACAACATTTTCGGGAACTGCAGCACGAAACTGATCGGCAAGCTCGAAACACCCCAGGATTCCGAGACGGTCGGCAAGTGGTTCGAGACCGATGGTCCGAAACCGGATTGGATCCGGCAACGCACGGGAGCCGAGTCGGGAACGTTCGTGGGCCGCTGGCCTGGGCAGGACGCGACCGAATCGGGTCAGGTGTTTCAGTCGCGGCTGCTATTCTCGACCCACGGTGGGGCCTGGACGCCAAGCCAGGTCGAGGAGGAAGTTCAGAATGACCCGACGCATCTCGAGCTGCGCCGGCAATGGTCCATTGGAGAGTGATTGGACGTGTCGCGATTACCGCGGCACGGGGATCCGGTTCAGGATCTGCTGCAGGATCGTCCGGTTGCGCTGCCGCAGCCCTTCGCGGAGCAGCCCCTTGGGGACCACCCGGTGCGCCAGGACCGGGCCAGAGAGCAGCTTGATGTCGTCGGGCACGGCGTAGTTCCGTCCCTCGATCAGCGCCAGCGCCTGGACCGCGCGGTAGAAGCTGACGGCTCCGCGGGTGCTCACGCCCAGCGACAGCTCTTCGTGCTTGCGCGTCGCTTCGATGATGTCGAGCACATACTCATTGAGCGACTCCTCGACCTTCACCTCGCGGGCCGCCTGCTGCAGCGACTGCAACTGGGCCAGCGAGACGACGGAGCGAATCTGGTCCACCGGTTCCCCGCTCCGGTGCGAGACCAGGACCTCCCGTTCGGTCTTGCGATCGGGGTATCCAATATCGAGGCAGACCATGAACCGGTCGAGCTGATTCTCCGGCAGCGGGTAGGTCCCCTCGAACTCGTAGGGGTTCTGCGTCGCAATCACGAAGAACGGGCGCTTCAGTGCGTAGGTCTGCCCATCAACGGAGATCTGCCCCTCGGCCATCGCTTCCAACAGGGCGCTTTGGGTGCGGGGCGTGGTGCGGTTGATTTCGTCCGCAAACAGGATGTTGGTGAACAGCGGGCCGGGGCGGAACTCGAATAGGCCCTGTTGCGGCAGGAAGACGCTCGCCCCGACGATGTCGCTGGGAAGCAGATCGGGCGTGAACTGCAGCCGGCGGAACTCGCAGTCGAGCGACTTAGCGAGCGCCTTGGCCAGCACCGTTTTTCCAACGCCCGGCGCGTCTTCAATCAGCACATGGCCTTCCGCCAGCAAGGCGACCAGCGCGAGCCGGATGGCGTCGGGTTTTCCGAGGAGAGCCGACCCGATGTTCGTCTTGAGCGCCTGAATGAGCGCGGGAGAATCCATCGACACGAGCAAACCGCCCTTCGTCCATCAGGATGCAAATTCAGGAAGACCGGATCAAGGCGGTTCAGTGGCGCCGTGTTCTCCAGAATCCTTTTTTAGTCGTCGGTTGGGGCGGTTACAATCAGCGGACGCTTTCTCAGTACCGCCCTTAGTCGAGATTTCATGTCGGTGCCGTCACCGGAAACCCCACCCCCTGGTCCTGCGGGCCCTCCGGGTTTGAACCCCAAGTGGGACCTGATCGTAATCGGTGCGGGGCCGGCGGGACTTTTGGGGGCCACCCGGGCTGCCGAACTGGGGTTACGGGTTCTCCTGATCGAAAAGAACCGGAAGCCGGGCGTCAAAATTCTGATGTCGGGCGGGACGCGCTGCAATCTGACCCAGGCGACCGACGCACGCGGAATCGTCGAGGCGTTTGGCCCCCAGGGGCCGTTTCTGCACTCGGCCCTGGCGCGGTTTTCTCCCGCGGACCTCGTCGAACTGATCGAGGCCGAGGGCGTCCCCACCAAGCGCGAACCCACGGGCAAAATCTTTCCCGCGAGCGATCGCGCCCTCGATGTGCAGCAGGCCCTGCTACGGCGCCTCCACCGGAGCGGAGCGACACTGCAACTGGGCGTGGCCGTGCAGGAAATCGTCTTCGAAGAGCAACATCGCGCCTTTCTGGTCGCCACGGAATCTGGCCCAGTCTCTGCTCAACGGGTGCTCGTCACGACGGGCGGGTTGTCCTATCCCGGCTGCGGCACGACCGGGGATGGCTACCACTGGGCCGAGCGACTGGGCCACACCGTCACGCCCCGCGCACCATCGCTGGTTCCCCTGCGAAGCGACCAGGCGTGGGTGCAGGCTCTCAGCGGGCTGACCCTGCCAGATGCCGCGATCACGTTGGAAGTCGATGGCGACGAACGGGGGAGCGGGGCCAGACCAAGACGGAGCGTGGGCCGGGATCGAGCCAGCGATCGCGGAGGCCTGCTATTTACGCATTTCGGCTTCTCGGGGCCTGCGCCGCTCAACGTGAGCCGCACTCTGACGCTGGCTTCGCCCACTGCCCAGGGTCGGCTGATTTGTGACTTCGCACCAACCTACGACCGCACGGCACTCGACGGCGATTTCCTGAAGCGGATTGCCTCCGACGGACGGCGCGGGGCCGGTTGCCTTGTCGACGATCTGCTCCCCTCCCGGCTGGGGGACGCGGTCCTCGCGCAGGCCGGGCTGGTTCGTCACTTGAAGCTCGCGGAGATCGGCCGGGTTCGACTGCGGGCACTCGTCGAGGCGATCAAGGCGTCGCCCGTCCCGTTAAGCGGAGCGCTGGGGTACGAGAAGGCCGAGGTGACAGCCGGCGGCGTGGCGCTGGCGGAAGTCAACTCGCGAACGATGGAGAGCCGATGCCGGGCGGGGCTGTACTTCGCCGGAGAGATTCTGGACCTGGATGGCCCGATCGGTGGATTCAACTTTCAGGCGGCGTTCAGCACGGCCTGGCTGGCGGCCGAAGCGCTGGCAGCGGGAGTCAACGGGGAACGAGCAGCCCGTTAAGGAACGGATCAAAGGCGAATTCGTCGTGTGCCACTGGCTTTGCCAGTGCGGGTTCTTGCGGGAAAACCGCTGCTTCCGGAACTGTCGTCACGCGGACCGAATGAATGTCGGCTTTCTTCAACAGGCTGTTAGGTCGACAGTGGAGGTCGACAGTGAGGGCGGCGGTTTGGGAAGCCTCACGGCTTCCGCTACTCCTGAGTTTGCGGGGCGTAGAGCGGCGTATGCCGGTACGGGGTTTCCAGGATCAGCACGGAAAGACAGGTGATGTACAACCGGCCGCCTTCCCGAGCCCGTTCATCGGGATGACCTTCGGTGCGCAGCGGGTGGAAGCTGCCTCTCACGAGGCCTGCTTTTTCCTGCGCGGGAACGATGGCCTTGGTGATCGACGCCCGCCAGCGGGTCCAGGCGTCGCCTCCCAGGTTGTGCAGCGTCTGTGTCGCGTAGTACCAGTGATAGACATTCCTGCGGCCCGATTCCCACTCGGGCTGAAACTCCTCCCCGAGTAGATACTCCACGCCGGCCCGCATCGCGGGATGATCGGCGGGCCAGCCCAGATACTGACGGCAGAGCAGCCCCTCGGCCGTCATCGCGGGCGTCACCTTCGAGACCGGCTCAACATCGTACCGGTAGGCCGCACCGTCCTGCTCCTCGACCTGCGACAGGAACAGATTCGCGCCATCGAACACTTCGGACGGAGTGACAAGTCCTGCCGCTCGCCCCGTCTGCAGAGCCATGAGCTGCCAGCCCATCACCGAAAGGTCTCCGCCAGGCTGGCCGGGGCGATACTTCCAGCCGCCGGTCGTCGGGTTCTGCGCGAGGCGGATGTATTCCAGCGCCTTGGCGACAGGAGTGCGAAGCGAATCGTCTCCCGTCATCGCGAGCAGTTCCGCCAGAGCGATCGTCGCCTGGGCATGGGAGTAAAACGGCGCGGGGCCATCGAACTCGCGCTCGTAGATCAACCCCTCCGGCTGCTGCCGTTTGAGCAACCAATCGACGGCTTTGGCGATTTCCCGTGAATGGGTTCCCGATTGATGCGTCTGCCCCGCGCCCAGATAACAGAGCAGAGCGAGCGCCGTGGCTCCCGTATCGGTCTTGATAGTGCCTGCATCGGGGTAACGCGGATCGGTATCGGCCTTGCCCCGTTTCTCGTGCAGTTGCCAATGCCCATCGGCCTGCTGAACCCGTTTCAACCAGACAAGCGCCTGCGCGACGACCTTTTCCGCGGGATCCGACTCACCCTCTGCCCCGAGCGCGTCGGCCTTGGCCTTCTCAGACCGGCTGGCGAGCAACTGCGAGACATCGACTTCGAGAGGTTGGCGCACACGCGGCGCGGCCGGTGCCGCCTCGACGGGAGCGGTGG
>JAIXZD010000522.1 GCA_027489895.1 Planctomycetaceae bacterium
GACGGGCTGGCGCGGGCCAGAGGTCGTCTTCCACCACAACCCAATGACCTGTTTCGGAGTTGGCTATGCCCTGCCCGTCCCCCGTGGCCTCGTTGTGTTGGATTTCCTGGCGTGGGCTGACGTGGCTGGGATTGGTGGCCTGCCTCGTGGGACCTGTGATGACGGCGACCTCCGCGGCCGAGGAACCTGCGGCGTTCCGTCTGTTCCTCGGGACGTATACGGGCCAGGGCAGCGACGGGATCTACACTGCGAAATTCGATGTGGCGACGGGCGCCATCACGGGGCTGGAATTGGCGGCGGCGATCAAGAACCCGTCGTTCCTGGCGATTCATCCCAACGAAAAGTTTCTCTATGCGGTGAGTGAAGTGGCCGAGGGCGGGAAGCCTGTTGGCGCGGTCTCGGCCCTGGCAATTGACCCGGCCACGGGCAAGCTGCAACTGCTCAACTCGCAATCATCGGGCGGGGCGGGGCCGTGCCATGTCACGCTGGACAAAACGGGTCGCACGGCGCTGGCCGCGAATTACGGCGGCGGAAGCGTCGCTTCGCTGGCGATTGGTGCCGATGGCAAGCTCGCCCCGGCAGCCAGTGTCATTGCTCATCTGGGCTCGAGTGCCGACAAATCCCGACAGGAAGCAGCGCACGCCCACTCGATCTACGCCGACCCGACCAACAAGTTTGTCGTCTCGGCCGATCTCGGGCTCGATAAGGTGCTGATCTATGCCCTCGACGTGGAGAAGTCGACGCTCACACCGACGACGCCTGGCTTTGCCAAGGTGGCGACCGGGGCCGGGCCGCGACATTTCGCGTTTCATCCGAACGGGAAGTTCGGGTATGTGATCAACGAACTGGGCAACACGGTGACGGTCTTCACGTGGGATGCCGAGCGTGGCGTGCTGGCGGAGATTCAGTCGATTGGCACGCTGCCGGTGGACTTCAAAGGCAAGAGTTACACGGCCGAAGTGGTCGTCCACCCGAGTGGCAAGTTCCTGTATGGCTCGAACCGGGGCTACAACAGCCTGGCGGTCTTCAAGGTGGATGAAACGACGGGGAAGCTGACGCTGCTGGGGCAGCAGCCCACGAAGGGGGATCATCCCCGCAACTTCAATATCGATCCCACGGGCCAGTGGATCATCTGCGGCAATGCGAACACCGACAACATCGTGGTCTTCAAGATCGATCGGACGACCGGTCACCTCTCCGATACCGGCCACGAGTTGAAGTTGTCGAAGCCGGTCTGCGTGAAGTTTTATCCCTGGAAGGGTTAGTCGCGTCGCGATCCTCTCTTGAATCGCCCAGCAGATTGGGGCAGGCACGCATTGTGGTCGACAAGTGGCTCTCGATCGTTGTTGGTCTGGCGGTGCTGGGCGCGGCCGTCTGGCTGTTTGTCGGCCAGCAACGCGGGTTTCAGGTCGATCCGGCCGACAGCGACAACGAGCGACGACTGTTGAAATCCCAGCACCGGAGAAGGCTGCAAGTCGCGGTGCTGCTGGGGCTGGTGGGGCTGATGATCGCCGTGGGAGATGGCGGCTTCATTCCGTGGGAGCGGCATGTCGTCGCCTTTGCCCTGTATTGGCTGGTGGTGATCGGACTGACGCTGTGGCTCGTGCTGTTGACGCTGGCCGACCTGCTGATCCATCGCCTGATGGCCCGGTCGGCTGCGGGTTCGTTGGCACGACTCGAGCAGAAGCGAGCCGAGTTACTGGCGGCCGTGGAGCGGCTCAAAGAGCACGAGCAGGCCCGCAACCCGCGTCCGAACTGATCGCCGGCGGTGTCACCGTCAGACGTGTGTCTGTGGGATGATTTAGGCGAGCCGACCCTGTCAGGGTCGGCTCGCCTGGTTGGTTACCGGCGTGGTTGGTCACCCGAGCGGAAAAGACAGATTGACCCGGTTGACCCGGCCGGGAATACTTGCGGTTCCCCCAGAGATCCGCATTGCTGAAATCGCATTGCGTGTCTTCGCCTCGGCCGTCCGGCCCCCCCAATCAACAGCTCCCTCCCCTCCGATCCGGGTTTTCCCTTGCCCGACCGTACCGTGTCGTGCCTACATTCCGTGCCTGAAGATGTCGTCTGGTCACTGGGCGACGTCCTGTGGACCCGTTCTGTCGTCACACGTCTGGTGGTTGCGTTCGCGGTCATCGTGAGCGGAATCGAGCGAATCGCCATTGCGGACCAACCCGTTCGGGCACGTCAACCGGCCACGCTCTTGCCGCCAGAGAGCGACGAATCGCTCGATACGGAGCGTTCGCTGTCGGATACTCCCACGGCTGAGCCGGCGAGCTATCTGCCCGATCAACCGCTGGACCTGCCGGGGGTCGCACCGCGGGATGACGAATGGACGGAGCCGGGCGAGGTGTTTCCCGAAGGCGGAGCGCCGGGCGAAGCAGACGTCGTCGAGGAACCGCTGGTTGAGTCGCCCGGTGGACAGGGGCCGCCTCCGGGACCAAGACGCTGGCTGACCGATCACAACGACGCGGTGACGGTCCTGTTTCCGCGGGACGGGTTTTCGGTGATGGAGTACGACGCACGGACGGCGGTCGTCATTCCCCTGTTTCTGGGCGGTCCGCCCCCAAAACTCGGAGTCGGTTTCGGGGCGACGACGATCGATTCGCCGGATGGATTCGACTTACCCGACACGCTCTACAACGTGCAGCTTGAACTGCGGTGGCTGCGGCCCGTGAATGAGTGGATGGCCGTCGATACGGCGGTGGGAGGCGCATGGTTCACCGACTTCAATACCCCCGCCAGCCGCGGGTTCCGCGTGACGGGCCGCGTGCTACTGTTCATGACCCACAGCGAGACGTTGAAGTCGGCCGTCGGGGTGGTCTATCTCGGCCGGGACAACCTGGTGGCGGTGCCGGCGGTGGGCCTGATCTATTCGCCCCGCGAAGATGTGCGGTACGAGGTGATGATTCCCCGTCCGCGAGCGATGTGGCGGCTCGGCAAGAGCGAGACGCACGAGCAGTGGGGCTACCTGGGGGCGGAACTGTTCGGGGGGAACAACTGGGCCATTGATCACGCCGATGGCCGCGAAGATGTGTTCATCTACACCGACTACCGGCTGCTGGCAGGGTTTGAGTACAAGGCCACCGCAGGCCCCACGCTGCGAGCCGAAGCGGGATTCGTGTTCGCCAGAGAGGCCCGGTTTGAAGTCGACCCGCGTGAACTGGAGCCAGGCAGCACTGGCTTCGCCCGGCTGTCGTTCGTCTATTGATGGGCGATCGCAGGCACCGCCGCCCACTATCGTCTCGCACCCCATCGCGACAGAAGAGGTAGCGGAACGCGTGAGCGTTCCCCAGACGCCTAACCGCAGAACCAGCGTCACCTGGCCCCACGTCGCTGGGGTCGAAGCGCCGGGCAATCCCACTTCCCTGGTGCTGACGGCGAATCGGAGGCGTGTTGCCTCCGGGCGCTCACGCTTCCGGCTCCCAGTGGAGCGCTCGCGAACCGCAGGTTCCGATGGAGGCCGCGCGGCGCCCCGCAAAACGTCACCACATTCGTCCTCGTCTGGTGTGTTGGCTATGATGCGGCTTTACATTGGCTCCCATTGATCCGCCTGAGGTTCGGGGGAGTGTCAACGCCCAGAGGTAAACGCATGGCCCGCCGGCCCGAACCAGACGCCGAGTCCGCTCCGCCAGACCTCGATGCCGCCGACGGTGTGAGATTGGCCCGCTATCTCGCGATGGCGGGAATCGGCTCGCGCCGGCACTGCGAAGAGTTCATCACCGGAGGCCGGGTCACGGTCGACAAATTGACCGTCGTCGATCTCGCTGCCCGCGTCGATCCCTCTCAGCAGACAGTCCGGCTCGATGGGGAAAAGGTGACCGTCGAGCGACGGGTCTACTTCCTCGTCAACAAACCCAAAGGCCTGCTCTGCACCAACTACGATCCCGATGGACGCCCCAAGGTGGTCGATCTGTTTCCCAAAATGAAACAGCGGTTGTTCACCGTGGGACGGCTCGACGAACACAGTCAGGGGTTGATCGTCGTGACGAATGACGGTGATCTCGCCCAGCGGCTCGCCCATCCCCGGTACCGCGTCACGAAAACGTATCGAGTCCAAGTGGCGGGGATTCCCTCGCCCGCGGTGATTCGTCAGTTGGAGCGCGGGTTCTACTTTGCCGAGGGCAAGTTCAAGGCCGATGCGGCCAAACTCGTCAAAACCAAAGGACAGAGTGCGTGGATCGAGATTGTGCTGTCGGAAGGGCAGAATCGCGAAATCCGGCGGCTCTTGGCGCGCGTCGGGCATAAGGTGCTTGTTCTGGAACGCGTGGCGCTGGGTGCTCTCCGGCTGGGGCCGATGCCGGTGGGGGCGTTTCGACCGCTCACCCCGATCGAGGTGAAATCGCTGTACGCGCTGGCCCAGCGAAACCGCACGGCGACCGACAAGGACGGCCCGGCCAAAGCCGCCGGCGGTGCGAGGGGGCCGCGGAAATCCGCCCAGAAACTGGTTCGACCAGATCGACCCGCGGCCGCTGCTTCGACTTCCGCGCCGCCATCGGACCAGTCTTCCGACGGTGGGGCTGCGTCGGGTATGAAGCCGGCACGCCGCCGCGCGAGACCGGCTGTGGAACAGGGCGACGATCGTCCGGCCGGGCGTTCTCCGGCGAGTGCTCCGCCAGTCGCCGGACCGCGTGGTCCGAAACGTCAACAGAATGCTGAAGGCAAACCCCGCGCCCCGCGTAAACCGAAACAGTCATGACCGCGACACACACTCATCCCGCCCACCCCTCTCTTCCGGGACTGCAGCCGCAGGCTCAAGCGGTGACGGTACCCGTTGTCGAGCAGGTTCAATTGGCCCGCGATACGTGGCGTCTGCGGCTCGCCTGCCCGGAGATCGCCGCGCGGGTCACCCCCGGACAGTTCTTTATGGTTCGGGAACCGGGGACGACGGAACCCCTGCTGGGGAGGCCGTTCGCGCTCTATGACACCTGGCTGGATGCGACGGGTCAGCCGGCTGGCGTGGACATTGTCTACCTCGTCGTGGGCAAGATGACGCGGGTGATGACGGGTTGGCGGACCGGTGACCCCGTCGAACTCTGGGGCCCCCTGGGGAATGGGTTTCCCGTTCCTCCCGTGAAGAACCTGCTGCTGGTGGCCGGGGGGATTGGAAACACTCCGTTTCTGGCCGTGGGGCGCGAGGCGGTGGGCGGTCGCGCTTATGGCGATCCGGGACGCACGCTCTCGGCTCGGCCTGAGCGGCTGCGATTTGTCTACGGTGCGAGGTCGCGTGACTACCTCGCGGGACTGGACGACTTTGCCGCTGCGGGCGTCGATGTTCAGGTTGCAACCGATGACGGGTCGGCTGGTCACAAGGGATTTGTCACGGATCTGGCGCGAGCCACCCTGGCTGAGTGGCAGGCCGACTCTCCGACCGCGCCCGGCACGCCGGACACCGCCATCTACTGCTGCGGCCCGGAGCCGATGATGCATGCGGTGGCTCAACTCGCGGAACAGACGGGCGTCCGCTGCTGGCTGTCCCTCGAAACCCCCATGGCGTGCGGGTTCGGAGCTTGTTTTAGTTGCGTGACCAAAGTCCATTTGCCGGATGGTGGCTGGGATTACCGGAGAACATGTGTCGAGGGACCGATCTTTCCTGCCCATGAACTCTGCTGGGAGTAGAGACCTCGTGTCGTCGTGACCTGGCTCGGAGGCATCCTGCGCGGGGTCTTCCTGTTCTGGCGATCGCCTGGTTTCACCACATCATGTTGTTCCCCGCCTCGATCTCGATGAAGTCGCTGTCGCTACTGTGCCGTACCCTGGGCACGATGCTGCACTCCGGCATCGCGGTTCACAAAGCGTTCGATATGGCGTCCCGCAAGGTGGGGGATTCCCGCTGCCGGGCGGTGCTCGGCGAGGTGACTCGCGAAATCCTGCAGGGATCGGACGTGTCCACGGCGCTCCGTGACCAGCCCGGCTATTTCCCCGAACTGTTCGTCGATCTCGTCGATGTTTCGGAGCAATCCGGCGCGATGCCCGAGGTGCTGAAGGCTCTGGGCGAGCACTACGACAACATGCTCCGCTTGCGGAAGGCGTTCCTCGGACAGATCGCGATGCCGGTGTTTCAGCTCCTGTTTGCCATCGTCATCGTGGCGGGTCTGATCCTGATTCTGGGGCTGATTGGCGAGGCCAAAGGAAACGGTGCCAATGACATGCTCGGCTGGGGTTTGTCCGGCCCTTCGGGAGCGATCACGTTTTTGTCGATCACTCTCGGTTCGCTCGCGGCGATTTTTGCGGCGTACTATGTCGTCGCGTTTACGTTCCAGAAGCAGCGTGTCCTCGATGGTTTACTCCTGCGGATTCCTGTCGTGGGGGGCTGCCTGAGGTCGTTCGCGATTGCCCGCTTTGCCTGGGCCTATTCGCTCACCGCGGAGACCGGGATGCCGGTCCGAAAGGCGCTCGCGGCCAGTTTTCGGGCGACTGGAAACGGTGCTTTTCGAGGGGCCAGCGACCTCGTCTGCCAGCTCATCCAGCAGGGGGAAGACCTCAGTTCGGCCCTGCGCGCCGCGGACGTCTTCCCGGAAGAATTCCTGCAGATCGTCGAAGTCGCGGAGAGTTCCGGCACGGTGCCGGAATCGCTCGCGCGGCTCAGCCCCGAGTTCGAAGAGCAGGCCCGCCGCAGCCTGAAAACGCTGGCGGAGGTGTTCGGGTGGCTGATCTGGGCGCTGGTTGCTGGCTTAATCATTTTCGTCATCTTCAGTGTCTTTTCCAGTTACGTGGGGATGATCAACGAGGCGGGGGGCTTTTAGGTGCGGGGGCTTGACGGCGATTCGCGCCGTCAATGCCACCAGATTCAAGGTCTCACGTCGGGACCGAATCGCTTGATTCCACCGCCCGCTGATACGGTCGGCTCGCCAGACAACTCACTCTGCGTCACGCACGTTCGGGTGCTGATTGCTGAGCCGGTCGTGGGTAGTGTCCCCATTACGCCTTGGGGCGGGCGCTGGCGAGCGAGCGTGCGAGTGGTCCCTTTACTGCGGAACGGGGCACGGGGAAGACGCGTCGGTCGCCGGGACATTCGACGTCGAACTCTTCCCGAAACTGTTGCGGAACTGCGTCACTTTTCGGCTCGCTCGTCGGTGCGCCTGTGCCAAACTCATCGGGCCCCAACTCTTCACGTCGGATGACAACATTGCGCGGGGCCTCAAGCCCCAGCACGACCGTTCGGCCACGGAAACCGACGATCGTCAGTTCGATGTTCTCGCCGATCAGAATCCGTTCGCCCAGCTTCCTGCTCAGAACCAACATGGCGTCGCTCTCCTGTGTAAAGATGTCCATTCCCAACGAGATGTAATGTACATGCGTACACACACTGCGTCAAGATGAATGGGCTCTTTTTTTGAGAATCGGCGCGATGGGGGCGTTGCAGCCCAGAGGGTGGTGGTGGTGGTGGTGGCGAACGGCTGCTGTTCGCGATCTGCGATGAGAAACGGAGTCGAATCAGGCCGGACGCGTGGGGAACTCTCACGAGTTCCGCTACATCCATTGCAGAAAGGCCGGTTTGTCGGAGTCGGAACGAAGTCAGTCTTCGTCGGTCTCCTTGCGGTCTCGGACGAGCAGCCAGGCGCAGGCCCCGAAGAACAGCACGACGGCGTAGACCATGAAGGCCGGGTCGTACTGGTCGCGGCCGGTGAACCCCTGGGCTTTGCGGTAGTCGGAGAACCAGCCGAAGAAGTACTGGGCCGAGACGCCACCGATGACACCCAATCCGTTGGCGAAGCCGAACAGCGTACCGGTATGTCGGCCGCCCGTATCAATCACCGTGGACCACCAACTGGCGTGGTGCAGGTAGAGAATGAACAGAGAGAAGGAGACCAGCCCGACGCAAAGCCAGGCGATCTCCGACCAGTGGGCGACGAACTGGATCGCCGCGGCGGTCGAGAGTGCATAGAAGCCAAGTTTCCGTCGCAAGCCGATGGCCCGGTCGCCTGTCCGGTTGATGACATCGCCGATCCAGCCGCCAGCGAAGATTCCGAGGGCACTCGTTCCCTGAATCAGCGCAAAGGCGTAGCTCGCGTCGTCGCCCGAAAAGCCTCGGGCCGACTGCAGGTACTTGGAGTACCACGTGTTGTAGAGGTAGGCGACGAATGAGGCGGTCGAGATGATGAACCCCAGGAGCCAGGGGTTTGGCCTCGCGAGTTTATGCCATGGAAAGGCGTGGTCCGTGGCGAGGGCCGGTTCAATGTCGACGACTCCCGCGCGAATCGTCGCGAGTTCCTGGGGCGAGACATCCGGATGTTCGGAGGGATCGTCGCGGAACCACCACCAGAAAATGGCGACCCAGACGGCACCCACCAAACCAAACAGAATGAATGCCCAGCGCCAGCCCGCCTGACGAATGATCACCTGCGCGAGCAGCGGGGAGAGGACCGCCCCGATTTGTGATGATCCGGCCAGCAGCCCCTGAACGCGCCCCCGCTCGGTGGGCGGGAACCAGCGTTTGATGACCCTCGCGGCATTCGGATAGGCCCCGGCCTCGCCCGCGCCAAATGCGAACCGCACGAGGATGAGCGACCAGAAGTTCCAGGCCCCGGCGGTTAGCACCGTGAAGGCGGACCACCAGAGGACGATCCGCGTCAACACGCGTCTGGGGCCAATGCGGTCGCCCCAGTGTCCGGTGGGGATCTCGAACAGTCCGTAGGCAATGGTGAAGGCCATGGCCACCAGCCCCATCTGGCTGTTGGTCAGATTGAACTCGGTCTGAATCGGAACGAGCGCCTGTCCCATGACCACCCGGTCGAGATACAGCACCAGTCCGAGTGTGCAGAGCAGGAGCATGACACTGCCCCGTGCCCAACTTGTCTTCTCGCCATTCATGCCTCACCCCTCTCGATCGGGAGACCTCGGAAGAGAGGTCACCCGTAGTGCGCAGCGCTTTGATGACTTCACTTGGACTTCGGGGCTGAACTCGGCGCTGGCGCGTCGCCGACTTCGAGCCAGGGACGGATCGCGTCGAGTTTCTTCGGGCCGATTCCACGAACGCGGGCCAGGTCGTCTACGTTGGCGAATGGGCCGTGTTGCTCGCGGTCGGCGACGATCGCCCGGCCGAGAGATTCTCCGATGCCATCGAGCTGGGCCCATTCGACCCAGGTGGCCCGGTTGATGTTCAGGCGGTAGGCGGCTTCAGCGGAAGCGAGTCGATCGATCTCGACCAGCCCCCCGCGGCGGGCGGCCTGGGCCAGATGCCAGGCCGATAGACCTAGCAGGACGACCCCGAAGGCCGAGACCATGCGGCGGTCGCCCGCGGTCCAACCGAAGACGGGGTCGGTGGAGGGCGCGTCTGTGGAGGGCGGGGCGGTGGCTTCGCTCGCAGGGGATGCTTCGCGCGCCAGCTCGTCGACGGGGGGAATCACGCGCTACCTCACACGGGTTCGATGAATCGCCCATTGGCCAAAGTTTTCTTCGACCTCGACCTGCAGTTCTTCGAGGAGCGAGCCCCCCGGATGTTTGGCTAATTGGGGTGCGAGCTGACCGGAAATCCATTCGGCGATGCGCTCGGCCGTGGTGTTTTCGATGGGCAGCAGCACACAGTCTTCGCGGGGGAAGAGCCAGCGGCGGTTCTCGAAGCGGGCTTCCACTTCCGGGACGGCTTCGGCCCCATGACCAGAAACCGTTTCGCGGACGGAGATCTGGCGATGACGTGTCGGCAGGAGGACGCGGTGGTCCAACTGGTTGACGATGGTCTGCAGGGCATCGCGGAGGGCGATGAAATCAAACACGTAGGCGTTTTCATCGAGCGGTCCGGCAACTTCACAGGCGACGCGCCAATTGTGGCCGTGGAGTCGCTCACAAATCGTTCCGGCGAAGGTGATGAAATGAGCGGCGCTAAAGACCAGATGGTCCTTTGTCACCCGGACACGAAACGATCCGTCCACCATTCCCCATCCGCCTTTCCTGCTGGAAACCGCCGCGTTGCGGGCCGCGAC
>JAIXZD010000179.1 GCA_027489895.1 Planctomycetaceae bacterium
CACTCGTCGATTCGATCCTGAAAGATGGGCTGGTCGATGCCGGGTCGGGTCGACACATGGGGCTGACGGCGGAGGCGCTCGCTGCGAAGTACGCGATCTCTCGCCGGGAGCAGGACGAGTTTGCGCGGCTCAGTCAGGTGCGGGCGGGTGAAGCCTTGGCGAGCGGGCGGCTGGCGACTGAGGTCGTGGCTATGGGACGGGTCGAGCGCGACGAGCATCCCCGCCCGGAGACGACGGTGGAGAAACTGCTCACGCTGAAACCCGCGTTCGACCCGCAAGGAACGGTGACGGCGGGCAATGCGTCGGGCGTGAATGATGGCGCGGCCCTGGTCGTCCTGGCGGATGCCGAAGTGGCGCGGCGGAACAATTGGCCCGTCTTGGCACGGTGGGGCCATAGCGTCACCGTGGGCTGCGAGCCGGAATGGATGGGCCTGGGACCAGTCCACGCCCTGCGGCGGCTGTTCGCCTTCACCCGGACACAACTCGACCTGTTCGACGCGATCGAGATCAACGAGGCATTCGCCGCACAAACTCTGGCGTGCCTCAAAGAGTTGTCGTTGCCAGCCGAGCGGATCAACGCCTGCGGCGGCGCAATCGCCATCGGTCATCCGATTGGAGCGTCAGGCGCGCGGCTGGTCGTCCACCTCGCGCACGAGATCTCCGCCGGCCGGTCCCAGCGGGCGCTGGCGGCGCTCTGCGTGGGAGGCGGCATGGGTATTGCCGCCAGTTTGTCGGCGTTTTAGGCGGTCGATCGTGCCGACGGGCACGCCTCGGTCCGGGAAAATGGTCGCGATTCGGCGAACTCGCTTTTCTTGGACCGGCCTGGGATCAGATAATGGTTCAGGCGCGGAGCGAGTGCTCGACTTCGCGGAGAGACCAGGGCGGAAGCTGGGTCGCGTGAGTGCGGCTTGCGGGGCTGTACCGACTGGTGGACACGTGAGGATGTGTGTCGGGCGGGCGATTTGTGATCCATCTCGAGTCTTCCAGTTCGTCTGCGCGACATGACCTGCTGGCGCAGTACGAGCGCCGGCCGGGCGTGTACGACGAGCTGTTTGCCACGGGGATCGCGCCGCTGCCGCACTGGGAGCATCTGCTCCAGAATCTGCAGAGCCTGTCTCGCGAAGAGCTGTTTGGCCGGGATCGCGAGATCAGGCGGCTGCTCCGTGAGAACGGGGTGACGTACAACGCGCGGGGGGATGCCGGGGCGGAGAGCCGGTCCTGGGGCCTGGACCCCGTCCCCACGCTCTACCGCAGCGACGAATGGGCCGAGATCGAAGCGGGCCTCGCCCAGCGCGCGGAACTGCTTTCAGAAATTCTGCGGGACATCTACGGCGAGCGGAAGCTGATCCGCCGAGGCCTCTTGCCAGCGGAACTGGTCTATGCCCACCGCGGGTTTCTGCGTCCGTGCGTGGGGGCAGGACCGGCCTGGGAAACGCCGATCCACTTCTACGCGGCCGATCTCATTCGCGGGCGCGATGGCGGGATGCTGGTCATTGCCGACCGGACGCAGGCGCCCTCCGGTGCGGGCTACGCGCTCGAGAACCGGATCGTCATCAAACGCGTCTTCCCCAGCATCTACCGCGAGGCGAATGTCCACAAGCTCGCGGCCTTCTTTCGCACGCTGCGAAACTCCCTGGCCGACCTCGCCCAGCATTTGGACGACAATCCCTCGATCGTCGTCATGTCGCCCGGGATGGGCAGCGAAACGTTCTTCGAGCAGTCGTACCTCGCCAAATACCTGGGCTACTCGCTGACCACCGGCAAAGACCTGGTGATCAACAACGGCAAGGTCTATCTGCGGACGCTGCGGGGACTGTCGCGCGTGCATGTCATCTGGCGACGGGTCGACGACGGCACCTGCGACCCGCTCGAACTGCGGCGTGATTCGGTACTGGGGACGCCAGGGCTGATGGAAGCGGCCCGTTCGGGCCAGGTGCTGATCAGCAATCCTTTGGGCAGCGGGTTTGCAGAGAACACGGGCCTGCTCGCCTACCTGCCCCGGCTCTGCCGCGAGTTGCTGGGTCAGGACCTGCTGATTCCTTCCGCAGCCACCTGGTGGTGCGGCGACGCGACGGCCCGCACCTACGTCCTCGAACGGCTCGACCAACTCGTCATCAAATGCATCCACCCGCGAGAGGGATTCCCGCTGTTTGCCGGCGAACTGTCCTCAAGTGCGCTGGATGACCTGCGCAGAGCGATCCTCAGGCGGCCGCATTTGTTCGTCGGGCAGGCGGTGGCGACGTCGTCGACCGCGCCGTGTCTGCGCGAGACGGCCCTCGTCCCCCGCCCCGTCGTGCTGCGCACGTTCCTTGTTGCGCGGAATGGGTCGTATCAGACAATGCCCGGCGGCCTGACGCGGGCGGCGACCGATCGCAACGAACTGTTCGTCACCAACCAGCGGGGCGGAACAAGCAAAGACACCTGGGTGATGGCTTCGGAACGCGAAGAGCGCGTCACCACCGTCACGTCCGAACCGCCAGCGACGGTCGCCGTCGCACTGTCGCGGGCGGGGGGCGAAGTACCCAGCAGCGTGGCCGATCATCTGTTCTGGATGGGCCGGTACGCCGAACGGATTGAGCTGGCAATTCGGGTGCTGCGGGAGCTGTATACGCGAATCGACGACTCGCAGACCGAGACCGGCTTCATTCCCAGGCTGCTCCCCATTCTCACACATGCGACGGGCACCTGGCCCGGGTTCGTGGGGGAAGAGGCCGAGCCGCTCCGCGACAGTCCCGACGACGAGTTGTTTGCTGTCTTCAGCGATTCCCTGCGGATTGGAACGATCGCCTCGAACATCCAGCGGCTCAAGCAGAATGCCGTGGCGATCAGCGACCGCTTCTCCGACGACGGCTGGCTTGTGGTGCAGGCGATTCTCGATGAAGCGCCGGGCGATCAACTGGTCAACCCGCTCACGCACTCGGAAGCGATCCGCGTTCTCGAACGACTGCTGATTCTCCTCGGTGCGTTCTCCGGCCTCTGCGTCGAAAGCATGAGCCGCAGCCAGGGGTTCCACTTCGTCGATGTCGGCCGGCGGCTGGAACGGGGGCTGGGCATCCTGGCGCTGCTCCGGTCGACGCTGCTCTGGACCGGTCGATACGAGCCGAACCTCCTGCCGTTTCTGCTGGCCGTCAACGACAACCGCACGACCTATTCCCGGCGGTACCAGCTCGAGCCGCAATTGGGCCCGGTGCTCGACCTGTTCCTGCAAGACGAAACGAATCCGCGGTCGTTCGAGTACCAGCGGCTGATGCTGGCCAACCTGCTCGCCGCGCTCCCGAATCCGACCCGGGCGTCGAAGTCGGGATTGAGCGACCTGCTCAAGGATCTGAAGTCGCACCTCAATCTGGTCGATGCCGACAGCCTGGGGCTGCTGCCGAGCGACCCGTCGATCCAGACGATTCTCGAATCGCAACTCGATCGGTTCGTGGCGGGGTTCGAGCTGTTCGCGACGCAGGTCAACCAGCTCTACTTCCAGCAGCCCGACCTGCCGCAGCAGATGGTCGCGATGGAGCCTGTGCCCGAACCGGTCGAAACCGATCACCTCGAACCGGCCGGAGCATAACGCCCGGATGTAGCGTATCTTCGTAGCGCCTTGTCGTAGCGCCTTGTCGTAGCGGAAGTCGTGAGGCTTCCCACGCCCGATCGACCGTCGACCTGCCCTGCGCACGCGTGGGAACTCTCACGAGTTCCGCTACATCGCGTTGGCGATCACCATTCGAACCAGCAGGCTACTCGGCAACCGTCAGCTCGTTGACCACCTGCCGAACGCCCGGCTCAAGTCGCACCAACTGCTCGGCCAGTTTCCGATCGGACTCCTTCGCGACGACGCCGCGCAGCGTGACGGTTCCCTCTTCCACGAAGATCTCCGTGTTCCGTACGGGCAGTTTCGTGCGGACCTTGTCGAGCTGCGTCGAAATCCGCTGGCTCACGATCGGTTCCGCCCGAGGGGTGTAGTCGAAGGCGACTTTCTGCTGAGGGATTGGAATCCGGTAACGAGACGTTGCGCCGCCACCAGCGCCCAGTCCTTCGCCTTCATCCAGCCCACCGAACAGTCCCGACTGTCGACCCCGTCCGCGCGATTGGCCGCCCAGGGTTTGGCCGAGGCCGTTGGCCCCCGTTCCGAACGATTGCTGGGCCGCCTGGGCCGAGCCGACGAATCGCCCCGCGGTATCGGCCCGACCGACCAACCCCTGACGGGCCGTCCCAGCGGTCTGCTGCAGCGTGCCAGTCCCGCCGGTGCGTCCCTGCTGGTTCTGGCCGAACTGGCTCTGCTGACCTGTCGACTGGCGGCTGTTGTTGAACGAGCTGAACCCGCTGCTGGAACTGCTGCGTCCCCCGGTCGAACCCGTCGACCCGCTGGTTCCGCGTCCGGCTGAGGAACCAAACATCGAATTCGTCTGTGCGGAAAGATCCGTCGCCAGAGCCAGTACGGCCCCAACGAGCAGTGTCGATCGCAGCGAACATCGCAAACTGGCGTTCACATCAGACCTCAGATCGACACGCGGATAGGGAGCACCGACAAACAAACCAGTTTCGCACGCAACCAACACTTCAGCAGTTTATCACACCAAGGGACGAGATCGTGGCAGTCTTTCTGAAAGCACCGGGGAACCGAGTGCGAACCGCTGTTCGAGTTGCGTGGCGAGCCGACCCTGTCAGGGGTCGGTGGAACGCTGCAAACACCAGAGAATGCGAACTGCTGAAAACCTGGCACGTCGACAAAGAACGAACGTCACAGCGCGAGCATCGGTTCCCACCGACCCCTGTCAGGGTCGGCTCGCCTGTTCTGTTTTCCTCGTCGCGTCCCCTTCCGCCCCTTGATCTGCCTTTCCTTGGTGTCTTGGTGTCTTGGTGTCTTGGTGGTCAATCAAAATGCCCCGCATGTTGGATCATGGTGAGGGCGCGAGGATGGGCTGCCCAGCGAGTTTCTCACCCGCAGGTTCGGGGCGGGCCAGCGTGATCGGCCGGTTGCCAAGACATCGGGGTGCCAGTTCGTGTGTTGGCGCCGCGAGTGTCCGCAACTGCGCCGCGCTGGGTGATGCGCCCGGCGAAGCCCCATCGTCGGCCACACCCTGCGCCTCGGGCTGGTCGAGCGGGTGCCGCCTTGAAAGCGTCTTCCGGGGGTCGGCTGAGACCCCCGTTGACATCGCGGAATCGGTCCCCGGTGCGTTCCTGCTGGTCGTCGAATCCCGAACGTCGGACTCATCGGCCAGCGGATGACGCTGCGGTGTCGACGGGGTGGCGTTCCGTAACGACAGTCCCCCCGCGGGCGGTGCGTCCGTGTTCGGAATGTTCGCCGGCGGTGAGTCCGTCTGCTCAAAATCCGCCTGTTGGACGGCGTGGGGTGCAGCCGGTTGCCGACCCGCACGCTGGCGGGCCTCGCGGACGATGCGGTCCCGTTCGTCTTCGGTCAGCGGGATGGCATCGACTCGTCGCGCCCGCTGGGCTTCCATCAGCGCCGCCTGCAGGTTGGCAGTCGTCGCGGTGAGCGGCTTGGCCGGTGGTTGAGACGTGGTCACCTCACCCAGGGCATGCTGCACGCCTGTCGCACTGCTTTCCGTCGCCGGTTCGCTCGCTCCCGCCGTGGTCACCTGGGGTGTGCCCACTTGCGGTGCGGCGCTCGAAATGGGGTCAACCGCTTTGGACGTCGTTCCCGGCAGCGTTACGTGGGCCAGGTCGGAGAAGACGGGCGGGCTGCCATCGTGCGGCATGAACTTGATCCGCAGCGAACACTCCGACTTGTGCGTCCCGCCCCGAACATAGGGCGTGAACACCACGTACGCGGGCCCCATCTTGGTCTTCTGCAGGCGGACCTTCCACGAGTCTTCCGGGAAGTCGTGCTGATGAATCGGCGTATCACGCTCGGCCGGGGTCCCCTGGTCATCGAACAGATAGATCCGCACGCTCCCCTGCGCGATGACAGGCACCTGCTTCTCGGCATCGAGCAGAAAGATCTGCCCCACGAAACCCCGGACGGTCTTTCCATCCGCGGCCTGACCTTCGCCGATCTGCCAGGCGGCCAGAATCCGCACCACCGGATTCGCCTCACTGGCATGCCGGTAGCCCAGCTTGTCGACCTTCAGCCACGGACTGGAGGCACAGCCCATCGGAGCCACAACCGCCAGCACCGCCAGCACGATCCATCGCCCGGCGCGTTGCATCGTGATCACTCCCCAGTTTGAAACCTATTTGGAGGGTGGGCACTGCCCACCATGGCTCCGTCTAACAATCCTTGTCAGGCAAAAGCCCTGGTCAGGCCTGCCTGACACCATCACTTTTGCCTTTTGACTTTTGCCTTGCTCCGTTGTCACGCCACCTGACACCAGTCGAGCCACAGAGCCGTGCCCACCCTACGGCTTTACAGGTGGCAAAGTTGCTTCCGGAACGGTGACGCCCATCGGCTCCGGTGGGATCGCAGGCAACACGGTCACGGGCAGGTTGTGTTCATTCCAGGTTGCCCCAGGAGGCACGACCAGCTCTTCGCCCGGCAGCATTTCCGGCGGACAGTTCGGGTCGCTGCCCGGCACCGAGAGGATCGGCCCGTGCATCTCTTCCGCGTCTGTCTCGGTGAAGTGAATTCGCTGGGTTTCGATCTGCTTGACCAGTTCATTGTCTTCGTCGGTGCGGATGACGCGGGGCGTCAGGAAGATCAGCAGTTCGGTCCGCCGGTGCGAATGGAAGTCGTACCGGAAGGCGAGCCCAATGATGGGAATGTCGCCCAGCAGCGGCACCTTGCGGGTCTCGTCTTCCTGCGAACGGGTGATCATTCCGCCCAGCACAATCGTCTGGTTGTCGCGAATCGCCACCACCGCGCGGGCATTGGTGATGTCCTTGATGGGCGACTCAATCACGTTGCCGGTGGTCGCATCGGTGAAGATCGGCACCCCCGCACCCGTGAACGCGCTTTTTTCCGCGACCACTTCCATCACAACGGTTTGGTCGGGCGTGATTCGTGGGGTGACCGTCAAAATGATCCCGGCCTGATCCTGTCGCACAATCGGCTGCGCGTTCCCGGCAATGCCCGTATTCACGCCATCGACAATCGGAACCTGCTGGCCAACCTGAATCTGAGCCGTCTGGTTATCGAGCGTGCGGATCTGCGGGCGGGTGAGCACATCAACCCGGCGGCTCACCGACAGGGCCCGCAGCAGCACATTCACGCTTTCCGACCCGGCCGAGAGCACGAGCCCCCCATACCCCAGGTCACCATTCACCCGGCCCACCGCGAAGTTGGTCAGGCTCTGCTTGCCGACCTGGCCCTGGTTGATCGGGTTCTGGCCAAACTGCTGGTTGTTGAAGTTGAAGCCCGGTGCCACGGTCCGCGAGATGATGCTCTGGGTGGTCGTCTGCACACCGTTGGGAGAGGTGGTTGTCGTCGGCACCTGGAGCACCTGCGAGACGATGCTGCGGTCGAACAGGACCGAATCCTGGAATCCCAGCTCGACACCAAACTCATCGGTGTTGTCGAGCGTCACTTCGACCAGCAGCGCCTGAATCACCACCTGGAGCGGCGCGGCATCGAGCTTCTCCACGAGGTTCTTGATCTCTTCGAAGTAGCGCGGCGTCGCCGAAATCAGCAGGCTGTTCGTCGCGGCCTCGGCTTCGACCACCACTTCCCGCTCGATCTGCTCGAAGGGACTCACGAGGCCGGAATCGGTCGTTTCAATCTGCCGCCGCGATTGCAGGAACCGGGAGATGGCCGACTGCACATCCGGCGCGTAACTGTTCTTCAGACGGTAGACGATGCTCTCCCGCTGCCGCACGTCGCTGTCATCCAGTCTGAGCAGCACGGCTTCGACGACGCGAAGCGCCTCGGCCCCGCCAATCGCGATGATGCTGTTGGTCCGCACGTCGACCGAAAACCGCAGCGGAATCAGCGTGCTGCTGGCATCGTCGGCCCCCTGCACCTGCAAGCCCGGCACCGACCCCACCGCCCCGCCCCGCGCATTCGCCCCCTGCCGCTGATTCTGCGATTGCTGGTTGAACAGTTGCTGCAGCAGTTCGGCGCTGGTCGTCGCATCGGCCTTGGTCAGGGCGAACACCTTGATCTCCGCCACCGTGGCGGCCGGTCGGTCGAGCTGTTGAATCAACGCTTCCAGTAGCGGCAGGCTTTCTTCCGGTGCGGTCACTACCAGGCTGTTCGTGCGGACATCCGACGAGATGCGGATATCTGCGAGAATGCCCGAACGCAGCCGGGCCGCGCCGTCGCCATCGGGTGACAGGAACTGGAGCACGGTCGATTTCACGGCCCGCAGTTCGGCACTGCCCCCGGCGGTTCCGCCGCCCCCTCCGCCATTGATTCCGCCGCCCAGCCCCCCCTGCCCACCGGTGGTCGTGTTGGTGCGAGGGGGATTCAGCACGCTTTGAATCGCGGTCTGCAGCGTCTCGGCCACTTCATCGGCCAGCGCGCTTTTGAGCTGGATGATCCGCACCTGGCTGACCGTCGCGCTTTCGGAGCTATCCAGCGACTCGACCAGCGCGCTAATCTCCGCCAGATCGCGCGGCCGGGCCTGAATGATCACCGCGTTGGTCCGCACATCGGACGAGATCCGAATCCGCGGGACGAGTCCGGGCTGGGCCCGCTGTTGCTGCGTCTGCTGAGGGAGGGGCGGATAGAGTTCGTCCAGCGTCGTCGCCACCTGGGTGGCAACGGCATGCTTCAGCTTGAGCACGCGAAACTCGGTCTGGGAATCGATCGGCTGGTCGAGCTCTTTGACCAGTTTGAGCAC
>JAIXZD010000280.1 GCA_027489895.1 Planctomycetaceae bacterium
CTCAAGCCGTTGTTTGAAGGGGCGACGCGCCGGCATCTGGTAAACCAGATTCTCGCCTCGGCCCCGTCCCCGGTGCGGGCCGTGCAGACGGGCGTCCCCCGCGACCTGGAAACGATCATCATGACGGCCCTCGCCAAGCGACCGGCCGACCGGTACGCCAGCGCCCAGGAGATGGCGGCGGACCTGCTGCGGTTTTTGCGAGGCCGCCCGATTGTCGCCTCGCGAACAAACTGGGTGAAGCAGGCGCTGGGCTGGTTGACCGCGGGGAAACCGGAGGACGAAGAGTTTCGGACGGGGAAGCCGTAGGTAAATGGGATGATGTAACGCCGTGAATTAGTCGTGGAGAACTCATTCACGCTGCGGGATCTAGAGCAAGTCGTCAATCGCCTGCATAACCGAGTTTTTCAAACGGGATGAAATGCGCGGACGCGATTTCATCTGGCGATAGAACTCTCGACTGGCTCACGTCATAGCCAAACAACCGGCGGTCGGCGACTTCGAAGACGAGCCATTTGCTGTCCTCGGTCCACATGATTCGTTCCCGGTGATCCTTCCCATAGCCGCCGAAATCTGGCGAGTTGTAGACGCGCTGGTAATCAATGTTGATCCAGAAGTTGACGTCGATTCCGTCAATCCTGTAGAGGCTGGCCGAATGCCGCCCATCCGGACTCGGTCTTGTCATGACACGTGTCACCATTGTCGTTTGAACCAGCGCAAACATCGCCACCAGCACCAGAACGCACAACGAGATCGGTACGAGAATCCATTTAACCCAGGGCCTCGACCATGTGCTCATGTTGGTACCAGGTCACGAGTGGTTCTGTGTTTTGGCAGGCTGTTGAATCATCTTCGCCTTTCGCGAGAGAGCACACACAGGCGAGCCGACCCTGTGAGGGGTCGGTGGAATCTCGCGACACCGTGTTGATGCGTCATTTGTCGGAAGAATTGTTGGTCGGTGTCGGTTGAAGCCGGGAGAAAGGTCGCCAGTGGGGTGGGGGTTGGTGAGCAATGGTGGGCAGTGCCCACCCTACGGCTCCAGGTTTTTGAAGATGCGGGTTCGGGCGGGGCTGGGGCGCAGGGCCCAACTATCGCTGTGGGCGGGGTGTTGCAGGGTCATGAAGTAGAGATGCTGGGCTTTCGGTGCGGCGGCTTTCAGGTAGGCCTCGGTCTCGGCCAACTGTGAAGGCGACTCGGAGAGCACGAGTTGCGGTCGGTTATCCAGTCGGGCGAGGCGCAGGCTGGCCGAGGCGCGGTCACTGGCGGCGACGGGCCAGGGGCGAACGCCGTCGTAGTGGCTGAAGGCAAGCATCGCGCGCCAGCGGCGGGCGAATTCGTCGGTGGCGAGGCCGAGCGCGTTGACGGCGATCGCTCCTCGGGAAAAGCCCATCAGGACGACGCGCTTGGGGTCGCCGCCGAACCGGGCGAGCGCGTCATCGAGTGCGGCCGTCGCGTAGGCGATTGTGCTGTCCGGGCGATGCTCGGGGGCGGTGCCCCACCAGGTATCGACATTCGCGGTGCCGGCGGCGTTGAGGTAGGGCAGGGCGATGACGAGGACGCCATCGTTCCCCGCCAGACCATGGGCGAGGCGACCGTCTTCGACGCGACCGGTCGTCCGTTCGCCGTTGGGGTCGAGGTAGTGGCCGTTGCCAGTCCATTCGACGTAGACGGGGTAGCGCTGCCCGGCGACCCAGTTGGTCGGCAGCGTGAGCGTGTGGTAGGCCTCGGTCTGCTCGTAGCCTGGGGCGCGGAGCAGGCTGCGTTTGCCGGGGGCAGGCGGTTCGAGCGTGAGGGGCGGGACGAACCGATCGGCCGCGGCGCGTGGGGCGGCATCGGGCGTCGAGGAGGTAGCGGCCGGGGCGGTCGCTTTCGGGACGAGGCGGACCTGGCGAACATCCATTACAGCCGCCTTGGCTTTGTGGACGCAGCGGATTTTCAGGGTCTGCGGCCCGACGGAGAGCCCTTTCACGACGCCAACGGGGTGCCAGCGGAAGTTTTGAAAGTGGCCGGTCTCGACGACGGTGTAGGGGAGCGACTGCGAGGCGACATCGATCGCGACGTCGCTGCCGCCCTGGCCGGTTCCGCAGCCTTGCAGCAGGTGGAGTTCGTAGTCGCCGGCTTGAGCGACCTGGAACGACCACTCGACGAAGTCGGCCGGGTTGACCCAGTAACCGACCGTCAGCTTGTGAGGCAGCGGCTCGAACTGGAGCTTCTCTCCGGTGGGGCGCCCCAAGCGGGCATCGAGGACGATCTCGCCATCGAGGTCGGCTTGAATGGGTCGCTCCAGTTCGGACGGGAGCGGGAGAGTCGTCGCGTTGGGGCCGTTGAGGTCGGTGGCGAGGTCGAGCACGACAACACAGGGCCCCGCATCGGCCGCGGGCGCGGTGTGGATCGTCCAGTCGGTGGGCGACTGCGTGAATTTCAGGAGCCGATCGACCGGGGGCAGAAACGGCGTGGCGACCTCGTGCTCTTTCAGCGTGACCGCGGGAACACGCGGCGCCTGGTCTGACAGGGGCCACCACCAGGCGCGGGCAACGACGCGGGCCAGTCGCGGCAGTTTCAGCTCCGCGGGCGGTTTGCCTTCGCGGTAGACGAAGTAGAGCGCGCCGGGTTGGGCCAGGACGGTCACGGCCTCGGAGTTCACGCCCGTAATCGACACGGTGTGCAGGTCGCTGGCAGAGCGTTCCCAGGCGGCGAAGGGGAGCGACGACCGCGACGCGACCCGCTCTGCCAGGGTCTTGGCGATGCGGACGGCGAGTTCTGCGTGACCGGCGGGGTTGGGGTGATAGCCGTCGGTGGTCCAGTCGTTGAGGTCGCGTCCGGCCGCTTCCGCGGCCTCCCACCCGGCGAAATGGTCGATCAGCGTGCAGCCTTGGGTGGCGGCGACGGTTCGGGTAATGGCGACATACTCGCTCAGCAGGATGTTGCAGTGTTCGCCCCGCCCGTTCTTGGGCGAGACGGCGGCGTAGCGTGGTTCGGTCATGAGAACGGGTTCGGCCCCGAAGCGGCGAATCGACACGACCAGATCGGTGAGATGGCGTTCGAAGTCGACTCGCGAGACGCGCGGCTCGGTCTTCCCGGCGTCGACGTAGCTGTCGTTCGTGCCGTACATGAGGAGCACGAGGTCAGGGCGGACGGCGTCGAACTCGCGGACGAGCCGGGCCCGTCCCTGCCGGGCCATTTCGCCGCCAATGCCGCGATTGACGACGGTCCAGCCGCGGTTCATGGCGGTCAATTTGGCGGAGAACGTCTCGGCCTCGCCGACGCCGGAGCGGACGCCTTTGGTGATCGAGTCGCCCAGCGCGAGGATCTTGAGCGGCGCGGGGTTCGGCGCGGGAAGCGGCTCGGCTTGTCCCGTCAATGGGCAGGCGAACAGCAGCGTGAGGGCCAGCGCCAGCTTAATGGTGAAGGCGAGGAGTTGGGGGAGTGGTCGCATGAGAGGCCCGGTGGTGTCAGACGGAGAGCGACAAAACAATTCGGGGATTGTGACAGAAAGCGGTCTGGCAGAAAGGGAGGCGGCTTGGGTGTCGCCAGGAGGGGAGGTTCTTTGTTCACCACCAAGGGCACAAAGGAAAGGCAGGGTAAGGAAGAGAGTGCGGTCAAGACTGTCAGGCGAGCCGCCCCTGTGGGGGGTCGGTGGGGAGGGTGGACGGTGTTGCTTTTGATTGTTTCTGGGGTTGGTTGGCAGTGGGAGTTGGTTTGCCTCCGGGCGCTAACGCTTCCGGCTCCCGTTTCTCCCCTGCTTTCTCACCATCACGACAGTCTCCCGGACGTTGGCGACTGCCCCCCTTGGACCAAATTCGGAACGAGGTGGTTGTCCGGGAGGTGGCAAAGGCGGATCATGGACTGAGGGGTGCGGGGGCCGGCGTGAGGTCAAGTGGTTTGGGAGCGGGCGGGCGGGATGAGCGGTTGGCTGTCGAGGGCGGTCGCGGTGTTCGGGGGTCGCCCAGCGGCCGAGCCGCAGCCATTCGACGTGCGCTGTCCGTGCGGTGGGCGGGTCGCCGGTGTGCGGACTGATTCGTCCCAACTGTTGGGCTGCCCCGGCTGTCGCCAGATGCTGCTAGTGCTGCCCGCCACGGTCTACCCGCTTCCGGCTCGGCCCAAGCCAGTCGTTCCGAAATCGGGAGGCGCGGCGTCGCCACCGGCAGAGACGACGACGTCACCCGAGAGTGGTTCGGGACGGTCGCTGCGAAAACGACGCCGGGGGCAAGCGCCCGTCGATGAACCGGGCCAGGAAGTTTCCGCCGAGTCCGGAGCTGAGACATCGGCGTCGCCTGCGCAGCCTTCCAAGGGGACGCCCAGCCCGGGCGCTTCCAGTACTGACTCGCCCCGGCCTCGTGACGCTGGAGGTGCGATCGCAGGGGCGGCCACGGGTCGGTCCTCCGGCATTCCGACCGATCGACGGTCGGAACGGAAAGCGGCCAATGCCCGGTTTGCGGCGGCGGTGTCGGCCTGGCGTAAGCGGACATTCACGCCGGTGCGGCTCGTCGTGGCAGCGGTGCTGTTGTGTCTGGCAGGAACAGGGTACTGGCTGCGGCTGCGACAGGACGTGCTACAGGCCGAACGTGTGGTGACGGAATCGTCGCGACTGGCGGAGGTCGCGGTCGAGTCGCGGTCGTGGGGTGAGGCGGCGGAGCTGTACGGCCAGGTGGAATCGGCCCTGGACCGCCTGCAGCGAGAGGATCCGCCCGCACGACGGTTGAGACAATGGTCGCGCGAAGTGCGGGCGATGACCAATCTGCTGCCCACGACGCTGGCGGATCTGGTCGACGAGGCGGCGAACGGCGACTGGGAGGCCCGCGGACTGAACTGGTCGGAGGTGTTTCGAGCCAGTCATGCCGACCAGTGGGTGCTGGTCGAATCGACGCTGCCGGCCGTGGAGGAGGTGGCACCTGAAGACACGGGCGGACCGGGTGTGGAGAAACTGGGCGCGGGGGGGCCGGGGACGGTGATTTCGGTTCCGCTGCTGGTGGGGCCGATTCGGGCCACGGTGGAGGGGGACCTTCCCGTGCTGGCGAAGGTGCCTGTGGCGGATCGTCCCGCACGCGTTCTGGTTGCAGCGCAGATTGCCGCCGTGGAGACGGTCGACGGCCGGTGGGTCGTGCGGTTGGCAGGCGACTCGGCGTTTCTGTGGGTTCATCCGGGCACGCTGGAGGAGATCGGATTGCTGGGGGAAGGTGACGACCTTCAGGCGTCACGGACAATGCTCGAGCAGCAGGCGGAATGGCTGGGGGTGACAGAATGAGGCCGATTGCCGAGATGGCACGAACGATTGGAATCGTCGGGGCGATCGCGCTAGTCATCGTGCTCGCGAGCGGTGCGCCGGCTCAGGCACAGAACCGCGATTACTCGACGGTCGAATGGAATACCGCGGTGGAGTCGGGCAAGGTGGTCGAGGGGCAGTCGGTCAGTGTCGAGGGCCGTCGCGCCTACACCGCCGATCGAACGGTGTTTCTGCAGCGGGCATTGGGCGGGTTTCGGCTGTCGCCCCAGGTGCTCGATTCTTCGGCGAAGGGATCGCGGATCCGTTTGCGGGGCAAGGTGGTCTCGGCCCGCGTGGGGCGGCAGGGGCCAGTGGTCCGCGTCGAAGAACTGCAGATTCTGCCCACCGAAGTCGCGGAGTTTTACACGCGCCGGCGGGCGCTGAAGCTGCCCACCGCGGACGACTGGAAGACTTTGGCTGCGTGGGCTCGCGATCGGGGCGAGTTCTTCAAGGATGCCGACCTGCTGGACCTGGCCGAGGATGCGATTCGCAAGGCAATTGAAGTCGACCGAAAAGCGATCCCCGAGAAAGACGGGGAGGCGTTGTTTCGACTGGCGGACGAAGCGGGGCGGCTGGGAGCGAGCGCTGCCTATCAGAACGAGTTGCGGCACGACGGCTGGGCGCGGCGCTGGAAGGCCGCGCGGTCCGAAGGGAGTGCCGAGCAGGAGCGGTTTGCCGCGTCGTTCGCGGCGGAACATTCGGAGGCGCTGTCGCCGCTGGCCGAGCCGATTGATGAACTGTTCAAGCGGTATCTCTACCAGCCGGTTTCGGTTCACGCCGCCGCCACGCCCGACGAACGGATGAAACTGGCCCGCGCGGTCTATGTCGACGTGGTGTTCGCCGCGCTGAAACAGCGTGTCGAACCGGGCGCGGCCAATGGCTTTGTCATTGCCGCCGAGATCGATTCGCGATTGCCTGAACATCGCTTGGATGCCGAGGCGCTGCGCGACCAGGCGCTGGCGACACGGGCGGCCGAGGTCGAAAAACTGACGCGGTCGGAGGTGCTGGCCCTGGCCGCGGACTATCGGAATCGCGAGCAGCTCCCGCAGGCGCAAGGGGTGATCGAATCGTGGCTGTCGCTCCGGCGAAAACGTCTGGCGGCCGAGGACACCGAGGGACTGCTGCAACTGGCGGACGACTATCGGACGCTGCTATCGCGGTCAGAGTTCGCCGATCGAATGCTGATCGAAGCGTGGACGCGATCGCAAAACGCCGACATTGCCGAAGCCCTGGAGAAGCTGGGATATCGCAAGAAGGAGAACCGGTGGCTGACCAAGGCCGAGTACGACCAGCGTCCCGAGGGACGGCTGGAACGGTCGCTGCGGGAGGGCCGGATCGAGGCGGGGATGTCGGCGGCGCAGGTACGGAAGGCGCTGGGGCTGCCGCTCAATCGGACGCGGATCGCGTCGTCGTCCCAGGTGGTGGAAGTCTGGGAGTATGGCAGCGCGGGGACGAAGTTCGTCGTCCAGTTGGCGCGGCGGAAGCAGCAGGAAGATTTCGTCGTGACGGCCGTCGGGCAGTAGGGTGCTCCGACCGTCGACTGGTGTCAGGCTGCCGCAGAACGGAGCAAGTCAAAAGTCAAAAGTCAAAAGTGGTTGTGTCGGGCGAGCCCGACCTGCTTTCTTCCTGACTCGTTTCGGCCCGGCCTGAATGGATCGACGTGCCGTTACTTGTCTGCGGGACCGGGTAGCCGGCCGAACAGCATCCGTCCGGCACTCGACTGCAGGACGCTTTTCACGATGATCTCGGTCTCTTTGCCGATCTGCGACTGGCCTTCTTCGCAGACGACCATCGTGCCGTCTTCCAGGTAGCCCACGCCCTGGCCGGGGCTTTCCCCCGCGCGCATGATCTTGATCACCAGCCGCTCGCCCGGCAGATGCCGCGGCTTGAGCGAATTGGCGAGGTCGTTCAGGTTGACGACGTCCACCCCCTGGACCCCCGCCACCTTGTTCAGGTTGAAGTCGTTCGTCAGCACGCGACCGCCCAGTTGCTTGGCGACATGGACCAGCCGCTGATCGACCGTGAGACCGGCCCCGTCGTCGGGCGCGACGTCGTGCAGTTTCACTTCGACATGCGAATTCGCCTGCAGGCGGGTGAGGACATCCAGCCCCCGCCGACCCCGGTTGCGACGGAGCTTGTCGCTCGAATCGGCGATGTCCTGCAGTTCCTGCAGCACGAACGAGGGGACGACGAGCTGTGCATCGATGATTTTCGTCTCGATGACATCGGCGATCCGGCCGTCGATGATCGAACTCGTATCGAGCACGTAGGGCCGCCCGCCGCGAACATCGCGCGAGAACTCGATGTAGGGAATGATGAACCGGAACTTGTCCTTGGTCTGCATCAATAGCGTCACGCAGAGGTAAGGTAACACGAGGTTCGTGATGAGAATCATCGTCCCGTGGAAGGCCGGGGCAACGATTGGCGCGAGCGCGAGTTTGGCGAGGTAGCTCAGCAGGAAGCCGATGAGCAGCCCGAAGTAGATGGCCGTCACCACCTCAATATGCTTGCGCGGAAAGAGCAGGTCGACGATCGTGGCGAACTGTGTGATCGCCATCAGCAGAAAGAACGAGATCAGCGGCGCGTTCCGGATGACCGACGGAGGATTCGCCTCGTTCGAGCTGACGTACGCGGCGATCGCCCCCGCGCAGGTCACCGCATAAATGATCCGAATCACAAGCAACAACATGACCGAACGTTCCTTCCCGGACGCCTTCCGGCGCGACGAGACTTTCACAAGCTGCGAGGTCTGGCCGACATCCCGGTCAATCGCCCGGAAGCCGCCACCCTCATCCATCCTTCAATGTCTTTGTCTCAATCAGGATTCGTCGTTTGCACCGACCTGATCCCCGTGCAAGACCCCGCATTCTACGCGGAAGTCGGCAAAAACTTAAGATCTTACCTCGTATCAATCCGGTCCGAATCGTGTCGAAGCAGGTGTCGAGCGCCTTGGAGCACGCGGACCGGCAGCCGGAAGCGTTAGCGCCCGGAGGGTTTGTGACTCGCACTGCCCACAAGCGCTTGAAACACCCCAGACACCGGACACCCAAACCCGGCACCCATCCCGTTCCGGAGCTGCCATCACTCGAATCTTGCCCAGACAGCCCGAGAGAAACTCATCCACGGGGCAGGAAAACCCTGTGCTCATTGTGATCGGTTCGGCAACCGAATCAAGCCACGGACAGTGCGGGACCAGTCTGCATCACGTTTCCCTATGACTTATGACTTGCTCCCGCCGGAGCGCTTACCGGCTTTCCGCGACCTCCGAACGCCACTGCTGGATCGTCTCCAGGGCCTGCATGGGGGTCAGGCTGTCGACATCGAGCTGCCGCAACGTTTCCACCAACGGGTGCGGTTCCGGCTCGGGGTTGAACAGTTGGAGCTGCTTGCGGCGGTGGCGTTGAATCTTCCGCGCGGGAATCCGCGTCTCTTCCTCGGGCGACCCGCCGCTCTGTTCGAGCGTCTGCAGAATGACCCGCGCCCGCTCGACCACCGCGACGGGAATGCCGGCCAGCCGCGCGACATGAATCCCGTAACTTTTGTCCGCTGCCCCGGGCACGATCTTGTGCAGGAAGATCACCCCGTCGTCATTCTCGCGGACGGCAACGTTCCAGTTCCGCGCCGCGGCCAGTGTCCGTGTCAGGTCGGTCAATTCGTGGTAATGCGTGGCGAACAGCGTGCGGCAGCCAATGGCATCGTGCAGAAACTCGGTGACCGACCAGGCGAGCGAAATCCCGTCGTACGTGCTCGTCCCTCGGCCGATTTCATCGAGAATGACGAGGCTGCGGTCGGTGGCTGTGTTGAGGATTCGCGCGGTCTCGGTCATCTCGACCATGAAGGTTGACTGACCCCGGGCCAGCTCATCGCTCGCCCCGACCCGCGCGAAAATCCGGTCGGCGATCCCCACCCGGGCGCTCGCGGCCGGTACGAACGAACCCATCTGCGACAAAATCGTGAGCAGCGCCGTCTGCCGGATGTAGGTACTTTTCCCCGCCATGTTCGGGCCGGTGATGAGTTGCACCTTGCCATCGGTCTCGCCCAAGAGCGTATCGTTGGGCACGAACCGGCCTGCGGGTAAAACCCGGTCGAGCACGGGGTGCCGCCCGTCGCGAATCTCGAGAATCGACCCCGGCACCACCTCCGGCCTCACATACCGCTGCAGCATCGCCAGGTGCGCCAGCCCTGCCAGCACATCGAGCTGCGCGAGCACGTCGGCCGTTTGACGCAGTCTCGCCCCGTGGCCAGCCATCTGGTTCCGCAGGGCCGCAAACAGCTCCTGCTCGAGGCTCGACGATTGCTGTTCGGCCC
>JAIXZD010000058.1 GCA_027489895.1 Planctomycetaceae bacterium
CAGTCAGGCGTCTGCGGTTTCCAAAATCAGGTTTTCGGTCAGGTGAGGGTGGTTTGATGTCCAGGTCTTTGGCAGTCCGCCTCGTGATGGTGTTGGTTCTGGTAACGGGTTCGCTGGCGGGGGCGGCGGAACGGCTCGCTCCAACGAGCGATTGGCCGCAGTGGCGGGGTCCGAACCGGGATGGCATTTCGACGGAGACCGGACTGCTGACGGAATGGAAAGAGCCCCCTGCCCTGCTGTGGAAGAAGTCGGGCCTGGGGCGAGGTTACGCGAGCATCGCCGTGGTGGGGGATGTGCTTTACACGGCGGGCAAGGTGAAAGAGGAATCGCTGGCGTATGCCTTGAATGAAGCGGATGGCTCGGTGAAGTGGTCGGTCCCGCTGGGCAAGGCGGGCGACGAAAATCCGCGGGCGACGCCGACGGTCGATGGGGAGCGCGTCTATTTTCTGGGGGCGGAAGGGGCGCTGGTCTGCCTGGAGAGCGCGACGGGCAAGACGGTCTGGTCGAAGGAGTTTGGGGCGGATTTTGGCGGCAAGATGATGTCGGGCTGGAAGTTCTGCGAGTCGCCCTTGATTGATGGCGACCGGCTCGTCTGCACGCCTGGCGGCAAGGAGGCGACGGTGGTCTGCCTCAACAAGCTGACGGGCGAGGTGATCTGGAAGTCGGCCCTGCCGGATGTCGGGAAGTCGGGTCGGGACGGGGCGGGTTATTCGTCAATCGTCATCTCGAACGGGGCCGGGGTGAAGCAGTATGTGCAGCTGCTGGGGCGGGGCTGCATTGGGATCGCGGCCGACGATGGGCGGTTTTTGTGGGCATACAACCGGGTGGCGAACCCGACGGCGAACATTCCGACGCCGATTGTCGATGGCGATTACGTGTTCTGTTCGAGCGGGTATGGGACGGGCGCGGGGCTGGTGAAGCTGTCGAAGGAAGGTTCGGGCGTGAAGGCGGAAGAGCAGTACTTTCTGCCGGGCAAGACGCTGCAGAATCACCATGGGGGGATGATCAAGATCGGCGAGTATGTCTACCTGGGGCATGGGAACAATCAGGGGTTCCCGGTCTGTGTCCGGATGCAGACGGGCGAGATCGTGTGGCGGAAGGATCGCGGCCCGGGATCGGGGTCGGCGGCGATTGTCTATGCGGAAGGGAAGCTCTACTTCCGGTATCAGAACGGGGTGGTGGCGCTGATCGACGCGAAGCCCGAGGGGTATGAAGAGCACGGCACGTTCGAGATTCCCGATGCGGAGAACGATAGCTGGCCGCATCCGGTGATCTGTCACGGGAAGCTGTTCATTCGCGAGCAGGACACGCTGCTGGTGTACGACATTACGCGGCGTGGGGAAGGTGCGAAGTGAGGGCTGGGCGCGGGCTGGAGGCCGCAAGTCAAAAGTCAAAAGGCAAAAGTCAAAAGTGGGGGTGTTGGGGTGGGCGCGCGCTGTGGGGCGTGGCGCTGGTGGTTTGGTTTGGGGTGGGGGTGGTGCAGGCGGAGGGGGCTTTGCCCCTAGAGGCTGAAGGGGGGATGGTTGAGGGGGGGGTGGGGGACTGGTCGCGGGTGGCGCTACTAGGGGATTACAACTCGCGGGTGGTGGTGCTGGGGACTTCGCTGTTGGGGGCGGCGGCGGGGCTGGTGGGCAGTTTCACGCTGCTGCGGAAGCGGGCGCTGTTGGGCGATGCGCTGAGCCATGCGACGCTGCCGGGGATTGGGATCGCGTTTCTGGTTTCGGTGGCGCTGGGGGGCGATGGGAAGTCGCTGCCGATGCTGCTGTTGGGGGCGACGGTCAGCGGGCTCCTGGGGGTGGGGGCGATCCTGCTGATCCGGCAGTCTCCCAAGCTGAAGGAAGACGCGGCTCTGGGGATTGTGCTGAGCGTGTTTTTCGGCGCGGGGCTGGCGATTCTGGGCGTGATCCAGCAGATGGAATCGGGGCATGCGGCCGGGCTGGAGGCGTTCATCTATGGCAAGACGGCCTCGATGACGGCGGCCGATGCGCGGCTGATTGGCTGGGCGGGGCTGCTGTGCCTGGTGGCGAGCGTGGTGCTGTTCAAGGAGCTGTCGCTGCTCTGTTTTGACGAGCAGTATGCGCGGGCGCGAGGGCTGCCCGTGCTGCTGCTAGATGCCGTCTTGATGGCGCTGGTGGTGACGGTTTCGATTGTCGGGTTGCAGGCGGTGGGGCTGGTGCTGGTGATTGCCCTCCTGGTGATTCCGGCGGCGGCGGCGCGGTTCTGGACGGAGCGGATCCGTCCGATGACGGTGGTTGCGGCGGGGATTGGCGCGGTGGGCGGATTTGTCGGAGCTGCGGTGAGTGCCGTGGTTCCGAACCTGCCTTCGGGGGCGACGATCGTGCTGGTCTCGTCGACTCTATTCGCGGCGAGCATGTGCTTCGGGACGGAGCGGGGGCTGCTGGTTCGCTGGCGCAGGCGGCAGGGAGTGCATCAGTCGATCGACCGGCAGCATCTGCTGCGGGACCTGTACGAGACGCTGGAGGACCGAGGGCTGGCGGATCGTGCGGAATCGGGCGCGGGGGCCGAGGCGATCGCGACGTTCGCCACAGTTCGCGAGCGGCGGGTCTGGTCGGAGCCGAGGTTAAGACGCCTCGTGTCGCGGCTGGGGCGCCAGGGAGTGGTGCTGGTGAACGGGGAGTCGATCCGGCTGACGGCGACGGGGTTTGACGAAGCGAAGCGGCTGGTTCACCAGCATCGGCTGTGGGAGCTGTACCTCATCACACATGCCGATGTGGCGCCCTCGCGGGTCGATCAGGATGCAGACGACATTGAGCATGTGCTGGAGCCGGAGGTCGTGGCGGAGCTGGAACGGTTGCTCGATGCGCGGCTGCGGGAATCGGGCGTGGTCTCGAATCCGCATGCGGTGGCGGGGGGTGGATGATGCGGTTTATCGACACCTGGATGTGGGGGCTGGACGGCTGGATCATTGTCGTGGGGATGCTGTGCGCGGTCTCGGCGGCGCTGTTGGGCAACTTCGTCGTGCTGAGGCGGCTGAGCCTGTTGGGTGACGCGATCACGCATGCGATTCTGCCGGGGCTGGCGATTGCGTTTCTGGTGGGCGAGAGCCGGTCGAGTCTGACGATGTTCGTCGGGGCGGCG
The DNA here is from genome assembly GCA_027489895.1 of Planctomycetaceae bacterium. GTDB lineage: Bacteria > Planctomycetota > Planctomycetia > Planctomycetales > Planctomycetaceae > JAIXZD01. The sequence goes on from JAIXZD010000058.1 coordinate 3,100, forward strand.
ATTGCGGGTGTGCTCACGACGGTGCTGACGGAGTCGGTGCGGGGGCTGGGCCGGGTGGATGAAGGGGCGTCGATGGGGGTGGTGTTCACATCGCTGTTCGCGCTGGGTCTGGTGCTGATCGTGCAGGTGGCGGACCATGTCGATCTCGACCCCGACTGCGTGCTGTATGGCGCGATCGAGCTGACGCCCTTGGATCTGGTGCGGGTGGCGGGATTCGAGCTGCCGCGTGCGGCGGTGACGCTGGGCGTGGTGACGCTGGTCAATCTGCTGTTCGTGGTGCTGTTCTACAAAGAGCTGACGCTCTCCGCGTTCGACCCGCAACTGTCGACGACGACGGGGTTCAGTGCGCGGCTGATGCATTACGTGCTGATGATTCTGGTTGCGGTGACCGCAGTCGCCTGCTTCGAGAGTGTGGGCAACATTCTGGTGGTGGCGATGCTGGTCGTGCCGCCGGCGACGAGTCTGCTACTGACGGATCGGCTGTGGGTGATGCTGCCTCTAAGCGCGGTGCTGGGGTGTCTGGCCGCGGTGCTGGGGCATCTCATGGCGATCGAGGTGCCGGGCTGGTTTGGTTTCCGCAGCACGACGACGGCAGGCATGATGGCGGTGGCGGCAGGGCTGTTGTTTGGGGTGGCTGCGTTGGCGTCGCCTGGGCAGGGATTGGTGCCGCGCTGGTACCGACAGCGGCGACTGGCGTGGAGCATTTTGACGGACGATGTCGTGGCGCTGCTGTATCGAATCGAGGAGCGAGGGAGTGTCACACGGGCGACGCCCCAGACGCTGGGAGAGTTGCTGTTTGCCGGGCGGTGGTCGCTGGCGGCGGCGCTGCGGGGACTGGTGTGGCAGGGCGAGATTGTCGCGCGGGAGGGGACGTACGGTCTGACGGAGACGGGTCGGCGGCGAGGGGTGGACCTGGTCCGCTCGCATCGGCTGTGGGAGAGCTATCTGGTGGAGCGGCTGGGCGCACCGGCGGAACGGATTCATACGCGGGCGGAGGCGCTGGAGCACTTTACCGATCCGGGGCTGCGTGAGCGGCTGGATACGGAAACCGATTCGCCGAAGATTGACCCGCATGGGCGGGAGATTCCGAAGGCGACGCCGTAGTGGTCCGGGTCATCGATTTAGGTCAGGCTGCGGCAGGGCGGAGCAATTCGAAAGCCGTTGCGGACCAAGTCGAAAGGGAAAAGGAAAAAGTCAAAAGTGATGGTGTCGGGCAGGCCCGACCTGTTCTTTTGCGTGGTATTTCCCCGTGGATCGAGCAGACGCGCGGGAGGACGATCTCAGGGCACCGATCTCAGGGCATCGGGACCGATGTTGGGGACAACTCGGCAAGCCGACCCTGTCAGGCGCTGTTGATTTTCGAACCCGTTCTGACGGATTCGGGCACCGAACCGTACGACGGACTTCCAGTCCGTCGTGAAACAGTCGCGAATTCGACGGACTGGAAGTCCGTCGTACAATGAGAGTTCACGCACCGAGCGACTTCTTCAACAGCCCTGACAGGGTCGGCTCGCCAGGTTCCAGACGCGGTTTGGTGGGGTGGGGCTGGCGCGGTAGAATTGGGTCTGGCGGTGTTGGTTCTGGAAGGGACGGTGCTCGATGTTGCAACGCGTGCAGTCAGCTGATTTTCGAAGCCGGTTGGTCCTGGTGTCTGGGCTGGTCTGGTTCGGTTTTTTCCTGGCAGAACCTGCGTGGGGAGCCGAGGCGCGGACGGGTGAGCAGATCTATCGGGAGATGTGCGCCAACTGCCATGGGGAGAAGGGCGAGGGGGTGGTCACCGAGTATCCCAATCCGCTGGGGGGTGACCGGACGCTGGTGCAGTTGACCCGGATGATCGACCGGACGATGCCGCAGGATGACCCCGATGCGCTGGAGGGAGAGGAGGCGCAGCGGGTGTCGCAGTATGTCTATGACCTGTGGTACTCGCCGATTGCGCAGGCACGGAATGCGCCGCCCCGCGTCGAATTGTCGCGGCTGACGGTCGCGCAGTATCGGAACACGCTGGCGGACCTCGTGGGCAGTTTTCGGCCTCAGGGCTGGTGGGGGGACGAGCGGGGCTTGAAGGCGGAGTACTTCAAGGGACGACGGTTCCAGAAGGAGGACCGGAAGATCGAGCGGGTGGATGGTTTGGTCCGGTTCGATTTCGGTGAGGGCGGCCCGGATGGCAACGCGGAGCTGGCGGAGGAGTTCTCGATCCGCTGGCAGGGGTCGGTGCTGGCGCCGGAGACGGGCGTCTATGACTTCTTCATCAAGACAGACAATGGGGCCCGGCTGTGGATCAACGACAATCAGACGCCGCTGATTGATGGGTGGGTGAAGTCGGGCAATGGGGAAAGCCGGGAATCGATCTTCCTGCTGGGAGGACGGCCTTACTGGTTGCGGCTGGAGATGTTCAAGTCGAAGGAGGCGAAGGACAAGCGGGGCTCCATGACCTTGGAGTGGCAGCCACCGGGCGGTGTTCGCGAGGTGATTCCGA
>JAIXZD010000532.1 GCA_027489895.1 Planctomycetaceae bacterium
ACGCCCCTCCGCTGGAGCCTGGCCCTCATCGCCACGCTGCTGGCCGTCCAGGCGTCGTTCACCAACAGTCCCGTCTGCGCGGGGTACATTTGTGCCGGCTGCGCCGTCCGGTTGATCAATCGGCAGCCTCTGGCAGCGCTGCGGCTATTGTTCATCGGGATCATCGCGGCGGCCAGCATGGTCCCCTATGCGGTCTGGGTGTTTCCACTCGCTCGGGAATGGGCGGTGATCGTCTGGGGCAACCACAGCTATCTCGACCTGGCCCAAAAAGCGTGGATCACCCTGGCCGATGCGGGGCAGTTCACAGCCCTTGTCTGGATTGCGGCGGCGCTGTCGCCGCTCGTCGTCCTGGCCGTGAACGCACGGCGACTGGTCCCCGGTGACGAAGCCACACGTCGGGATATCTTTGCGGCAACCGCGCTCGTCATCGCCACCGTCGGCATCTTTTTCTACCACCGGTTTCTGAGAGTCCCCACGCAGACCTGGTACTACCTGCCGCTGCTCGCCCTGATCGCGTTCTGCTCGGATCTGGTGATCCCCGTCTGGACCCGCAACCCCTTGGCCCGTCGCGGGTTGATTCTGGCCGCGATCGCACTCGTGGGCTGGAACCTGTTTGTGGCCGGCCCCATCGCCTGACGAACATCGATCTCGTCGCCCGGCAGATTGCCGAAAAGGCCGATCCCGAAGACCTTGTGGTCATCCAGCCGTTCTACTACGCGATCTCGTTCACCCGGTACTACGCTGGCCCGGCCCCCTGGATGACCCTGCCGGAAATGTCGCGGGAACAGGCCCCGATTGGCTATAGCCTCGTCAAGGCGGCGATGTCGCGTCCGGAACAGGTCGATCGGGAACTCGCCCGCATCCGAGAGGTGCTGCGTGCGGGACACCGGGTCTGGCTGGTCGCCGAACTGTCGCCACTCGCTCCCGACGAAGAGCCCGGACGCCTGCCACCCGCCCCGAATTCCCCCTATGGCTGGAGCGAAGGCGCCTACGAGGCGATCTGGAGCCGACAAATGACGGCCGTCTTGCGCGACGAAGCCACATCTCTCCGAGCCGATCGCCCCACAACGAATGTCGCAACCAGTTCGTTCGAATTCGTGCCTCTCTTCGAGATTCGCGGCGGAAGAAAACAGCAGAACGCCCCGCGCTGAGCCACCCGCGACTCTCTCAACCAAGGGAGCCGGAAGCATGAGCGCCCGGAGGTAGCGATCCCCACTCCGCCTAAACCACACCCTACTCAACGATCGCTGCACACAGATCGGGGACCTGCAACCTCGGTGGCGACCCTCCCATCACCCGGGCCCGAATGGCCAGCAGATCGACCAGCGAGCATTCGAACGGCTGATAACTCCACACCGCTCCCGCCCCACCTAAGGCGCGATACGCTTCCGGAAGCTCCGCGGCCGACTTGAGGTGCGTCGCCACGCGCTGCGCCAGGTCGAGCGTGGCCCCCAGATACAGGGGCTGCTCGTCGTCGCATCCCCGAATGGAATACAGCGCGGGAGTGCCCTTCGGGACGGCTCCCAGCGACAGCGGCATCCATCGCGCGACCGCAGGAGGATCGTCCGCATAAGCTGCCGCTCGCGACCGAATCACCCGGCCCTCTTTCCGCAGCTTCAATGCCGCCCAGCGCAACGTGACAGGCGAGACGCCCGGCGCCAGACAGGTGGCGATCGTGTCGAACTCTCCGGCCAGCTCCGGGTCGGCCAGAATCTCATCCAGTGCCTTGAAGCCCTTATCCAGCATCAGTTTCCAGGCAATCTCGCACGCCGCCAGCCCGTCATCACACTCTTCCCAACCGAAGACTGTTGGCCGAGTCGTCGGTACTCCGGCCAGCGCCCCGGCCTTCCGCAGCCTCAGCAGTTGCAGCGTCCATTCGCGAGGAGTGCCCACAAGGCCCCGCGCTCGGCATTCGTCGACGAACACCCGCGACAGATCAGGGTCGACCAGGAGGCGGTCGAGCGACCACCCGTCGTGCTTGGATCGAAACGCCTCGATCAATGTGGCGACATGTTCGGGGCACAGGCTCGCCGTACTGTGGCGTGGCTCGGTACTGTCGGGCTGCTGCCGAGAGCGGTGCTCCGCCAACGCCGCATTCCGCAGTTCCGCGCCCGATGTCCCCTGTCCTAATCGAGGCAGAGCGAGTTTAGGCGTTTCCGGAGCACTCAGAGTCGGTTCGTCGGAGCCGGTCAACGGGTCGCCCACACGCGTCTCGGCAAGCCGTTCATTGCCGCGCTGAGAATACTCCTCGGAGAGCTCAAACCCCAACTGGCTGCGTCCCAGTTTGCGGGCGACGACCAACGTCGAGGCACTCCCCGAGAACGGGTCGAGGACGAGGTCCCCCGGATTCGAGCAGTACTTGATGATTCGCCCCAGCAACTGCTCCGGCATCTGGCAGCCATGGAATCCCGCCCGCTCCTTGAACGTGCCCGCCACGCGCGGCAGGTACCACGTATCTTCCGCCGAGGTAAAGCAGTCGCCCAGGTCCTGGGGCCTCAGAATCCAGGTGTCGTCCGGTAGCCGGCCTTTCGGGTTGGCCCGTTTGTCTCCGTACACAAGTTGCCTCGCGGAGGGGATCCGGTTCTCGGGCTCTTCCCAGCGAAACGTGAACTCCTTCGCATCTTTCACGAAGTAAAACAGGTGGGCATGCGAACGTGTGAACTTCTGCTTGCAGTTCACTCCAAACGTGTAGTACCAGACGACCCAGCTGCGGGAGACAAACCCGATGTCCTGCGCCAGCAGTTTGAGTTCGGCCGCGTACTCGTCCCCAATCGCGAGCCAGAATGTCCCCGTGGGCTTGAGCGCCCGATGGACGCCGCTCATCCATTCCCGCGACCAGTCCAGGTACTGCTCGCGTTCCAGGCGGTCTTCATAGACGTCGTATTCGTAGCCGATGTTGAACGGTGGATCGGCAAATACGAGGTCGACGCACCCGGCGGGCAGTTGTGCGAGATTTTTGACGCAATCGCCATGAGCCACCCGATCAACGGCCAGACTCGCCGGTCGCGGGGCCGGCGCCGTCATGGTCCGGACGCTTGGGGTTTTCACAACCTGTGACATATCGAGACCAATCTGAACCGTGACGAAACCAAGGTCTCAGTATCGCGACCACACCTCAAACGCGCAAGCGATGGGCACCAGATTCCCGTCGTCAAACGCAGCCCCGCGTGCCGCGACTCCCACACAATCCAGGGAGCCGGAAGCGTGAGCGCCCGGAGGCAATCCCCGCTTCCCCCGCCCCCAGCACGACAGAACACCAAAAAGTCCGCGGTGCCAGTCAGTCGCGAACGAGTTCCAGGGTCGACCACAAGCTCGGGTCGCCATCAAACGGAAATTCTGGGCCGACGGTCAGAGGCTGGATCGTCCCGTGGTCGCCATCGTGAATCACCGCATAGAAGCCCAGCCGGGTAAACGTCGTCGGATCGAACCCATGCAGCGACGCGGCAGGCAGCCAGGCCTCCAGCCGATATCCGGTTTTGAGCGGTTCGGACCGAACGCGGATGTGGTCGGCCAGGTCTTTGGGTGCATCTTCGCGGGCACGAGGGATCAGTAGACTCACCGCGAAGGGCGATTCTTGCTTACGGCCGCCCCCGGTTGGCGCGAGGACGAACCGGTGACAAAACCGCCCGGCCCGATGGATGTTTTGCGTGTTCCGGGTATCAATCCAGAGGTGCAGCCCATCGGCAAACTCCGGGCGAGTCACGTTCGCCGCGGGTGGCCGCTTCTTTCCCGCCACTTCCACCGCCAGTGCGAGTCCCAAATCGTTCCACCCGGCGAACAGAGTGGCAAATGGCTTGCGCCCCTCGAGTGCTCCCAGAAACGGCAACTCATGCGCCGCCGTCAGACTCGGGATCCGCTCGTCCGCCCCCGCGTCCGGCTTCAGGGAATTCACCGGCAGGGCATACTTGAACAGAAACGGATACGGCACCAACGCAGGCATGCAGACCACCACTCCCCACCAGAAATCGTCTCACACCCGCCAACTCAATCACACAAAACCCCAAGGGAGTTGGAAGCGTCAGCGCCCGGAGGCATCGACGACCCCACCCACCAAGCCATCAAAAGCCCTCCCGCTACTTCCCAGACACCCACTCCACCTGGGCCGTACTGCCGGGGACATCCAACATCTCGACCCGCAACGTCTGCTGGGGGCTCTCACGTTCGATCGCGATCAGAATCCAGTGCGTGCCCACCGGGAGATCGAGATCGACCGTCGGGCTGCTAACGTCACTGAAAACCGACTCGCGCCCCTCGATGACCACAGCCAGTTTTTTCAGATTCGTCCCCTCAATGGCCAACCGGACCGGGCCGGCTTGCTTGACGACCACCTGTGCCCGAGCCAGCGTCAGCACCCGTTGCATCAGCATCGTATGCTGCGAGGCCTGCTCCCAGACGGGCAGTTCTCCGGAGACACGCGTGTACGCGGCCGTCCAGCCAAACCGCTCGTCGGCCAGAAACACTTTGGGCGTCACGCCATCAAACCGCTTTTTCTGGGCCTCGGGCGAGGGGGTCCAGATTTGCCAGCGCCGGGCGATTCGCTTGGTGCTCGGTGCGTAGGCCCCGACCTTGCCCAGTTCCGACAGGAACCGGACCAGGTCGACCAGTTCCGCATCCGTGAGGTTATCGATCAGCCCTGCGGGCATCAGTGATTTCCCGGGTGCCTGCTCTTCAATCCGTCCGACAGGAATCGCAATCTCCTGGTCCTCACCATTTCGCAGCACGAGTTCCGTCTCGTTCTGACGCAGCTTGATTCCGTTGATGACGCCGCCATCGTC
>JAIXZD010000494.1 GCA_027489895.1 Planctomycetaceae bacterium
CCTGCAGGTCGCGGTTGTACGCCAGCGGCAGGTTCTTCACGAGGAACAGAATCTGCGGCACCGCGGCCATAATCCGCGCCGCCTTCCCTCGCGTCAGTTCGAGCGTGTCCGGGTTCCGCTTCTGCGGCATGATCGACGACCCCGTCGTATACGCGTCCGGCAGCTTGAGCACCCCAAACTCCGTCGTACACCACAGAATCCACTCCTCCGCCCACGTACTCAGATGCGCGGCCACCAGCGCCAAGTCAAACACAAACTCGGCGATGAAGTCTCGATCGCTCGACACATCCAGACTGTTCGCCGCCGGATGCGAGAACCCCAGCAGCCGGGCCGTCTCGAATCGATCGATCGGCAGCGACGACCCCGCCAACGCCGCCGCCCCGAGCGGCGACACATTGACCCGCTTCAAACAATCCGCCAGCCGCTCCCGGTCCCGCTGAAACTTCTCGCAATACGCCAGCCAGTAATGCGTTGCCACCACAGGCTGCGCTCTCTGCAGATGCGTATAGCCCGGCAGCACGACATCCAGGTCCTCCCGCCCGCGCGACACAAACGCCCGCTGCACCTCGGCCAACAGCCCATCGACCGTCTCAATCGCCCCTCGCACCCACAGCTTGAGGTCCGTCGCCACCTGGTCGTTCCGGCTGCGCCCCGTATGCAGCTTCCGCCCCACATCCCCGAGCCGCGTGATGAGCGCCGACTCGATATGCATGTGGATATCTTCCAGCTCCGTCCGGAACGCCATCTGCCCCGCCCGGATCTCCGCCAGAATCGCCTCGAGACCCGCAACAATCGCGTCGCGCTCCGCCTCCGTCAGCAGCCCGACCGTACAGAGCATCCGCGCATGGGCCTGCGACCCGCGCACGTCGACCTCCGCCAGCCGCGAATCAAAACTGATCGACTCGGTGAACCGCTCCACCCGCGGATCAGTCTGCCCCTCAAATCGTCCACCCCACGCCTTGGCCACAATCCGCCCCCAATCCCACAACCCTCATGACACCGCCTCAAAGCTCACACCACAAGCCCCCAATCTAAGCCCCCCACCCAACGTAGCGGAAGCGGTGACGCTTCCCCCACCCCCAACCACCAAAAACCTCCCCATCAATCACTCGACTCCTCCATTTGACCTGCAACCTGCCCAGCCCCCCTCCCCTCCCTGCTACAATCCGCCCCAAATCGACGGACCGCCTCACGACGAAGGGACGCAACCATGACTGGCAACGCCGCACCCGACCACGGCGCATCACCGAACAGCCCCGCCCCCGAGACTTGGACCGTGGGAAAAATCCTCGACTGGACCACCCAGCACCTCAAAAAGCACGGCAGCGACACCCCCCGCCTCGACGCCGAACTCCTCCTCGCCCACTGCCGCGCCTGCCCCCGCATCCAGCTCTACGTCCAGTTCAGCGAACCGGTCACCGAAGCCCAGCGCACCCAGATGCGCGACCTCGTCAAGCGCCGCGCCGCCCACGAGCCCGTCGCCTACCTCATTGGCTACCGCGAGTTCTTCAGCCTCAAGTTCGAGGTGACGCGCGACGTCCTTATCCCCAGGCCCGACACCGAAACCCTCGTCGTCGAAGCCCTCAAACTGCTCCGGGAACTCCCCGCCCCCAGGCTGCTCGATATTGGCACAGGCTCAGGCTGCATCGCCATCACCTTCGCGAAACAGGTCCCTAAGGCCGAGGTCGTCGCCATCGACCTCTCCCCCGCCGCCCTCGCCATCGCCCGCAAAAATGCGAAGTCCAATGGGGTCGACGCCCGCCTCACCTTCCTCGAAGGCAACCTCGTCGACAGCCTGCCCGCAGGCGCCCTGTTCGACGTGATCGCCGCCAACCTCCCCTACATCGCCGACGAAGAGATGGATGGCCTCGACCCCGACGTCCGCCTCCACGAGCCGCACCTCGCCCTCCGCGGCGGCCCCAAAGGCCTCTCCCTCATCGCCCGCCTCATCCCCCTCGCCATCCCCTTCCTCGCCCCCGAAGGCTGGCTCCTCCTCGAGATCGACCCCCACCAGGGCCCCGCCGTCACAGGCCTCCTCCAGGAACAGGCCTACCGCCACATCCGCTCCGCCAAAGACACCGCCGGCGACCTCCGCGTCCTCCTCGCCCAGCGCCCCCTCACCCCCTGACCAGCCCACCGACGCTCATTCACCACCAAGGCACTAAGACACCAAGGAAAACGCAGGCGAGGGAGAGTCGAGCTGTTGGGGCTCGACCTTCCCCCACCTCCCTTGGTGCCTTCGTGCCTTGGTGGTGACTCACAACGACGCCGCGCACTAAAAATCTTCCAGCGGCCCGCCGTCCGCCTTGTGCGCCAGCGACGACAGCACCAGCGCGTTCACGTTCTGGCTGATGAACCGCACCGCCCCATCCCCCAACAGAAAATGCCCCCCGCCCACATGGTACGACGAGAACCCATCGTTCGGCTCCACCGGCTCGCCCCCAGGCACCACGACCTCCACCCGGAACCGTTCACCCGGCAACTTATTGATCCCCGTCGCCGCCCTTAACGTCGCCAGCGTCCCCGAACTCCACGCCAGATCTGTCTGCGCGTTCCTCTTCTCCGCCACAAACAGCGTCAGGCTCAACCCATCCTCGATAGCCTCGCTCCGCGTCGAACTGTTCAGCGTGAACACCCCCGTCGTCCCCACATCAATCGCCGCCCGCTCGTGCGAATAGACCCCGGTATAGCTTGACGGCTTTCCCCCCTCGTCCCCGGCATACCCCTCCGGATCGCTCGGACACTGGTACGTCGAGATCGCGACCTTCGCCATCGCCAGGTTCGGCTCGACATACACCCCCTTCGTGAAGTCGAACCGCTTGTAAACAATCTGCCGATCCACCTGCGGCAGAATCTGCACCAGCCACGACACGTGATACCCCGTCGGCGGCGTCCCCACCGGACCCTCTTCCCCCCCCATCAACTCCTCCACCGACACCTTCTCCGGCGCCACCTCCGGCCCGACAGCCGCCCCTCCCTCAGCCCCAGCGCCCCCTTCCCCGGCCCCCTCTGGCCCAGCAGGCGGCACAGGCAGCGGACCAGGCTCCGTCACCCCCGGCCCCACCGTGATCGGACCCGTCGCATTGACCGTCCCCGGCGGAAACACCGTGAACGCCAACTCATAGTTGTGCAGCGCCAACCCAATCTGCGCCACATTGTTCCGACACTGCGTCCGCCGCGCCGCCTCCCGCGCCTGCTGCACCGCCGGCAATAGTAGCGCAATCAAAATCGCAATAATCGCAATCACCACCAGCAGCTCAATCAGCGTAAACCCCCGCCCACGCCCATACCCCACTCTGCTCCGCCCTGTCGCGCTCATCACCCGCACTCCTCACCCAAAAACCCATAAGGTTTGTGAACCACCAAGACACCAAGCCACCAAGGAAAGACAAATTCAAGCGTCTCTCCGGTCGACTCTCCCCACCCGGACCATCCCAATCCAATCCCGCTCGGCACCCACAGATCCAACCGCCCCTCCGCTCAACCCTTCCCCCGCCACTTCTTCCCTTGGTGCCTTGGTGGTGAATCCCTTTGCCCACCGCCCCGCGCTGGTCCACACCGCCCTCCCCAACAGCACCTGCCTTTCCTTCGCGTCTTTGCGTCTTCGTGTGAACGAGCCCCACCACCTCGACCCTCCCCCACCTCCTCTTCCCTTGGTGCCTTAGTGCCTTGGTGGTGAGCCTCCCTCCCCGCTACTCCACCCCGACCTCCACCTCCCGCGTCACCGCCCGCGCTCCGCCCACCGGATACCGCGCCCGCAGCACGACAACCCGCCGTTCACCCACCACCTTCACCCGCGCCACCACCTCCCCCTCCCCACCCGCCAGCACCGTCCCTGGCACGCGCCACGTCGCTCCCTCCCACGTCGAGTCCGCCTGCACCGCCGCGCGAGAAAAATCCGCCCCCGCCTCCAGCAGCCACTCCGCCTGCCACGCCGCCTGCTCCCACTGCGCCTGCCGCGTGCCGCTCCACGAAGTGCGTACCACGCTCGCCACCGTGGCCGACATCACCAGGAGCCCCATCAGCACCACGATCAGCAGAAACCCCCGCCGCCGACCCAACCGCACCCAACCCCCACCCGCTCTCACTCGCATCGCAACCTCCCCCCCCACACCCATGTTTCGTCCGCTCCCACCTATTCGTAGCGGAAGCCGTGAGGCTTCCCCCAGCGCCCAACCCCACCCGCGACCCCCAACTCCCAACCCTCCCACCCCAAAACCGGTCAGGCCCCGCCTGACTCCTCCCCTTTTCCTTTTTCCCTTTGCCCTTTGCCTTCCCCCTCCACCATCCGCCCCACAACCCGATAAGGCACCACCGGCAAGTTCGCCGGCCGTCCCTCCGCCCCGCTCCCGCCAATGACCTCCCCATTCACCTGCCGTCGCTCCGCGGGCACCTCGACCAACAGCTCCACCAATCGCCCCGCCTCGATCCGCACCGCAAACCGCGTCCCCGCCGTGAACGCAAACTCGCGCCGCTGCTTCCCACCGACCGTGCGAACCAGCTCCCCGCTCGACCAGTCGTACGCCGTCACCACCCCCTCCGCCGAGACCAGCTCTACCCGCGTCGCACCCCGCGCCGTTCCGGGCTCTTCCGCGGCCGCCGCGCGGGCATCACTTTTCACCGACCGCGCTCCATGCGCATCGCGAGCCCACTGCCGCCCCAACTCCCCCACCGTCCGCGAAATCTCCAACAGCGCCTCGGCCGACCGCTGCGTCTGCAGCAACGTCCGAATCACGGCCAGACACGGCGCAAGCAGCGTCGCAAACAGCGAGATGATCACCAGCATCTCGATCAGCGTTTTCCCGCCCCGCCCGCAGCCTGCCAGCCCGCGTCCTGCCCGACGGCGTCCTAGTCGTTGTCCCGCTTGTCCTCGCGTCATGGCGTCCCCTCCCCAACCACCCACGCCACCTGACCCACCCGCTGCGCTCGCACCGCCGCCGCAGGCGTCCACTCAATCGCCACCCCCAGCCATTCCCCGCTCGCCCCCTCCGCGCCGTCTCGCCCTCGCGACTCAACCACCAGCCGCGCGCCCGGCAGCCGCGCCCTCACCCCCTCCGACAGCTCTCCCGGCAACCCACCCTTCCCACCAATCCGAGCCTGTTCCAATAGCGCGTTCACCTCCGCCAGCGCCAGCGCCTGCTGCTCGATCAGCCGCCGCTGCAATCCGACCGCGCGGACGATCGGCACCACCGCCACGATCAACACCCCGAGCATTCCCGCCGCCACCACCAGTTCCAACAGCAGGATCCCCCGCCGCCTCCCCTGATGGTGCCTTCCTCTGCCTCGTGACGGCACCGCGCTAGTAGCGTCCGCGCGGGAAAAATCCGCGTGCCCAGCAATCAACACCGGCTCAACTCGTTCTCGGTTCATGACAGATCATTCACCAGCTTGACCAACGGCAGAAAGAACGCGACGCACACC
>JAIXZD010000286.1 GCA_027489895.1 Planctomycetaceae bacterium
GGTGCAGCATTCCCACAGAAGTGTTTCCAGTCGGCCTATCGATCGGGTATTCCGGCAATCCGTATAGCAATCAGTCGAGGTCGTCGGTTTGTGAACGTCAGGCGGCTCGGGCAGGGAGTTTCGTTCCGGTCTGTTGTCGCCAGTCATCCAGGAGCGCGGCAAGGACTGGCGCGAAGGAAGTCTCCCAATCGCCGGGGACGAGGCCAGTCAATTGCGGTGCCTGCGGCGTAGACGACGTGCCAACCGTCGCTTGAGTTCGCTGTTCGACCGCCGCGGCCGCCGCGAGCAATTCTGTTGTGATGGCATCGATCTCGGGCGGAACCGCACGCAACCGCGGTGCCAGTTCTCGCAGGCGGGCCGCCGTCTTCACACCATAGCTGTTCGTCACCACCTCGGCCCCGCAGGCGGCCAGTTCGAGCGGTGGGTAAGACGGGTGCGGCGAGAGCATCAGCGACAGTCCCAGATCACTCCCCCGCAAAAACTCCGCGTACCCCGCATAGTCCATCCACGGCGCCGGACGAATCGTCACGCCCTGCCCCAGATCAATGGGAGAAATCGCTTCCCCGATGAACCAGAGTTCCCAGTCCGATCGAAACGCCCCGCGATCCACGGCCCGGCGCAGTGCGACCAGCCCCAGTTCGTACAGATTTCGAGGGGCCGACGGACGAGCGTAGAAGACCAGCCGACGGGGACGATTCCCCTCGCGCGGTTGCGTATGGAGCGGTTGCGTATGAAACAGTCGCCGATCAAGGGCCGGCTCGAACACGAGATGGCTTGCTTCGCAAGACGCGGCGAACGGCCCCACCTGCTGCTGTCGAAAATGATCCCGCAGCAGATGACCGCAGAAGATCGAGAGCGCAGGCCACGTGTACGTCTCCGCCGCCAGCGCCGCCTGGGTCGACCAGGCATACAGCCCCGGCTCGAAATCCTGAATCAGATACCAGAGCCGCGATTGAGGTGCCGCCAGCAGCGTCGGCCGAACCTGCTGAGCCGTCCACCACGCCGTCGCGAGAAACACGTCGCGGTCCCCCACGTCGACCGGTCGCCCCGCATCATGAGCATTCGCCCAGACGATCGTTCCAGGGACTTCCGAAAGGCCCGCCAATTCACACAGGTGCTGGTCCAGCCACGCCGTATCCTCTTCGGCCGGCCAGTCCGTCGACAGGAAGCGCACGGGAACGCCTCGCGCCGCCAGTCGCACGGCCAGGTTGAGCGCCGTGTTGGGCCCTCCCGAAAGATGCTCCTTCCGCAGTGAGGGAACCAGCACATTGACCGCCGGGGGTTGCGTTCTGACCCGGCAGGCCAGGGGGCGACACTGGGCGATCCCATCGGGCGCCAGAGCACCCGCCGGAGCATTCGCCGCAACCGCCTTCTTCCCGAGCAACCGCTCGACATCGGCCAGCAGCCCACCGGGAGATTTCAGCAACAGCCGCGCCGCCCGCTCTGTAACCCGGGCCAGCCGCGCGATCCGCGATTCCCGTCGCAACGTGACTCGCTGCAACTGCACCGGATCCGTCGATTCCACAACGCTCAACTCGACCGCCGTTGTTCCGGCCGGAGGCGTGAGCACCCACCGAAACGTCGTCCACTGGTTCGCGGGGACGGGACCACACTGGACGACCGTTCCGATCGCCTGTCCCGTGGCATTGATCGGCTGCACGCGCACCAGCACGGAACGCCGCAGGTCATGCGGCACCCGCAGCCGACCCTGCAACCGAGCGACGCCGCCCGCAAGAGATGACGTGCTCGCGACAATAGCCGATGCCGCCCGATCGCTCTTCGGGGCCGTGCCGTCCTGGGCAAAATCCGTTGCCAAACTTTGCACGCCAGGCGCTCCTCGTCGGCGTTGAAGGTCAGTTGCTCGCTGCAGCGACCCGGATCGGGTCGCGTCCCGTTCCGGAAAGTGTCTCAGATGCCACCCGATCCGAAAAGACCGGTCCCACCCCCCGCCCCGAATCGGGTGCGAGACACCCCTGACTAAGCAACTGTCATAACCTGAGGAGCCGGAAGAGTTAGCGCCCGGAGGACAAGCGTTCCCCGCTGACATGCGGGAAAACCACCGACCCCTCACAAGGTCGGCTCGCCAGACAACTCCCGCGGACAACTCCAGCGGAAAACTCCCGCAGAAACTCGCGCGGTGAACCTCTACCGCGATTGGCGTTCTACTCGGGGTCAACCGCCGCCGGGCCGGTCACGGGCTGAATCCACGCCCGCTCGAACTCGCCCGGGCTGCTCGGGTTGGGATGGCGTCGTGACGACGTGACCACCGCGCGAACATAAAGCAGGTCGCTGGCAAAGTCGTACGCCGCCTCGGGGCCTTCAACCGTCTTCAGGATCGCACCGATATCCGGGCTATGCGTCTCCGTGACATGCAGCGGCTTTCCCTTTTCCAATGGGGTGGCTTTCGTCGCCCGATCGAATCCGCGGTGGGTCCCGATAAACTGCGTTTTGTAGGTGACGCCTTCCTCCGCCGCGATCTGGACTTCCAGCCTGCGGGCCGACGACGTGATCCGGTTCAACGTCACTCCCGACGACGAATAAAACCGCCCTGCCTCGAGCGACTCGATCAGGGCATCGGGCGTCAATTCGTCCGCAAGCACCATGACCCACCCTCGGCCCGGCTCGCTGGCGCGGCTGGGAATCGAGTGATAGGCGTGGCCATCGTCGACAGCCAGCCCATACAAAAGCGGCAGACGCAGATCGGTTAACCGCCTGGCCAGACAGATATCCCACAGCCGTTCTGTTCCGGGATAGACCTTAGTCCCTTCGTTATAGACGCCGGGATGCCCGTTGTAGACCTCGAAGAACTGCGAGCCGCGAATCCGCATCAGGTCTTCCGCCCGAATCGCGAATCCGAAGTTGGGATGATTGATGTGCACGATCATCGGTCGCCCCGTACGCGCTCGCTGGTCCATCACCGCATCGATGTCGGCCTGGATCGCCTCGATTAGTGTCTTCCCGCCATGCGGCAGAATCACCTGCGACAGATTCATCGCATTGAGATGCAGCGGCAACTTTTCGAAGTGATCGCTGATCTCCTCCCCGTGGACGAGCAGAAACGACCCCGGCAGCGAGACCCGGGGCTCGATCTCATCGAGCGTCTTCAGGCGAATCTCGGTCTTGCCAGCATCGCGCTGACGGGTTTCCACCCAGTCCCCGGGAAACCGCTGCTTCAGCTTGTTATAGGCCTCGTCGCCCCCTTTGGTGCGGGCCAAATCGACCCAGCGTTTGCCGACCTGCATCACGTTGTGGTCGGTCATCACCAGAAAGTTGTAGCCATGATCGCGATACCAGAGCGCCACCATTTCGGGGTAGTCGTCCCCGTCGCTCCAGTGCGTGTGCGTGTGCATGTTGCCGCGATACCACGTCCGGCCGTCACGCTGTTCCAGCACAACGGCGTCCGCGGGCGGATCGCTAAAGACGCGATTCCGCGTGAGGGTAACCCCCAACAGGAGCAGACCCGCCAAGACACAGGTCGCCACCGGGCGGGCTGCGGGACTCATCGCTAAGGAATTCGACATGCTGGCCGCCGCGGAGTTCGCGCCCCATCCGATCCCGTCACGAACTGACAAGTTCGAGTAGAAACCTCCAGCCTGTCACACAGGCCACGCCACCGCAACCCAATTCGCCACCCGCAGGACTATCGCGACGCCCGTTACCAGACCAGGCGAGCCGACCCTGTCAGGGGGCGTTGGAATCGCCCTACGGCGTCCAAAGCACCGGACGCGACGTCCCCGTCCGTGCCAATCGCCGCGCCTTCAACCGCACGTACGGCGGAGTAAACAGCCCCCGGTGCTTGTAGTGCCCCGGCTCGGCCGACTCATCGCCGCGATACGGTTCCCGCAGGTCTTCCACGACAAAACCCGATCGGCACAGTCCGCCCACCAGGTCCTCCCAGCGGTGCAGGAACTCCTGGGTCCCCTCCTCGCGATACGACCGGTCGGTCGTGAGAGGCAACGGGCCGCTGCGATAGTACCGGGTTCCCACCACGTATCGATCCGCCGCGTCGCGCCCCACGATCTGCAAACTGGTCGGCTGTTTGTGCTGCGAGATGTACACGCCCCCACTGCGCAGCACCCTCGCCACCTCGGCGTACACCGCGCAGATATCCGGCACATAGCAAGTGCTGACTGGTTGATGGACGATGTCGAACGACTCGGCCTCGAGCTGGTCCAGCCGGTCCATCGAGGCTTCGATCGCCCGGACATGCACGCCTCGCTTGCGGGCTTCGTCAAGGTCCTGCCGCAGCATCGACGCGCTCAAGTCGACCACCGTCACCCGCGCCCCGGCCACGGCGTACAGGATCGACTGCCAACCCCCTCCCGCCGCCAGACAAAGGACATCGAGGCCCGCCACCGACACGGGCAGCCAGCCCCGGCTGTCCAGCGTCTGCAGCGGGGTGCGGCACTCCTCATCCGACGCGACCTTGGCAAACACGCTGCCACTTTCGCACAGGCGATTCCAGGCCGTCGCATTCTGGTCGTAAGGAGTCATCGCGCGACAAACTACCTTCTCACGACCCACAGAAACCCAAGGGAGCCGGAAGCGTAAGCGCCCGGAGGCCACCCCGAACACGCTCTCCCAGCCATCCCCCGCGCGAACACGACTCCGCCAACCACCACTTTTGACTTTTGACTTTTGACTTTTGACTTTTGACTTTTGACTTGCTCCGCTCCCTCCACATCCCCGCCAAACGCGCAGGGCTCACAATGAGCGGAGCACTCAGGTTTTCGGCAACGTCCGATAGTTGACGCGGTGCGGCTGGTCGGCCGCCACGCCCTTCCGCTTCTTGTAGTTGTCGATGTAGGTCTGGTAGTTGCCTTCCGACCAATAGACCTCACTGTCGCCTTCAAACGCCAGAATGTGAGTCGCCAACCGGTCGAGGAACCAGCGATCGTGGCTAATCACCACCGCGCAGCCCCCAAAATCCGCGAGACCCTCTTCGAGCGACCGCAACGTCTCGACATCCAGGTCGTTCGTCGGTTCATCGAGCAGAATCAGATTCCCGCCCGACCGCAGCATTTTCGCCAGGTGGACCCGGTTCCGTTCCCCCCCGGAAAGCTGACCCACCAGCTTCTGCTGGTCGGGCCCTTTGAAGTTGAACCGGCCGCAGTAGCTCCGTGCATGAATCCGCACGCCGCCCACATCGAGCTGGTCCAGCCCGCCCGAGATTTCCTCGTACACCGACTTCTTCGGGTTGAGTGCATCCCGGCTCTGGTCGACGTAGGACAGGATCACCGAATCGCCAATCCGCAGCGTCCCCGAATCGGGCTTCTCCTGCCCGAGAATCAGCTTGAACAGCGTCGTCTTCCCGGCTCCGTTCGGGCCAATAATCCCGACAATCCCGCCGCGCGGCAGCCGGAACTCCATGTTCTCGAACAGCAGCCGATCTCCGAACGACTTCGACAGCCCCTTCGCTTCGACGACCAGTTCCCCCAGCGGACGGCTCGTCGGAATCTGAATATCGGGAGCGTCTTCGCGGGCGTCGTACTGCTGCGCGGCCATCTGCTCGTAACGGGCCAGGCGGGCCTTGTTCTTCGTCTCACGCGCCTTGGGCGACATCCGCACCCACTCGAGTTCTTTCTTGAGTGTCTTCTGACGCTTCGACTCCTGCTTCTCTTCCAGCGCCAGCCGACCCTGCTTCTGCTCCAGCCACGAGGTGTAGTTCCCCTCGTATGGAATCCCCCGGCCCCGGTCGAGTTCCAGAATCCAACCCGCCACGTTGTCGAGGAAGTACCGGTCGTGCGTCACTGCGACGACTGTTCCCTTGAAGTTCCCCAGGAAATGCTCCAGCCAATCCACCGATTCCGCATCGAGATGGTTGGTCGGCTCATCGAGCAGCAGCATGTCCGGGTTCTTTAGCAGCAACTGGCAGAGTGCCACCCGCCGCTTTTCACCCCCGGAAAGATGCTTCACCAGCGCATCCGGAGGCGGCAATCGCATGGCATCGGCCGCGAGTTCCACCGTGCGGTCCAACTCCCACAGATTCCCCGCGTCGATCTGATCCTGCACCCGCGACAGCTTGGCGAGAACGTCTTCCATCGCCTCGGGCGTCAGCTCTTCCCCGAGCTTCATGTTGAGGTTGTTGTAGTCTTCGAGCACCGCGCGAGAGACCGCCACACCTTCTTCGATGCACTCGGCCACCGTCGCCTCGGGGTTCAGCCGGGGCTCCTGCGGGAAATAGCCGATATTGATCCCCTTCATCGGCTTGGCGGTGCCCATGAAGTCTTTGTCTTCACCGGCCATGATCCGCAGCAGGGTCGACTTTCCCGACCCGTTGATCCCCAACACCCCGATCTTGGCACCGGGATAGAACGACAGCCAGATGTCCGACAAAATCGACTTCTGGTCGATGATCTTCGTGACGCCTTCCATCTGGAAGATGTACTGCTGACTCATGTCGAAATTCGCCTTCAAAACAGCTCGTGACCAGGAACCCCCGCTTTCGGGCACGACATTGTAATCTCCCCGTCCACGAGACGGGAGCGAACCCCTGCCCCTTCTCAGGCGAGCCGCCCCTGTGCCAACAGGAATCGCCCCAACCACAAACCACGTCTCGCACCCGGAAACGTTCACTCCGGAAGCCAGCCCTTTTCCATTCACCCCGCACCCGCCATGATGCCCGTCGATACGTCATCCGCAGGCGTGCCAGACCACATTCTTGGTCGATCCCGGCCCACACCTTTCCAACGAGGCCCACGTCTTGACATCGCCTGTTTCCGGGACCGCGTCCACCTCAATCCAACTTCCGCACAACGGCTCGTCCACACCCTTTGGCGACCTGCCGCGTTCGCTGGGGCTGTGGGATGCGGTTGCCCTCGTGGTCGGCGGGATCATCGGTTCGGGCGTCTTCTTCAAGGCGGCCACCCTCGCCCGAGACGTCGGCGCCTTCGGGCCGATCATGCTCCTCTGGGTGCTGGTCGGGATTCACACGCTCTGCGCGACGCTCTCACTGGCCGAACTCGCGGGGATGCTCCCACACGCCGGTGGGCCATACGTCTATCTGCAGGCAGCCTACGGCCGACTCGCCGCGTTTCTCTGGGGTTGGGGCGAGTTCTGGATCATCCGCACCGCCTCGCTCGGCGCGCTCTCCACCGCCAGCGTCCTCGCCTTCTCCGAAGTCGTCCCCCTCGATCGCATGTCGCAGATGGTGCTCAGTATCGCGATCGTGCTCGGCCTTTCCGCCGTCAACTATGTCGCGACCAAGGGCGGCAGTCTGATTCAAATTGTCACCACCGGCCTCAAACTCGGGTTCCTCGGGCTCCTGATCGTGCTCCCCGCGTTCCTCGGGCGAATTGACACGGCCAACCTCGACCCGATCTGGACCTCCAAGACGGGCCTCACCTTCTGGGCCGCGATGGGCACCGGAGCCATGGCCGTCCTCTGGCCTTACGACGGCTGGATCAACGTCGCCCCCGTCACCGAAGAGATTCGCGACCCATCAAGAAACGTCCCCCGCGCGCTGATCCTCGGTGTGGGCCTGGTGATTGTGGTCTATCTGCTGGTCAATGTGAGCTACCACCTCACGCTCTCAATCCCCGCGATGCAGGCGTCCTCGGGAATCGCGGCCGATGTCTGTCACGCCGTGTTCGGACCGTGGGGCAGTCATCTCTCGGCCCTGGGGATCATGTGCTCCACGCTGGGTGCCACAAACGGAAACCTCCTGTGCGGGCCACGCATCTACTTCGCGATGGCCCGCGATGGCGTGCTGCCGGGAGTGTTCGCCCAGGTCCATCCCCAGTTCAAAACCCCGGCCAACGCGATCGTCCTGCAGGCCGTCTGGACAACCGTCCTTATCGTCGGTGCGTTTCAGGTGCCCCTCGCCGAGAACGAGTCGGCCGACGCTCCGTTCGACAAGCTGACCAACTTCGCGATCTTCGGTGGCCTCGTCTTCTACGCCCTCGTCGTCGCCGCGGTCCTGCGGTTGCGGGCCACCCATCCGGAGTTGCCCCGCCCCTATCGCACGTGGGGCTACCCCTGGACGCCACTCCTCTATCTGGGCGGATCCGCCGGCGTGCTCGTCTCGATGCTGCTTCAAAACTGGCGCGAAACCCTCGTCGGGAGCCTGCTCATCCTGGGGGGCCTCACCTACTACGCCCTGGTTGTCCGCACCGAACGCCCCCGAGTCGTCTCCCCGCCCCCCCAGCATTAAGCCTGCTCCCGCCCAGGCACACCTCGCTCCGTCGAAGCAGTCCCGATGTGAGCGCACTCTGGCGCCCTGCGGTTTGCACCCAAAATGCCTGACGGCGCACTTCTCAAACCGTTGCACTACGATTCTCTGCGGAACGGCGGCCATTGAGGTGGTCCGGTTCAGTTCTCCTCATTTCGCTTCGTCTCAAAGGCATCCAATACCATGTCTGGCGTTGTCATCAAGACTCGTGAAAACGGCCCACTCCTCGTTTCCGGCCCCTTCAAGCTGATTGACCATCTCGGCAACGAGTACGACCTGACCGGCAAAGAAAACGTCGCGCTCTGCCGCTGCGGTGTCTCCGCGAAGCGCCCGTTCTGCGACGGAACCCATCGCACCTGCGGCTTCCAGTCCGGGGAAGTCGTCCCCACGCCCCCCATCGCCTGAGGCAATCGCAAAGCGGTCGTCTTCGGCCTGACAAACTGACCCTGCGAGGGTCGGTGACGACGTCAAAACGCCATCACCTGCCAGCCGGCAACGGGCGCCTCGATCACCCCACCGAATCTTCAATTTTCCGTGGCTTGGTTGTGGCATAGATCGACTCCGATACAATCCAACCCGCGCTTCGAAGGAAACCCGGTTCAAGTGCCTGCCGCGCTGGCTCTGGTGTTCTCCTTGGAAGTTACTCCGCCCTGATTCCCAATCAGGATGGAGCAGGACGCGCACATCATCGATGAGAAACATGCAAACGCGACCATCCGAGGCTGATCACCCGAGGAGGATTGACTGATGCTCGAGCGAGAGGATTCCCCCACCGCGTCGCCGCCCCGCGAAGGACCCGCCGCCGTGTCGGCCGGTGCCGCGGCTTCTGGCGACACTTCGCGTTCCGGCTTCAATCGCCGCGACTTTCTTAGGGGTTCCGGTGCCGCGATTGCCGCGACGGCCGCCGCAACTGCTGCGGAAGACGCTGTTGCCGAAGACAAACCGGCCACCGTCGTCCCCGCCAAAGCGGTGGAGATCAAGCTGAACATCAACGGGGCCGACCACGCCCTGAAGGTCGAGCCGCGGGTCACCCTGCTCGACGCGCTCCGCAACGACCTGAGCCTCACCGGCGCCAAGCATGTCTGCGACACCACCAACTGCGGTGCCTGCACCGTCATCGTCGATGGCAAGCCGGTCTTCGCCTGTGCCCGCCTCGCGGTCGAGTGCCAGGGCAAGAAGGTCACGACGGTCGAGGGCCTGACCGCCGGTCAGAATGTCGACCAGGTCGTCGCCGCCTTCGTCAAGCACGATGCCTCCCAGTGCGGCTTCTGCACGCCGGGCTTTGTCGTCGCGGTGAAGGCGTTCCTCGAAGCCAATCCCAAGGCGAACCTCGAACAGATTCTCAAGGGGCTGGGGGGCAACCTCTGCCGCTGTGGGACGTACGTCGGAGTTCAGGCCGCGGCGCTCGAATGCGCCGGTCACGGAAAGGAAGGCTGATCGACCATGGCAGAACGCAAATTCGCCTGGCCCGCACGGAAAGACACCACCCTCATCGGTCGGGAAATTCCCCGCATCGATGCGGTCGAAAAGTGCACCGGCAAGGCCAAATACACCGCCGATATCAACACCCCCGGCACCCTCTTCTGCCGCCTGTTCACAAGCGATCAGCTCGCCCACGGCAAGATCAAGAAGATCGACACCTCGGCCGCCGAAAAGATCCCTGGCGTCCGCGCGGTCCATCTGTTTAAAGATGTCGACGACGAAGTCCGCTGGGACGGCGAACTGATCGTCGCCGTTGCCGCCGATCGCGACGATATCGCCAAAGATGGTGTGAAGGCCGTTATCGTCGAGATTGAACAGCTCGACCAGTTCGTTGACGAAGCCGACCTCGCCGCTGGCGAAAAAGCCGGTCGTAAGCAGGAACTCGGCAAGAAGAACGACGGCGATGTCGATGCGGCGATCAAGGCCGCCAAGGCGGTCCACAAGGGCAAGTACGGCATTGTGACGATCAGCCACATGTGCCTCGAACCGCACGGTGCCCACTGCCAGTGGGACGGCGACAAGCTCGATGTCCACCTCTCGACGCAGAACGTTTCGGGGACCGGCTCGCAGTTCGCCGAAGCTCTCGAAATTGATGCGGCCAACGTGACCGTCACCGCCAACTACGAAGGCGGCGGGTTCGGCTCGAAGTTCCAGGCCGACGAATGGGGTGTCGCCTGTGCTGAACTCTCCAAGAAGACCGGCAAACCGGTCCGCCTGATGCTCGACCGCGCGACCGAACTGAAAGTCGGCGGGACGCGTCCCAGCGCCTTCGCGGAAATCACGATCGCTGGTGATGCCGACGGCAAAATCACCGCGTGGGACAGTGTCCACTGGGGAACCGCGGGCGTGGGTGGTGGCGGCGTCGATGTGACGAAGCTGCCCTACGTCTTCAAGTTCGAGAACCAGCGGGCCGCGCAGATCGGGTTGGCGTGCAACGTCGGCCCCAACCGGGCCTGGCGTGCTCCGCCCCACCCGCAACTGTGCGCCCTAACGATGATGCCGATCGACGATCTGGCCGCCAAACTCGGGATGGACAGTTACGACCTGTTCCTCAAGAACCTGCCGCAGGTGTCCAACGGGAAAGAGGCCGTCTACGCCGACCAGATGAAAATCGCCGCCCAGGCGATCGACTGGAAAGCCAAGTGGCATCCCCACGGCAAGGCCCCCGAAAAAGGCCCGGTCAAGCGCGGTCTCGGAATGGCGATCCATACGTGGGGCGGCGGTCCCGGGGCCTGCAAATGCACCGTCAAGGTGCATCCGGATGGCTCGGTCGAAACCTTCCTGGGCAGCCAGGATATCGGCACGGGAACGCGGACGATTCTCGCGATCACGCTGGCCGAAACGTTTGGCCTGCCGCTGTCGGCCGTGAAGGTCAACCTCGGGTCGAGCAAGTACCCGCAGTCGGCCGCCTCGGGGGGCAGCATCACGGTGGGCGGAGTTTCCGGTGCGAATCGCCGGGCCGCGCAGACCGCGCTCTGGCAGATCTTCGACAAGGTGGCCGAGAAGTATAAAGTCGCCGCCGATGGCCTCGTCGCCAAGGGCGAGAAGATTTTGTCGGGCGATAAGGAAGTCTGCACCTGGAAACAGGCCGCCAGCCTGCTCGGTCCGATGCCGCTCGAAGTGCAGGGCCAGGGCCCCGCCAAAGACGGCCTCACCTCCGACACCGTCGGTGGCGTGCAGATGGTCGACCTCTCGGTCGATACCGAAACGGGTGTCATCCGCATCCACAAGTTCGTCTGCGTGCAGGACTGCGGACTGATCCTCGACGAGATGACCGCCAAGAGTCAGGTCTACGGGGGGATGATCATGGGCGTTGCCTATGCTCTCACCGAAGAACGGCTCATGGACAACAAGACCGGCCGGTACATCAACGCGAACCTCAAGGACTACGCCCTGTCGCGGATTGGCGATATCGGCGAACTCGTCGCGATCATGTACCAGCCCGACAGTGAATACGAACGCGGCGTGGTCGGCCTGGGCGAACCGCCCGTTATCGCCCCCGGTGCCGCGATTTCCAACGCCGTCCATAACGCCACCGGTGTGCGGGTCCCCACGATTCCGCTCACCCCCAAGCGCGTCCTCGACGCCCTGAAAGGAGCGAAGGCGTAATGAACCACTTTGAATACGCGCGTCCCTCAACCGAGGGCGAAGCCGCGACGCTGCTCGCCGAGCATGACGGCAACACCGCCGTCCTCGCCGGCGGGACTGACCTGTTTAACCTCCTCAATCGCGATCTCGTCGCCCCGGCCCGATTGGTCGACCTCAAGTCGATTCCCTCGCTGGGCGAAGTGACCGAAACGCTCGATGGTGTCCGCATCGGTGCGGCCGTCACGCTCGACACGCTGGCCCGGCACCCGTTGCTGGCCGGGCGGTTCGCGGCGCTGCATGCCGTGATCGACGGGATTCACTCGATCCAGGTCCAGTCGATGGGAACCCTCGCGGGCGACCTTTGCCTGGCCCCGAACTGCTGGTACTACCGCTCGGGTTACGGGCTGCTGGCGATGCGCGATGGCGAATCGCTCGTCGAGACCGGCCGCAACGAGCATCATGCGATTCTCGGCAACCGCGGACCGGCCAAGTTCGTCAGCGCCTCGCGGTTTGCTCCGGCGCTCATTGCGCTGGGTGCCCGGCTGCGGATCGTTGGCCCGTCGGCCGACGAGGTGACCCTTCTGCCCGTGGAAGCGTTCTTCGTTTCGCCGAAGACCGACCGCCAGGGGACGACCGTGCTCCGGCCCGGCCAGTTCATCTCGCATGTCGAGATTCCGGCCGATGGCGAAACACGGTCGGCCACCTATGAAGTGCTGCAGACCGAAGGCCTCGACTGGCCCATGGCGACCGCGTCGGTCTCGGCCGTGGTGTCATCGGGTGTGGTTCGCTCGGCCCGGATCGTGATGGGCCATGTCGCCCCCACGCCCTGGATCGCGCATTCCGCCGCCCAGGCTCTGGTCGGTCAGCGGTTGACCGAAGAGAGCGCGGCGTCTGTCGCCGATCTCGCGGTCGCCCCTGCAACGCCGCTGTCCGAGAACGAGTACAAGGTTCAGATCGCCCGCACGGCGGTCAAGCGGGCTCTGCTCCGCCTGGCCGAGCAAACTTCGACCGAAGGAGGTGTCGCATGAGCCAGGAATCCACCCCGATCACTCCGGTCGTTTCCCCCACGCTCGCGAAGCTGGTTGGCCACGACGGGCTACCGGTTCTCGCCGCGCCGCCCGCTGTCGTCGAACGCTGCAAAAGCCTTCAGTGCAAAGGGATGTACCTGAACTGGGGCCTCGGCCAGAACGAGCAAGTCGCCGGCGACGGCAACTTCTGGTGCGGCCGCACCCAGCGGATTTTTGGCCCGGACGACCGCCTCGTCGGCGACGGCGAATGCCGCGACGCCGGCCGGGCCTGCTACGTCGCCCGCGGCTAACCAATCCGTCGTAGCGGAACGCGTGAGCGTTCCCCCGCGCAACCGCGTTCGCAAGAACTCAACCAGCGACCCGGCCCCCTTTTTGGGGCCGGGTCGCTGTGTTTTTTCGTCGATCGATCGTCGAGCCTCCGGGCGCTCACGCTTCCGGCTCCCCGCAATCGCGATCCACCCATGGGAGCCGGAAGCGTGAGCGCCCGGAGGCAACCCAGCGCCCCGTTCTGCCAAGCCCCTCGCCCGCTACTTCTTCTCCGCCTCGGGCACCGTCACCCTCACCGGGGTCGTCGGCAGCACCACCAGCGTATTCTTCGGCGGGTCCTTCTCCGGGGCTTTGCTGAACGGCACCTGCGCCTGCGCCCAGATCGCGGTCGTGTACTCACCCGGCTGCATCCCCCCCTGGGCCGTGAGCTGAAACCGCAACTCCGTCGCCCCGGCCGGAATCGTTTGATTCCCAATCTGCAAAAACCCCGGCACCCCCGGCGACACGAGGTCAATTGGCCCCGTGAACTCGGGCCACAGCCGCTCCGCCACCACCCGCACTTCGACACTCTGCCCCGCGGCGACCGTCACCTGCTCGGGCTCAAACCGCACCGCATAGGGCGCCGTCCCCCGCACCGAAAGAACCAGGTCCCGCATCGGCCGGCAGCCATTCCCGTTCGTTGCCAGCGTCGCGAACTTCACTTCCCGGCGCAGTTCGCGTCCTTCGTGCACGCCAGTCGCCCACAGGCGGATCGACGTATCGCTCTCGGGGGCCGACCGGTCCGCCCGCAGCACAAGCTGTCCATGGATCGTGCTCCGCAAGATGCACGGAAGCGCCGTCACGCCTGCAGGCAACCCCTCGGCCGTAATCGTCACCGGGGAATTGAACCCGCCACGCTGGTCGAGCACGACGTCGATAAACTCCTGGCCGCCCGCCCGGATCGCCGGGGCACCCCCCAGCATCGCGTTGACCTGAAAATCAGGCAGCCCGGCCGAGAGAGACAGCACATACTGGTACCGCGCCCCGCCCCGCGAGTACCGATCCTGAACCAGCAGGTGGTACCGCTTCGCCTTCTGGAGCGACACCTGGCCATAGGGGTCGCGCAGATGCCCATCCAGGCTGCGCACCCGGTGGCCATAGTCGTCATGCTCGACGACCACCTGGCCCTGCTCGTCGTACACCGCGACATAAGGATCGGCCCGCGCTCCCAACCGCTCCGAGTAGACATCCACGTAGTAGTTTCCATCCGCGGGGACCTGGAACGTGTACCAGTCGGCGTCACGCGGCCCATCGAACCGACCGGCCACCACCACCGGCAGTTCAATCGCCTGCGGCTGCTCGCGCGTCGAATTCGGTTCACGCTCAATCACAACTTGCTGATCGACCACAACGAGCGCCGCCGGCCGCACGCTCGACCACTCCGCCGGACCACGCGTCTGCAGACCCGACAGCACCCACGCCACCTGCGACGACTGCGGACTATGATCGCACGGCAGATCCGTCATCAAAAACCGCCCGGTCGCCCCCAGGTCGGTAGGCACATCAATCGCCGCCCGAACTTCTTCCAGCGGCGGATCGTTCACGGCACTGGAGATAACGCTTCCAGGCAGATTCCGGCCCAGAAACTGAAGCTCCGCCCGCTGTCCCGACTGGACCGCCCGGGGAAACACCGCCTCGACATGCGGCCGATTCGTGATCAGCAGCCGATACGGAAACCCGCCCCGGTACGACAGATCATGCACCGTGACGACATACTCGCCATCCGCCGTCACTGGAAAATCAATCAGCGGATCACGCCCGTAGTAGTCCCCGCTGGTCGCCAGCACCCGGCCATCCATCGCCGCCAGAATCAGCGTCGCATCGAGTGACGAGTCGGTCCGCTGGGCCTGACAGTCGAAGACCACCCGCTGTCCCGCTTTGAGCGCCACCCGGAAACAGTCCTGGCCGTTCCCATCCGACTGCCCGTGAATGCAGCAGTTCAGCTCGACGGGCTGCGCCTCCTCGGGCGTTTCGTTCGGGTCTTTCTCCCGCACATCGACCAGACCCCGAGTCACCGCGAACAACTGCGGGACACTCGCCCCATACGTGCCGACCAGACGCGCTTCGTAGATCCCCTCCGGGACGTCCGCGCCAATCGTCACCCGATACGCCTTGCCCTCGACCAGCGTCGCCGTCAGTCCCGGCTGCTCAAACCGGAGCACCGTCGCCCCTTCGAGGTCCA
This sequence comes from Planctomycetaceae bacterium, assembly GCA_027489895.1. Taxonomy (GTDB): domain Bacteria; phylum Planctomycetota; class Planctomycetia; order Planctomycetales; family Planctomycetaceae; genus JAIXZD01. The sequence goes on from JAIXZD010000286.1 coordinate 15,257, forward strand.
CGCCCTCGGTCGTCACGTCGACGGTCGTCCCCGCCGCGCCGCCCGCCGGAAACAGCCGCGTCAGTCGCGGACGGGGGAGATCGGCCCGCACCTCCGCGCTAGCCAGCGCTAGCCCGGCCCACAGCCCACCAAACAACAGCCAAAACCAAAGACGCCCGCGCATGCCACTCCCCCGGCCCCTCGCCACCGCCGCCCAATGGCAAAATGCCGCGACTCCACCGACCCCTCACAGGGTCGGCTCGCCTGCCTTTCCTTGGTGCCTTCGTGCCTTGGTGGTTGAAGCGAAAAACCCTACACCAGCTCGTCGATCGGCCGCCCCTCCGCCAGCACCGGCATCGGTCGCCGCGCTGCGTCGTGGAACTCGTGCCGATAATCCAGCCCCAGCGCGTGGTACATCGTCGACAGCACGCAGCCGGGCGTTTGCGGACGGGACGTCGGATACTCGGCCCGGCTGTCGGTTGCCCCAACCACCTGACCCATCTTCAGTCCGCCCCCACCAAACAGCACCGACATCGCCCCGGGCCAGTGGTCCCGTCCAGCGGTCGGATTCATGCGCGGCGTCCGGCCGAACTCGCCAAACGTCATCACCAGCACGTCCTGGTCGAGCCCTCGCTGGGCCAGGTCACTCACCAGCGCCGCCACCGCCCGGTCGTACCGGGGCAGCAACACATTCTTCAGTTGCGAGAAGTTGTCGGCGTGCGTGTCCCAACCTGCCCCGGCCTGAATCGTGATGTACGTCACGCCCGCTTCGACCAGCCGCCGTGCCAGCAGACAGCTCTGCCCCATGTCGGTTCGGCCGTAGTGGTCGCGCAGCTTCGGGTCTTCACTGTGGATATCGAACGCCCGGCGGGCCGCGTCGTTCGTCACCATCGACAGCGCATCGCGATAGAAATCATCCAGCCCGGCGAGGTCGCCCTTCGTGTCGACATCCCGCCGCAACTGATCGATCTCGCCCAATAGCGCCTGCCGCTTTGCCAGACGCGTCGTCGGCACCCGGCCGGGCAGTTGCAGGTTGCGAACGCTGAAGCCGGGATTGTTCGGGTCGCTGTCGGGACTGAACGGATTGTGCGACGCCCCCAGGTACGCCGCCTTCCCCAGCCCGAGCCGGTTCGGAAGATTGACGTACGCGGGCAGCCCGGGCGTGTTCGCGCCCCGCATCCGCGACACGACGCTACCGCACGAGGGGAACAGGTTATCGTTGATTTCGATCGTGGGCTGCCAGCCGGTCAGCATCCACTGCGACCCCATCCCATGGCCTGGGTTCGTATGCGTCGCCGAGCGGACAATCGCCAGCTTGTCCATCACCGCAGCCTGCAGCGGCAAATGCTCGCTGATGCGGATGCCGGGAACGTTCGTGTCGATTTCCTTGAACTCGCCCCGAAACTCGGCCGGAGCCTGAGGCTTGAGGTCGTACATATCGATGTGACTAGGACCGCCCGCCAGCCAGATCTGAATGACGGCTTTCCGCGGCCGCGTCGTGCCCGAGCCTATTCCCGCCGAGTTCGCCGCCTCGGCCCGCAACTGGTCGGCCAGAGTCCACCCGCCCGCCGCAAGCGCCCCGACCCGCAAAAAGTTGCGCCGCGAAACCCCGTCACACGACCGGACCGCGCTGGTTTGAATCTCAAGCATCAGAGCCTCTGCCTTCGTCGTAGGGTGGGCACTCCCCACCATCGCTCACCCGCACCGACCACCAGTCGAATCAATGATTAAACAAAAACTCTCGCGTATTCAGCAGCGTCCAGAGAACGTCTTCCAACGCCTGCCGCCGCTCCTGCCCACTCATCGTCACATGGGCCAGCGACCGCATCTGCTCGTCTTTTCGCGGTGGCCGACCCAGCGCTGTATAGAACAGGTCATCGATGATCTCGGCATCGGTCCGCCCCGCTTTCAGGGCTTTCTGGACCCGGCCGTTCTCATCCGCGAGTTTGTTTTCGATTTCGTCCGAGTTTGACAGCAGCAACACCTGTCCCAGCGTCGCCGCCGCCGACCGCTCGCACTCGCACACACTGACCCGCTTGGGCCGGTCAAACGATTCCAGGAAGTAACTGCCGAAGTTCTCATGCGGCAGATCGACCGCCCGACCCGACTGCGCCATCCCGCCAAACCGAGTTTTGCTCCCTGTCGTCTGGTCGACCGCATCCAACAGCACCTCGGCCACCAGCCTGCGGCCGTAGTACCGCGCGTAATTCTGCTGGTCGTGCTGGTTCTCCGGAATCGGCTCCGACGACAGCCCGTACGTCGCACTCAACACCATCTGCCGCGCGACCCGACGCATGTCGTAGCCGCTGGCGACAAAGTCCCGCGCCAGCCAATCCAATAGCTCCGGGTTCGAGGGCGGGTTCGTCTCCCGCATGTCGTCGACCGGGTCGACCAATCCCCGACCGAAGAAGTGCCCCCAATACCGGTTGACGAACGACTTGGCGAAAAACCGGTTGTCGGGCCGCGCCATCCAGTCGGCCAGAGCCAACCGCGGGTCTTCATCGGCCCGGAACTTCGCGACCTCGCCATCGAGGTACTTGGGCTCCGGCGATTGACCGGTGAGCGGGTTGATCTCGCCTCGCATCACACGCGTCGCCGTGTAGAACGGCGGTGGCTGACCAAACGCCTTCTGACCCAGCCGCGTGTAAAACCCGGCCAGCCCGTAGTAATCGTCCTGCGACCATTTCTCGTAGGGATGATGGTGGCAACGGGCACACTGCAGCCGCATCCCCAGAAACACCTGCGCGGTATCGGCCGTCACCTGGTGCAAGAGGTCGTCCCGGTTCTGCCAGAACCAGTTCACCGGCGGTGCATCGGCCCATTCGCCCGAAGCCGCCACGATTCCCCGCACCATCTCGTGGTACGGGCGGTTCCGGGCAATCGCATCTTTCAGCCAGTTGTGGAACGCATACGAGGCCTGGTCGGCTCCTGCGAGGTTCGAGTTCCGCAAAATCGTCCCCCACCGCATCGCAAAGTACGACGCATGGTCCGGACTCGCCAGCAACCGGTCGACCGCCTGCTCCCGCTTCGCCGCCGACGACTCCTGCAGATAGGCCCGCGCTTCCTCCGCGGTGGGCAATCGACCACACAGGTCAACGGTCACCCGCCGCAGGAAGGTAGCGTCATCCGCAGCCGGCGAGGGCAACAGCCCCAGAATCTTCCATTTCTCGGACACCAGCCGATCGATCTCATTCGCCGCGACAAACCCCGGCAGTTCCGTTCGCGCCGGACCATGCGGGACCAGCGCCCGAAACACGGCGACCTGACCCCGGTAGCGGGCCATGATCGCCGCTTCACCCGACAGTTCGTTTACCTTCACGACCGCCCGATCGTTGACCGACGCGACGGGGCCGTTGTTCGTTTCGTACTGCGCATCGTGCGTGATGTCTTTCGTCGAGCCATCGCTGTACTCGACCGCGACCCGCAACTGCTGCACGCTGCCCGCCGCCAGAACACGATGCGTCGGGAACATCACCAGCCGGACAATCGCAGGCGACCCGGCCACTTCCGCTGGCGCCCCCTGTTCGATCCAGCGGAGCAGCAGGCGGTAGGCATCGCTCCCTTTTTCAAAGCGTTTGCCGCCCCCATGCGGTACCTCGCCGATCGACTTCGTCAGCAACAGGCTCTGCTCGGGGTGAGCTGTCGATACACGCCGCCCGCGTGCCTCGCTGACCAGCGCCTGATGATCGAACGCATGATCGAACCCGAACAGCGACAGCTTGAACCCGTTCTGACCGGTCGCCTTGCCGTGACAGCCCCCCGCGTTGCAGCCAAACCGCGTCAGCACCGGCTCCACTTCCCGCGCGAAGTGAATCTCCCGGTTTTCCGCGAGCGATTCGACCAGCACCGGGACCGTCAGCTCGGCCCCGCCCGCCGAGATTTTCAGTTCCGTCCGGCCGACCCGCAGGGGCTGGACAATGCCCGAAGGCCCCACGGACGCAATCGTCGCGTCGACCAGGGAGTAAGTCGCAACGCCTGTCACATCCCGTTCGATTGTCGCCTCGCGACCCGTGACGACCACCTGCTGCCGCTCGGCCAGATCGACAAACCGCAGCGCCGCCGGCTCGACCAGTAACTGCGCGGACACCCACCCAGGCCCAATTCCAGGCAGGAGGGCCACGATCACAAACCAGCGGAGACGTCGCGCGCCTGTCGTCATGCCGGATGCTCAATGGGAACTTAACGAATCAACACCACCCAAACTTTCACTGCACCTTCCAATGAAA
>JAIXZD010000054.1 GCA_027489895.1 Planctomycetaceae bacterium
AGAATGACGAGCCGATGCCCGAGGGGGTCAAGCCGGACGAAGGGGGCGACGCGGCCGGGGAGGCGGGCGGCAAACCGGACATGGGAGCGAAACCGAAGCCGGGTGAGGCTCCGAAACCCGGCGCGGAACAACCAGAACCGGGTCAACCCGGCGCCCCGAAGCCAACCGAGAAGCCCGGTCGTCCGGAAGGGAAGTCTGCGGCCGAAGGAGATAAACCGAACGCAGAGGACGGCGACCCGCAGGCTGGCGATCCGGCGGACAAGCCCGGGAACAAGCCAGAAAAGGCGCCTGGGAAACCTGGCTCACCGAAGGAGGGTGCTGGCGACAAGCCGTCAGAGAAGCCTGCTGGTCAGCCGTCCGCCAAGCCGGGTGAGGACGGCGAACCTGGCGACCCGTCAGCCGACAAACCGGAAGGTGGAAAGGCAGGCCAGAAGCCGGCAGGTAAGCCAGGCCAGCCTGATCAGAAGGCTCCACCTGGGGGCGAAAAGACTGACGGAATGGAGGATGGCAAAGACGGAGCCGCCGGACAGAATGCAGAACAAGGTGGCGAAAAAGAGGGCGCCTCGGGGAAGAAGCCCGGATCGCCGAGTGGCAAACCGGGGCAATCTGAATCCGGGGACGGACAGCCGGGCGAACAGCCAGCCGGTCAGGGGAAACCCGGTCAAGGCAAGCCAGGAGAAGGCAAGCCAGGGCAAGGGAAACCGGGGCAGGGGAAGCCGGGCGAAGGGAAACCAGGACCAGGCGATGCCGGTTCGGACGACGGGGGCGGGAACTCTCCAGCGGGAGAGAAACCGGGCGCGATGCCGGACAAAAATCAGCCGGATGGCAAGGCTGCGCAGGAAGGCTCCCCAGAAGACAAGCAGCCTGATTCAAAGGGTGAACCGGGGAAGGCCGGAGAGAAAGCGATTGGAGGCGGCCAGAAGCCCGGCGGCGAACAGGGGGGCGGCAAGGAGAGCGGAGCCAAGGATGCGGGTGGTCAAAAGGATGGTGCTCAGCCCGGGAAATCGGGTGGCCAGGGGCAGCCGGGCGGGTCAACGCCCAGTGGAAAGGGTGGCCCGAGCGGCAACGGTAGCGGCGGAACTTCGGACAGTCCCAACGGCGATATCGGGACGACGGACCGGCCGCGCGGGGACCGCGATCGCAGAGGCGAGGGAGGCGATCGACCGGGCGAAGAGGGGGACAGCGACCGTCCTGTGCCGGGCGAGGCGTTGACCAAGGACGAGAAAGCCGACGCTGCCAAACTCGAGTACACGAAGAAAGCGTCGAACCTCGTATTGCAACGGCTCAAGGAGCAGTTGGAGCGCGGTGAAGTCGATCCTGAGACGCTGAAGGAGCTGGGCTGGACGAAGGAGGAACTGGCCAAGTTCGTCGACCGACTCGAGAAGCGGATGGAGGCGGCCGGGGGTGAGGAAGACTCGCCCGAGGCGGTGGCGCGGCGGATGCAGTTCGAGGAAGAACTGAAGCAGTTGCGGGTGGGAAACGACGTGAAGAAACGGACGGAGTCGGGCGCGGTGCAGCGGCGGACGAACATCACCAACAAGCAGGCCCCAGTGCCACCGGAGCTACGCGATCAGTACGACGCGTATACGAAGGGGTTGTCGAAAACCGGTGGGGAGAAAACGGGTGGAGCGAAGCCGGGTGATGCGGCGAAGCCTGTCGTGCCTGCGAGTCGGTAGGCGGGACGGGAACGACGCCTGTGGTGGGCGGTATGTGAGCGGCATGCCGTCTGATGGTTGGCATGCTTGCCCCGAAGCGGTGCAAGCATGGCACGGCGGTTGGTTTTGAGTTGTCTGGTTCCGACTTGAATGACGCTGAAGCGAGCGGGCGCGTGTTGCCTCCGGGCGCTGACGCTTCCGGCTCCCCTGGTCACGGCAGGTGGGGAGAGGCTACTCGTCGGATTCGTCGACCGGGATCGTGCGAATTGCGCGCGGTTTGGGAGAGGTTCCCAGCGTTTCCGGTTCTTCGGCCGAGGCGGGAAGAGCACGACGGGACGGGGTCGTGTCGGCCTGGGCCGTCCGTGGTTCGCGAGAGCTGTCGCTGGACTCGTTGGGATCGTTCAGTCGGTCCAAACCGCGGCGCGAGCCGGCCGTGGTTTGGGAGGAGGTTGCCGCGGTCCGTTGGCGCGGCGCGTCTGGACTTTTGGTCTCGGCGTCGCTGCCGGCACTGGCTTTGAGGCGGGCGCGACCCGACTTGCCGTACATCTGACCGGTGCGACCGCCACCGGGGGGGCCCAGCGAGGAGGTATCGAACGACGGGCCGACCGGGTCGCTGGAGATCCCCGCGGAGACCCCTCCCAACTGGCAGCCGGCAACGATCAGCAGCGCGGACCACCAGGGCGCAACGCGGCTGGAGCGTGATTCTATCGATGGTTGGGACGTCCCCATAACAAATCCCCATGCCGTCGCGGCCGCCGCTGGCAGGCCTGGGCCGCTTCCAAGGCTCGGGTCTGTACCATGAGCGGGCGAATCGGCACAAGAGGGGTTCTAATGGTGCGATGCGATTGGGAAGGGTTGGAGTTTGTTGCTCACCACCAAGGCACAAAGGCACCAAGAAAGGCAGGTGCGGACCGGGCGTTGAAGGAGCGACATTCGCGAGCCAATTGCGTCAGCGGTCGGTGGGAGTCGCCCTCGTCAGCAGCCTGTTGAAGAAGGTCTCCAGCCATTGAGTCCAGGAGACGACGTCTCCGGAAGCAGCGGTTTTCCCGCAAGAACTCGCACTGGCAAAGCCAGTGGCACACGACGATTTCACCGTTGACCGGTTCTTCAACGAGCGGCGGGCCAGGTTGAACATCAAAGAATGACGCGAGGCTCGTTCCCACCGGGAGCGAGCCTCGCTGCTTTGCATTTCAAGAGTTCAAGCAGTTCTCCGCGATCTGTAGCGGAACTCGTGAGAGTTCCGTTTCGCGACGCACAACAAACCGCGTGACGTGTTACTGACGAGTCGTCGGCGCGGCGGCGGGACGCTGGGTCGCGGTTGCCCGCGGAGCGGCCGTGCCACCGACCGGTTGAACCTGCGAGTCTTTGACGGGCGAGGCTGCGGCCGATTTCGGAGCCGTCCCACCCGACGACGTGCGCGTCAGGTAGTTGTCGACGCGGGACGCATCCTTGAGCTTCTGGAACGTCTGGGCGACGGCTTCGTTCGTCTTCTCCTCGTGCAGTTCCTGCTTGAGGATCGACTCGACCTCGGCCATATCGGTGACCACCTGCTCGGTGAACCCGTCACACTGCAGGATGACGTACTGATTGACGCCGACCTGGATCACGCCCGAGATTTCACCCGGCTTCAGCTTGAACGCGGCCTTTTCGAGTTCGGGGGCACCGCCGAACATGCGGATCGGCGGGATCGCTCCGTCGAGCGGACGGCTGTTCGGATCGACCGAGTGCGTGCGGGCGAGGCGACCGAATTCTTCGGGGGTCTGTCGGGCCTTTTCCCAGACTTCCGTGGCGCGGCGGGGATTGTCGAGCACAATCGCCCGGGCCTTGACGCGGGGACCGTAGTTCCGCTGGAACGCCTTCTGCATGTCGTCCTTGGTCAACTGAACGTTGACGCCGGCGAGCTTACGCAGGGCGAGCATCGGCCAGATGATGTCTTTGCGGTACTGGTCGATCGTGACGCCGCGTTCGGCCTGCAGCATCTTCAGCCACTGGTCGACGGCGAGCCCGAACTTCTTGGAGATCGACAGGATCTCGGCATCGACTTCGGCTTCGGTCACTTCGATCCCCTGCTGGGCACAGGCCTGCTGGATGATCGTCCGGTTGATCATGTTTTCGAGGATTTCCTGCCCGTGGCGAGCCACGGCCTCGTCGGCGACCTGATCGTAGAACAGGTAGTCCTTGCCGACCTTGGCGAGGGCACGGCGCTTTTCCTTGGGGGCCTCTCCCGAGACGGCGGCCCGGGCGGGCGCCGCGGTTTCACCGGGGAAGGCAGGCGTGGGCCGGCTGAACTGGAGAGCCAGTCCACCGACGAGCAGGGCGCAGGCAGCGCCCCCGAGCAGATAGACGACAGTCTTGTTACGGCGGCCGGTTTTGTCGGCGGCCATGGTGTGCATCGTGTCACCCATGACGCGGGATCTCCCTGAAGTGGCGGGGACTCCGGCGGGACACCGGAGCAGGTCGCGGGGACCGGTCCTGCGAGCCGAGCGAGACGTTCCGTCCTGGAACGCCCCTCGAATCGACAATCCGTGACCAGCCCCCCAATTCGGGCGGGAGTCTAGGGCTGTGGCGGAATTTGGGTCAAGAGCGGTTGTCGGGCGGATTGTCGCAGCGATGCGACAGGGCGCGTGGGGTTATGCGTGGTGCGGTGATTTTGATTCACCACCAAGGCACCAAGGGCACCAAGGAATGGCAAAGCAAGTCCCGTGGGAAGCACCGTCAGAGGGGTATGGCGGGGAGGGAGAGGGGGTGCGGGAAGTTGGGAGGGAGGGGAATTGAGTGTGGGGCGCAGGCGGCGCTGGCGAGCCGACCCTGTGAGGGGTCGGTGGAAAGCGGGGCATTTGGGGCGACTCACTTCGGGTTCGGTGCGCGCGTCGAATTATGACCTTCTCACGAACCTGTCGTACAATTCCACCGACCCCTCACAGGGTCGGCTCGCCTGGCAGGTTACGCTGCGCGGGGGTTATTGCGCTGCCGTGAATTGAGCGTCCACCGTCGGTGGGACGGGAACCGTTGCACTACGGCTGCGCCGGGGCGGTTCGGCGGGTGACGCCGATGGCGGAGAGCGGGGCGGGTTCGGTGCGCTTGCCAGTGGGGGGCAGGGTTTTGCCGGTCCCCAAAATTGTGGCCGGGGGGAGGCTGGCGTCGAGCCAACTGGAGGGCGGCTGCAACTCGCCCGACCGGGTGCGTGCCAAGGCGGCGGTCGAAGCGGCGTCTCCAATCAAGGCACCGGTAAGGGGTCGCCCCTCGCTGCTCGCGCCGGAGAGGCGCGGGGGTTTGTCGAGGTTGCCGTCTTCGAGGGTCGCGTCGGCGGCCAGTTGGAGGGCGGCATCGAGTTCGGCCCGGCGGCGGGACTGCGAGACGAACACGAGCATTGCTGGCAGCAGGATCACCGCGACCAGCATGCAACTGATCACGCCGACGCTGAGCACCAGCCCCAGGCTGAACAGACCGCGGTGGGCGGCCATCATCAGGCTGCCAAAGCCGACGACCGTTGTCGCCTGGTTGAGCACGATCGCGCTGAAGGTACTGGGAGAGATGCGATATCGACTGCCACGGTACTGGTGGAAGTCGTGCAGGACATGGACCCCGCCATCGACCCCGATCCCGACAATCAACGGGAGAATGATCAGGTTCGCGGGATTGAGCGGCACGCCCACGAGTCCCAAGACACCGACCGTCATCACACCACCGACGAGCGGCGGGAGCATGGCGAGGGCGGCATCGGTGAACGAGCGGAGATCGAGCAGCAGCATCACGACGACGATGATCAGCGCGTAGATGCCGACATCGACGTAGCCGCGGTAGATGGCACGGGTCGCCTCGAACGTCTGAACGGGGGTGCCCGTGGCGTCCGGGTCGACACTGCGAATCTCAGCGACGAAGCGGGAGAGCGGCGCTTCTTCCCAGACATCTTCCTTAGGATGAATCTGGAGCAGCCATTTGCCCTGCTCGCTGATGAACCGGCGGGCGAGGGCGGGCGGGAAGTCGGCCGCGGAGACCGGTTCGGGCGAGGAGGCACTGTAGGCCGACTTCAGCTTTTTGAGCAGATCGCCCGTCATGGCAACGTGGTAGGCCCGCAGCAGGTTGGCCTGGACGACCCCGTCGAGTTCGGAGAGCCGATCAAGAAACTGGCTGACCGAGACGCGGGCGTTGATGGCACTCGGAATCTGGAACGCCTGCAGAATGGTTTCGACTTCCTGGAACTCGCCCCCGATGACGGCGGGATCGATCCGGCCGGGAGTTGGTGCGGCGGCGGGCAGTTCGGAGAGCGAGGCGCGGATCGAGTCGACCATCAGCCGCGTGTCTTCGGGCGGGAAGGCCGGCAGCATCGACGCGATTTCGTGGACGTGATGCACCGATGGCAGCTTCTCGAACTTCTTGCGGAGTTCGAGCACCTGGGCCGGGCTATCGGCCAGTGAGACGGCAAACAGGATCGAGCCATCCTGACTCGATTTGAAGATGCGGTCCTGAATCTCGACGCTGGGCAGGCCTCGCGCCTGCAGATTGAGCAGGTTGCAGTCGTATCGCACCGGGAAGCCTTGTGGGGCGAGACAGCCCACGCAGAACGCGAACAGCGACATGACCAGTAGCGGATGACGGGCGATGAACCGCCGCGTGCGATCGGCCGCGAATGGATTGGGGACCTGGGCCGGGGCGAGGCGGCGATCGATCACCGAGACGAGTGCGGGGACCAGCAGGAACGTGGCGGCGACGGCCAGCAGAATGCCCCCCGCGGCGATCAGCCCCAGTTCGGCAATGCCGACGAAATCGGTGAGCAGGGCGACCGCAAACGCGACGGCGGTACTGCAGGCGGCCGTGAGGGTGCCGGGGCCAACCCGGGTGACCGCTTCGAGGAGTGCATCGTGCAGCGACCAGCCGTGGTGACGCAGCTCGAGGTACCGCATGAGGTAGATGGTGGCGTAGTCGATCCCCAGGCCAATCAACATCGCCGTGAACGAGACGGAGAGGATGTTGAGATGGCCCACCGCCAGCGTGGCGAACCCGAAGGCCCAGGCGATGCCGATCGTCAGCATAATCTGGGCGATGATCGGGTAGTGGAGCGCCCGGAAGCCGACGATCATCAGCACGGCGACCCCGATGAACGAGACGGTCGAGGCACTCACCATGGCCCGCTGCGACTCGCGCATTTCGTCGTTTTCGAGGACGGGGATGCCCGTCAGCCCGAACGAGACGCCGGGGTGTTCGGCGGATTTCTGGCGGATCAGTTCGCGGAGGTGGTCGATCGGGCCGGTCGCGCCGCTGAAATCGTTTTCCTTGAGGACCGGTTGGGCCTTGATGAAGCCCATCGTCCCTTCGGCGTTGAGGAGCGGGCCCAGTCGCGATTCGAGCTTGGCGAAGGCGGGGTCGGGGCGGACGAGCTCGGGCCAGGGCGAGACGAAATCGGACTGATTCTGCAGGAACAGATCGAGGCTGCCGGCCAGTCGGTTGATCTGCTCGAACAGTGGTTCGAGGTTCGCGGCCAGTTCTTCGGGGGGGAGCCCTTCGACGGCGTTGGTCTCTTCGACGCGCTGGCCAAGGTTGCGAATCACCTTGCTGATCGTCAGCAGTCCAAACCGGTCACCACGCAAGAGCGGGCCGTACTCGCCCAACTGATTCAGGATTTCCTGGAGCTGATCGGGGTGCAGGTACTGCAGGCCCTTCTGCCGCAGTTTCTGCGCATCGACCTGGTAGAAGACGCTGCGGAAGTGGGTGGTGTCTTGTTCGGCGGTCCGCCCCAGATCGAGGACGGCGTTGCCGATCGCCTCGCGGTTGGGGCCTTCGACGACAACGACGATGTCCGAGGCGTCGCCAAACTGGTCAATGTAGGCGAGCCAGCGGCGCTGGTAGTCGACCTCGGGGCTGATGAGGTCGGCCCGGCTGGTTTTGAATTGCAGACGGGTCGCGGTGAGGTAGCTGGAGGCGATCGCGAGGGCGACGCAGAGCGTGAGGGTCGTCCAAGGCGCGCGGAGCACGAGTTCCGTCAGCGCGCGGAGAGCGAGCGACACGATGCCGCGCGATTCACGCTCTGAGCCAGAACCCTGCATGGATGGAACGACCTCGAGACAACAGCACCGGCCCGGCGACCGGCCGATTCGACGCCAGCCAAACCCGACTGGCGCTGATCACATCAGAAGACGAAGGCCAACAGGGCCCACGTCAGAACACAAGCGGCCCCCCGCCCCGCGTCGCCTGAGGCGCAGCGGGGGCCTTCGCGGGAGGTCCGGCCCACCAATTCTCCCCGAAGCAATCGGCAAATTGCGCGATTGTTCTCTGACGATTTTGCGGATTGCACCGGGAAATCGGATTCACTGGCTGCTGCGGCTGGCGATCGGGAGTTTGTCCCCATCCCCAACCCCTTAGCCTACCAAGTTTTACAATGAGCGACCGGTCCGCTTCAAGACGAGGTTTGCAACGCAAATTCTCCAGTCGTCCCAATCTGACATGCCAGGGCGAGTGATGGGCCGGTGTCCTGGCCGCGTCTGCCCCTTCTCATTCGGATGTCGCAGTTTGACGCAACTGCCAGAAACGGCTGGGTGTGACCGTGGATCGGTGGATACAATTCGGACAAAGATTCGATAGAGTGGCATAAGAAGACCCTGGCTTCTCGCGCGAGGCCAGGCGACTGTTCTTCAGTGCCTCGAGGAGACCTTGCTCATGCTGCGTCCGTCGTCCCGCCGCGAGTTCCTGAAGGACCTGGGGTTGTCTGCCGCGGCGTTGCCGTTTCTGCTCAACCTGCCGAGTCTGGGTCTGGCGAGTTCGTCGACGCGGAAGCAGCGACTGGTCGTGATGTTCAGCCCGAACGGCGTCGTCCCCTCGACCTTCTGGCCCGATGAGCAGGGCGAGTCGTTCACGCTCAAGCGCAGTCTCGCGCCGCTCGACCCGTACAAAGACCAGTTGATGGTCCTGCGCGGCGTGTTCGACAAGGTGAAGGGCGATGGCGATAACCACATGCGCGGGATCGGCTGTCTGCTGACGGGGATCGAACTGTTCCCGGGGAACATCCAGGGCGGTTCGCATACGCCCGCGGGCTGGTCGAGCGGCCACTCGATCGATCAGGAAATCGCCCGTTACCTGCAATCGAAAGCGGAGACGAAAACCCGCTTTGGCTCGCTGGAGTTCGGCGTGATGGTCCCCGATCGGGCCGACACCTGGACGCGGATGGTGTATGCGGGCCCGAACAAGCCGATCGCCCCGATCGACGACCCGTACCAGATGTTCTCGAAGCTGTACGGCAAGGCCAAAGACCAGGCGCTCTTGCGCAGCGTCCTCGATGACGTGACGGCCGATCTCGACAAGCTGAAGTCGGCGGTGGGGAAGGAAGACCAGCGTCTACTCGAGGAGCATGCGACGTTTGTCCGCGAGATGGAGCGGGAACTGGCCGAGGCGGGCAATCTGACGCTGAACCACGCGCAGCCGCAGCTCGACTCGAACGTCAAGGAAGAGAACGACAACATCCCGAAGATCAGCAAGATGCAGATCGACCTGATGGTGAACAGTTTCGCGAACGACTTCACCCGCGTCGCGACGCTGCAGTACACGAACTCGGTCGGCCAGGCGCGGATGCGGTGGCTGGGAGTCGACGAGAACCACCACGAGCTGTCGCACGAACCCGACAGCAACGCCGAAGCCCAGGAGAAGCTGACGAAGATCAACACGTGGTTCGCAGAGCAACTCGCCTACCTCTGCCAGCGGCTGCGGGAAACGCCCGAGCCGGGCGGAGAGGGGACGCTGCTCGATAACACGACAATCCTCTGGACGAACGAGTTGGGCCAGGGGAACTCGCACACGCTCGACAACATTCCGTTCGTGGCGGTGGGCGGGGGCTTGGGCTGGAAGATGGGGCGGTCGCTGAAGTTCGACGGCGTCCCGCACAACCGGCTGCTGGTCTCGCTGGCGCATGGGTTTGGTCACGAGATTAAGTCGTTTGGGAATGGCGAGTTCTGCGGCGAAGGGCCGCTGACGGGTCTGAATGCGTGAGTAGGCTGTAGGGTGGGCACTGCCCACCGTTGCTCACCCGCGTGGCCCACCAGAAATCAATGGGATCGCCAACCCGCCTGGTTAAGAGATCGTCGGGACGCAGACTTCAACGCCTGTTGAAGCTGGGGGAAAAGTTGTTCGGTGAGAGTGGGTTGGTGAGCGATGGTGGGCAGTGCCCACCCTACGGGGGAGACCGACAATGGCACTGGAATCGATCGAGCGGTGGATTCGGCTGTTCGAGCGACGGACCCGCTGGGGTGCGTTTCTGCGTGTCGCGGGGGAAGGCCTCGCTATCTTCCTGTGCGTCTTTGGGGCACTGGTGCTGGTCGTCAAACTGACGACCCCTTCGCTCTGGCCCAATGTGCTCTGGTCTCTGGCAGCGGCGGTGCCACTGACGGCGTGGGCGTGGTGGTGGTCGCGCGGGTTGGGTTGGTCGCGGCGCGAATCGATTGCGGGACTGGACCGGAAGCTGGGGACCGGTGGTCTCTTGATGACGCTGACCGATCGGGCGGCGGCCAGCCCGTATCCGGAGGCGGTGGCGGCGGAATGGACCGAACGGTTGCCACAAGACCCGGCCCGGTGGTGGTCGGCGATTCCCAGATTCTGGCCGGAACGGTTTGTCAAAGTCGTCGCTGGCCCGTTGGCGTTTGCCGTGGCGACGATGCTCGTCCCGCTGCGCGAAATTCCACAGATTCAGGCGACTCCGAATACCGTGGCCCGCCAGGCGACCAGTCAACTGGAAGAGCTGCTCAAGGAGATTGAAGAGCGGCCCGTGCTGGAAGAAGAAGAGGAGCGCAAACTGGCCGAGGAGGTGGGCAAGCTGGTCGAAGAGACCGAGTCGAAACCGCTGACGCACGAGACATGGGAAGTGGTCGACGCGCTGCGGGAACGGTTGCGAGTTCGGGTGGAGCAGGCCGAGGCCTTGAGTGCGCTGGCCCAGCAGGCGGCCGCGTCGCTGGAATCGGGCGAGAACGCCAATGGAGAGCCGCTCTCGAAGGAACAGCGGGATCAGTTGGAACAGCAGTTGGAAGAGACCCTGCAGAAGCTGGGTGAGAAGCAGGCCTCGGGGGAAGGGAAGGCGGGCAAGGGGAGTGCGGCGGACAATGTGCTCAAACGCCTGATGAAGCGGGGCAACGGCAAGCCGAAGCTGTCGAGCGACCCGGCCGAGCGCAAGAAGGAACTCGAAGAGCTGAAGGATCTGCTCAAGAGCGAATGCGAAAAGTTGGGAAAATGCCGCGGCAAATGCGCGGGCGGCAAATGCGAGGGCGGTCAGTGCTCTGGCGAGGGCGAGTGCGAGGGAAAGAGCGGTCAGAAACCTGGCCGAGGTGGGGTCTCACGTGGGCGGGGCGATGCCGAACTGACGTGGGGCGATGAGTCGGACGCCGCGGGGACGAAATTCAAGGAGACGGTCCTGCCACCCGGGTTTAACGATTCACCCAAGGACGAGGTGGTGCGTGTCGACCTGGCCGCCCCTCAGACGGAACCCGAAGTGGCGACGGATCGAACCGCGGCACGCAGCCAGGATCCCTCGTCGGGCCGGGCCACGTGGAACCGGTCGCTCAGTCCGCGGCACCGCGACGTCGTGAAGAAGTATTTTGACGCGAAGTGATGGGGATGGCCCGGTTGTCCTGGTGGGGCACAGGTCGAGTGGCATTCGAAGAAATGAGCGGCCCGTGTCGGGAGACGTGCTGAGCCATCCGGCGGATGATCGTCAGGGACTTGTGCCGGCTGGCGCCAGTTCCCCGCTGGTGCGATCGACGGACTGGCGGGCGTTGACCCCGGCCCGCCTGATGGTTGGTCGTGTGGGCGGAAGCTACCGCACCCCGACCTATCTGGCGCTCAAGGCGGATCACTCAGCGGCGCTCGATGCGGTCCATACCGAGTTCGATCTCGCTGGGCACCTCGGGGCCGATGTGGTGGCTCGGTTTGGGCTGTTTGAGGTGCAGAGTCAGGCCGAATCCAAGGCGGACTATCTGCTGCATCCTGAGAAGGGCCGCCAGCTCTCCGCGGACGATCTGGCGCGGCTGCGAACCACCTGCCCGGCGAGGCCTGATCTGCAACTGGTGATTGGCGATGGGCTGTCGCCCTTGGCGGTTGCGGCGCAATGCCCGGTCCTGCTGCCACGACTGGTCGACGGAGCCACCGCGCGGGGGTGGAAGGTGGGGCAGACCTTTGCGGTCCGGTACTGCCGTGTGGGCATTCTCAATGACGTTGGTGCCACGCTCGACCCAGAGGTCGTTGTTCTGCTCATTGGAGAACGGCCGGGCCTGGCGACTGCGGAAAGCCTCTCTGCCTACTGCGCCTATCGCCCCCGCCCCGACCATACCGACGCGAACCGCAATCTGATTTCGAACATCCATGCCCGGGGCATTCCGATCCCCGAGGCGGCGGAACGCATCCTGGCACTTGTCGCCCAGATGCGAGCCGCAGCGACCAGCGGCGTCGCGATCAAAGAGACGCTCGCGATGCCCCGGCGTCTGGGGGACGGCGAATCGGCAGGGCCGCTACAACCGGCAGACTGATTCCTGCCGACTCGGGGCGAGCGGCGATCTCCGCTTCGCCCCCGATCGAACGCCGCGCATTATACATCGTGCAGTTCACAGTGCCCTGCCCCGGCCCCCCTGTTTCCGCAGAGCGAGTTCGCACGCGATGAGGTCCACCCGTACTCGGAACCCCTGGCTGACTGTCTCCGGCTTCGTCTCCGTCCAGTCCACCCGGAGTGGTCAGATTCGCCGCCGCCTGGCGTTCGCCTTCGCGGCGGCGCTGCTCTGGTGTTCGACGGGGAACGTTGTCTGGGCACGCGACCTGTACGTCGATAACGTTCTGGGCCAGGACAACCTGAACGGTAGCGCGGCGATGCCGTCGGGCGTGACGATCGGGCCGACGCGGTCGATTCGTCGCGCGTTGCAGTACGCCGATGGTGGCGACACGATCCATATCGCCAATCGTGGCGTTCCGTACTACGAGACGGTGACTCTGCAGGGCAGTCTCAACTCGGGGTTTCCGGGAACGCCGTTTCGGCTGGTCTCGGATGGGGCCGTGATCTCTGGAGCGCGGTGTGTCCCGCCGACCGCGTGGATCGAGCGGAGTCCGGGCGTCTGGAAGTTCACTCCCGATGGAAAGGGCCGGTACCTGCTGCTGCAGGGCGGCCAGCCGTTACCCGAACTGCCACTCAATGAAGGCGATGGCCTGACGGGTCTGCCGATCGGTCAGTGGGGTTCGCTGCGTGGTTCGATCTATTTCCGTACGTCACTCGACACACATGTCGGCGCACCGGACATGCCGTTTGAGTTCGCGTACGACCAGACGGGGATCACGCTGATCGATGTGAAGGATGTCGAGATTCGAGGGCTGGTGGTCCGCCATTTCCGGTACGACGGGGTTCACGCGCACGACCGTGTCGAACGGGCCTTCCTCGAAAACGTGAAGCTGGAGACGAACGGGCGCAGCGGCCTTGCGGTGAGCGGCACGGCGAGCATTGGTTTGACGAACGTCGAGATCACGGGAAATCGCGGCGCGGGCGTCACCTTGAGGGAGCATGGATGGCTCGAAACCCGCAGTACCCGGATCGATGCGGGCACCAACCCGCTGTTCGACCGGTCCGCCGACACCACGCTGTTCATCGACGACGCGCTGATGGAAGCGAATCGCTAACCCGCGTGTGGAGGTAGCGGAAGCCGTGAGGCTTCCCCCCGCGCCCGCCCCTCTCTCCGACGTTCCCGCACAAACTCCCGCACTACATCCAGAGCCGAACGCGCTCGCGGAGATGCGCGGGCATCCGGGAATCGATCGCCGCGTGCGCTTCTTTTTCGAGGCTGCGAGTGGTGTAGTGCCCGAGGATGATCAGTTCGTTCTTGAACCGGTCGGCCCGTTCGACGATGTCGTCCAGGTGCGTGTGGCCGAACTTGTGAATCTTCTCTTTGCGGTGCTCCGGGCGGACGAACGTCATCTCGGTGATGAGAATCCGTGCGTCGTAAACACAGGGGTCGGAATCGAGACCGGCCGGGGCGGTGTCGCCGCAGTAGCAGACGAGCGGGAACCGCACTTCCTGCGTCACATCGACCCCGGAAAGTCGCAGGTCACGAATCTCGTCACCCGACTTGCCCGCCAGTTCGGGCCTCAGTTTTTTCCGCCGGTCCCAGACACAGTAACCCACGGAAGGAACCGTGTGCTTGGTGGGGAAGACGGTGACGACATGCTCGCGGGAGAGTTCGATCTCGCGTCCCGGCGCGACCCCGACGATCTCGCAGAGCATGCGGCCGCGATCGAGCTTCTGCCAGGCGAGCAGCATGCGGTGCGTCGCGTCGACGATCTCTTCGGGGACATAGATCGTGGGGGGCTCCATCTTCATCATTCGCCGACGGGCCACAATTACCGGCAGGGCGGCCATGTGGTCGAGGTGGGGATGGGTAATGAACAGCGATTGCGTCCCCATGAACGACCAGGGGCTGCCGCCTAAGTCGAAGCAGAGCTTCAGTTCGGGAATCCGCCAGTAGCTTTGGACGGCCGCACGGGAGTAGCCCTCGATCGTCAGGCCTTTGTGTTCGAGCGTCCGGACGGGCAGGTTTTTGAGCATGGAGACAGATTCGGAACAGAACACAGACGGAAGGACCGGGCAGCGGACTCGTCCTTCGCCCGAGATCGGTGATTCAACCATTCACCAGAAACGTTGCCCGGAGAGAGTATCAGCTTCCACACGAGGACGGCATCGCACGCTCCGCGCCCCCAAGAGAAACCAGCCGAGAGAAACCAGCCGAGCGGAACCGGTGAGGGGTCGGTGCGTGGCATGGTCAGTCCGTCGAATCCGGGAGATCAGGTGTCGCTGAGTCGGGCTTCCCGGTGATGTCGTGCTCCGCGACATGCGGGCCGACTCGAACCAAGGAACGTGGCGAAGGAGAACGTCCGAGTTGCCACCTGCTTCAATCGGGCTGGGAACGGTCTCTGGGGGGATCCCCTGACCGCACCAGCAGTCAGTCGAGGTTTGGAGCGAGGGTGCCGGAAGTCGCGGCCCTGAGCGTCACGTCAACTGGCGTGCCTTTTCATGGCGTACCGGTGCCCGTTTTGCCATTTCTCAGTGTCATTGTGACCGCGCTGCATGAAGAGGCGTCAATCGAGCGTCTGCTGAACCGGGTGGTGGCCGTCTCTCCGCGTGATGTCGAGATCCTTGTGGTGGATGGCGGGACCGACCGCACGGGCGAAATCGTCCAACAGGTTGCGAGCGTGCATCCGGGGAGCGGTACTTCCGGCATGAGGATGGCTACGGGAAAGGGCACGCGATACATGTTGGCCTTGCGGCGATTGAGGCCGGGGGCCATGGAAACCAGAGGACCAACCCTGTCGAAGTCACGGCGACCAGCAGGTCGCACACGGGCAGTCGGCGAAAGCGCATTGGGGGCTCAAATCCGATTGGCGAGTGCATCGCGTCTTAATGATGCCGGAGTCTCGGCTCGACCGTTTGGGCCATGGAATGCAGATCGAAATCGCGGTCCAGGAACTTTGGCAGACCGGACAATGCGTCCGGGGGATTGCGGAGCAGCTCCTCGTATCCGACGGAGTAGACCTTCAATCGCGGGTGACGGGCCATCCAGGTGTCGACGGCGTCGAGATGTCGTTGCAGGTGAATCGACAGCGCCTCGTCCTCTCGGGCATTCGGCGCGGGTTCGCCTCGGCGTTGCAGCATGGCCGCCTGGGAACGCAGGACGGCGGCAAGGGGCCGCCGCATGAAGACGACCCGGTAATCGTGTTCGGGCGGAAGATGGTACAGCAGCAGCGAGACAATCTTCACCGCCTTCCCCTCGGCCGAGTCGATCCAGCTCGCGTCGCGGGCGAGGGACTTGACCGGTTCAAACTCGAAGTAGCCCCGCTCGTTGTCCGCGTCCGATGGACGCAACGAATCGGTCAGCAGGGGAATTCCCCCCGCCCCGAGCATCTGCATCATCAACGACGTTCCCGATCTCGGGAGGCCTGAAACCACGGTGATCATGCGTCTCTCGTGAACCTGTGAACGGAAGGCAGGGGAACGGCGTGGCGGCTGCCTGTCGTTAGAAGATCGCAGTTCTCATCCAGCGACTCAGCAGGAGACTGAACAGCATGGTCAGGCCGACCGAGGGCCAGATCCAGTTCAGGTCCCATCCCCAGCAAGTGAACTGTCGGGCAGGATAGTAGATTCGAACCTCATCGAGTTGCTCGATGACGGTGTTCATCACATCGCCAGGCCTGGTCGCAGAAGGCGGAGAGGACACACGCAGGGCGTCGGCTGACCAGACGAGCGGCGTCGGCTGCAGCCCGGCCCCGACGGCCAGCGGGATCTCGTACCGATGCCGATCGTCCGTCACGGTCAATCGCGGGGATCCAGCCGAGTGCGCCATCAAGCGGTAGCAGACCTCGCGTCCCTCGGAAAACCGGATCGGCCCCAATTCGAGCGACAGCACATCGGTAGGGACCTGCAGGGTCATGGGTTTGGCCGATGCGGGGGCGAGCCGATCCCGATCACCCGTCATCCGAAGCTCGACAACGATCGGTTCGCCCACAACAAAGGGACGCTGGGCGAACCAGTTGGACATTCCCGCAAGCAACGGCGTGAGAAGGAGTCCACTGGCGAGGGTGGGGAGGAAAAGTGCCCGGATGTAGCGCAGATTCGCCGAGACGACCCGCACCCCGGCCCAGAGGCTGGCTTTGGGATCGTGTCGGAGGAACAGCAGTTCCAGCATGCGGGCGACGATCAGACGACGGGCTGCGACGATCTGCTGTGACTGCCCGGCGATGCGGAATGCGAACAGGATCAGAACGGCCGCCAGCAGGGACATCGCGCACAAGGCGAGGTCGACGGACCCGCCCTCCCAGGGACCGAGCAGGATCCAAGCCAGTAGATCGCCAGTGCGTTGGATCAGGGACGTCACCAGTTGGGTTCTCTGCCGGAATGAGGAGTGAGTTTATGACTGACGCGTCGGGCTACAGATTCAATCACCACTTCGTCGCGCCTACTCGATGTATCCCAACCCGCGGAGGCGTTTGCGAATCTCCTCTTCCGACTCTTCCAGTTCGATCTGGCCTGCCGCTTTCTCCAGGGCGTGCTGGACGAACTCATCGACGGTGCTGTAGCCGGCGGCTGCCGCCACGGTTTTGAGTCGGGCGTACAGCGCGGGCTCGATCTTGACGCGCGGCGTGAAAAACATCGTCGATCTCCAAACGGAACCAGTCATCCAGTGGGCGAGTTCGCGCGGAACAGGGATTGCCCCGTCATCTCCGGGGGTGTCGCCAGTTCATACGCCGCAAGGATTCCGGGAGCAACATCCTCGAGCGCGGGAACGCGGCGTGGCAAGGGAAGACTACTGATCAGGATTCCCGGGACGGCGGCGGGGTCGACACAGTGATCCCCGCTCCATTCCCGATCGTTGTCTCGCAGAATCTCGCGCGGGAAGCCGCCCAGGACGGTATCCCATGAGGCCCGGTAGCCGGGACGATATCCCACGATCAGATCGGGGGCCTCGTCGCGATAGGGGCCATGATAGATGTCGCGGCCGCGTGCGACGGAGCTGACGACGCGCTCGCCGTTATCGGGATCGACCAGCGCCAGAAGCTGATCGGCGATTTCGGTGAGCAGTCGGTCGCCTTCATCCGCTTCGACCGGGCCCTGGCGTTCGCGTCCCGCGCGGTTGAGGAACAGACTGTTCAGCCCGACGCCATACGCCCTGGTCTTGCCCCAGTCGACACCCTGGAAATGAGAACCGGCTCGATCAGGTGGTCCGCTGGTCCGCAGCAACCTTTGTGAGAGCAACCAGGAGTTCAAGTTGAACTGCCGGCGGAACGAACAGAACCCATGATCGGACATCACCAGCAACCAGTCTCCGGGGGACAGCGCTGCCTGTGCCCGTCCGACAGCGTCATCAATTTTCTGATAGAGCGACTCGATCAGTCCGCCGAACTGCCGATTGAGTTCCGGCGACCAGGCCGGATGCTGCCGGTCGATCGCCCGCCAGAACATGTGAGACGACAGATCGAGCGTCGAAAAGTAGTA
>JAIXZD010000015.1 GCA_027489895.1 Planctomycetaceae bacterium
AATGCCCGTCCATGCGCGCCGCGGGCCCGCCGCTGGTGGTTTCGCAGGGCCTTTTTCCGGGCCGCGGTCAGCGTTTTCCAGCGATGCTTCTTCCCTTCCGGCAGCGGCTTTTCCGCCGCGTACAGCCGATAGCGCGTCTCGTTCGCGAACGTTTCGATCACGCCCCCCGACTGATAACCCTTGTCGACGGCCACCTCGCGGATGTCGCCGCCACCCGCTGTCTGCAGATTCACTTGCGCTGTATTAATCGTGTCTTCAATCGTCTTTGTATCCGCTTCGTCCGCATAGTAAATCTCAGCCGCCAGGATCACGTTTGAATCGGGATCGACCGCTTGCTCGGCCTTGTACGCCAGATGCGTCGTCCCGTCCTTCATCTTCGCGATCCGCGCGTCGCTATCCGTTTCGCTGGCCCAGTCGTCGTTCGAGACCGTCTTGCCACGGCGTTTCCGGTCGAACCTCCGTAGGTCGTCGTCGGTGGGATCGTCCTCGTCTGCCACCTTGCCCGCCTCGACCATTAACGTCTTAATGAATTGCTTCCAGTCGTCGCCGGTGTCCTTGCGGACAATGCTTTTCATGGCCGCGTTCGCTTCGAGGGTGGTTGAATCCACACCGACACGACGGCCATCCAGCAGTTTGTTCTGCCGGGCCAGGTTCAGCACCCACTGGAAGACCGCCTGATGAACGTCGTCTGGCAAACGGCCCCGAATCACCGAAAGTGTCGAATGATCCGGTTACCGTTCGCCCATCGCGATGCCCAGAAACTTTCGCAGCGAGAGCGAATCCGCGCACCGCCAGGCGATGCCGCGTTGCGATTCGATCCCCTCGAAACATCCGACCAGGAATATCCGGAAGTACGCCCCGGCGAGATCGATGGACGCCCCCGTGCATTGGCGTAGTGCGGAGCACACAGGTTCTCGGCGAAGCGGTCGAACCCCGCATCCAGAAGCAACGCACTCAGCAGCCCGTAAAACACATGCCCGATCGAACGCGGCAACTGGTCCGCGCTGACCCACAATTCCCCCTGCTGATCCGCACGCCGTCGCCCCCACGCCATCCCAACTAACCCAACCGACGAACCAACCACTCCCACCACCGACAAACGATATCAACCCGGCCCAGGCCGGAGGAGCCCGGGAAGGCCTTTTTTCAAAGGGCTGCTAGACGCAACACGAGGCGACTAATTCTCAACTCTCCACGAATAATCCGGGTTAACGCCGGTTGGATCCAGAACGGTCACTGGGCAAGGGGCGGTGATTTCGAGATTCAGAGCGGTTTACGCAGCACCGCCAGTATCGACATGCCGAACGGGAAGCGGAGCCAGTGCCCCAGTGGCGTTTCAAGGGAGAAGATCCCCTGCAGCAGGGCGTTGAGCGGGGCCGAAGGAATCGCGTGGGTCTTTTCCATCGCCGCCTGACGCTCTTGGGGAGTCATGCGTTCCAGGGGAGGTCGCGAGAACCGGCTGGCCAAGGCGAGAGGGGCGAGAAAGAACATGAAGTAGCGGGCGTCGAGCAGTTCCCAGCCGGTGGCCGCGGCGAGCCGGCGATAATCCTGAACCGCATACCGCCGATGATGGTGAGCCAGTTCGTCGTTCCAGGTTCGGAAGCGTTCCAGGGCGGGGGTCGTCACGAATAGGAGCCCTCCCGGACGTGTGGCGCAGCGAAGCTCTTCCAGCGCTGCCGCGTCTTCCCTGATATGCTCCAGAGTGTCGAGCAGGAACAGAACGTCCCATTCGTTTTGCCAGCCCAGGCAGCGCAAATCGATCTGGCACAGTTCGACATCGGGACCGACCACCTGCGCGGCGATCCGGAGCGCGGAAGGGGCCGAATCGCCCAGCATCAGACGGGGAAACCAGCCCGGCCGGTCGCGCCGCAGATCACGAACCCAGCCGCCGCAGCCCCCGCCCACATCGATGGCCGAAGCCCGAGCGGGATCGAGACCCGCTCTCGGCAGAAACCGGTCGACCGCATTCATCAGAAACCGATGCCGACCCCGATACCAGAAGTGGCGGTCCTGCATTCTGGCAAGACACGCCAAGCCCGATTCCTCGTAGTCGGAGTTGTCATGAATCACCGCTTCCGGTGTGGTGGTAGTTGCATGCTCTAAGGCCGGTTCGATGGCCGAACCATCAGTATTCATTATTGCTGATTCCCTGATCACGGAATTGTCAACCTTGTCCAGAGCGGTACAAACGTTGATCCGACGGGCGGTAGTATTCGTCCAGCGAGGTCACGACGCGCGTGTACCAGCCCAAGAGCTGTTGTGTGCGGGGTGCTTGCGCGAGGAGAGCCTCGTCTCCCAAGGCACGAACGGCGTCGATCTGCTGCTTGATCCACGAGCGTGTGAACTGCATGTTGATGGCCATGCGGTTCCCCGCCGTGAGGTTACGTCCCGCGGCGTGCACCAGCAGCGAATCAAAAAAAACAACCGAGCCGGCGGGGCAGACTGCCGGAATCGCATCGGCGCGCAGCACTGCTTCCGAGGGAAAATCGGGTTTGTGGTGCGTGCCGGGAACGACCAGCGTCGCGCCGTTGTCGGGAGTGAACTCGTCGACCGCGACCAGGGCGTTCACAGACGCCGTGTAGCCATTCAACCAGCGGGGAAAATCGCGGTGCCAACGAAGTTGAAACGCGGCGCCGGCTTCCTCGCAATACGGCGGCAGTATGAACCCGTTCTGCAGATGCAGAATGCAGGTCGAGGAGACCATCGCATCCACGACCGCTAAAATGGGGTCGATTTCCAGATACTCATAAAATAGCGGCTCGTATCGCATGGGGAGACGGACCACTCCCAGTTCTCCCGCGCGGGCCAGTCGTTCTTTACCAATCTCATCCCGTATAGACTTGTGGGCGGCCAGCAGAGCCCCCGGGGTGCGCGACAGCAGATCCGCCGGCACAACGTCGGTCACGATCGCATAGCCGACCGTGGAAAGTCGACCTACGGCCAGGGAAAGCCATTCGGGATCGCGCGTCGAGAGGAGCATGGTGAGCGAATCTGAAAACGGAGCGGAAGCCGGGAAGTCAGTCAATCACTCCAACGGCCAGGCCGATACCGGTCGCGCCATATCGATTGCCGTTATAGAGCATGTACCACCGGCCTTTGTGGGCGAACACACAGGGATAGCAGTCCATGTCGCAGTCCCATTCTTCGTGCGAAGGAGGCAACTCCACATCCGGTCTATTGCGCCGCCAGACGAGGCCGTCGTCCGAATCCGCCGATCGAATGCGGTAGGTCTCGCCACGGGAGCAGTACCACATGCGATAACGATCTCCCGCACGGACCACGCAGGGGCGACAGACCGCGAACTCTTCAGGGCTCGATCCTCCGACACACACCTCAGGCGTGCGTTGCCAGTTATCAATGCCGTTTTCTGATTCCGCGTGCTTCACGACGTGGTACATGTCCCGCTCTTGACGGCCCCACGACAGATTCGAGCCGTACCAAATGCGGTATCGAGACGTCTCCGCCAGCACCCACGGATAAGACAACGAGAATGGATCGAGAAGGTGCCGGTCCATGATCGGAGCGAGACTTATTCGTTCAAACGGAGCACCCTCGCCGGGACTAATTGCCAGGCCGATGCTGTTTCGCCAAGGAACCGTCACGCCCAGATTCCATCCCATGTAGTATAGGTGGCGCGCGTCACCCACACGCACGACACACCCCATGCCGCAGCCGCTGTCGTCAAAGGTCCCCGGTGTTCCCGGGCGAAGCAAAGGTTCGTCCGCCTCCGAGACAACGCGAGGTTTGTCTCCCAGCTCCAGATTAAACCACGCAATGCTCGAACGACGTTCCCCGTCGCGCGTCCCGAAGTAAACGCGGAACAGATCACCGTCGAGAAGCTCGACGGCCGGGTTGGCAGCGTGAGAGCGAGACCATTCGCGATCTCCCAGTGGAACATAGATGCGGCCCAAACGGCTCCATCGGGTGGGGAACCGTTTGGGAGTGTCGACACGCATGGCCTCACATCCCCCGCAGCCGGTTGCTGGGAACTTTAGACAATTCAGCTGGAATCCCCTTCAACACCTGGCGCGGTTCGGTGTTGGCCAGGACCAGCGCCCCCGCACCGATCACACATTCTTCGGCGATATCCACGCCGTCACGAATGGTTGCGTTGACGCCGATGAAACAGCGGGGGCCGATCTTCACGTTTCCGGAGATCACGGCATGCGAGGCGATGAAGCAGTGATCCCCGACAGTGGCATCGTGTCCGATATGGTTACCGCTCCAGATGATGACATTGTCACCGATCGTAACGAATGGCTGCAGAACGTTGTTCTCGAATATGAACACGTTCTGGCCGAGCGACACTTCACCCCATTGGCAGACGCGGGAATTGACGTAGGTCACGCACTGGTAACCCGAAGCCCGGACCTCCTTGAATACGGCGGCGCGGGCCGCGTTAACGCCGCTGAAGCCAATGGCGACCAGCAGTTCGTAATCGCACGGAGGATGAGTTTCGACCAGCGTTTCAAGTTTGACCAGCGGCAGCCCACGGAACGTTGGCTCCGTCACGTACCGTTCGTGAACGGCAAATGCGGCGATATTCCAGTCGGTGTCCCGACTCAGATACACATGCGCGACGCGGGCGAAGTCTCCCGTGCCCACAATCACGACATTCTTGACCACGGCGAGTCCCCTCAAGAAATGGTTTCCACGGGCGCTTCCGTGGTGGAATTCCATCCACCGCCCCCGCTCCGAACCGGAACGAACTCCTGGGTGTCGGGATGTTCCTCCTCGCTCCGGACACGCGCCCTCAATTCCTCTCTCACAATCGAACGTGGCCTGTGCTTCACTTCCGAAAACACCTTCGCGATGTACACACCAATCACCCCCAGGCAGAGCAGTTGCAGCCCCCCCAGCAGATAGATCGAAACCATCAGCGAGGACCAACCGGGCTGCAACGTGCGAAAGGCCATCCGGTCGATCGCAATTCCGACTGCCCCGGCCATGGCCAGCGCCGCCACGATCGCGCCCAGATAGAAAATGGCCACCAGGGGGCGGGCACTGAAGGATGTGATGGAATCGACCGCAATCCGGATTTTGTGACCCAGCGTGTAGCTCGATGCCCCTTTGAACGTCTTGACGACAGAGAACGGCAATTGGCGAAAACCGGTCAACGCCCAGATACCGGAGAGGACAAACTCCCGTTCCTCGAAACTCAACATCCCTTCCACAAAACGGCGCGACATCAGCCGCACGGTCAGCAAGTTTCGGGTGATGCGCAAGCCGCTCAGGTGCGAATAGACGAAGTAATACAAATCACCCAGGGCCCGGTCGATCGGTCCCCGCCTTCGTTCGGGAGCGACACCATAAACGGCGTCCACCTGTCCATCCGACATGGCATTCCAGAACTCGACCAGAGCTTCGGGGGGCTCTTCCAGATCACAATCAATCAGGAACACCCGCTCACCACGTGCCCGTTCCAGACCCGCCAGAATCGCCCTGTGATGGCCAAAGTTCCGCGACAGATCGAGCACGACCAATCGGAGATCAAGCGCATGCAGGTCCTTCGCCAGCGCCAGCGAATCGTCCGGTGACCCATCATTGACATACACCAGTTCGATGTCTTGTGCGGAGACGACCTGCTCCGCCGCCGCCGTCACCCGCGCATGGAACTCCCGCAAATAGAGAACCGAACGATACATCGTGGTCACGATCGTCAGCTGTGGTCTCGCGGCCCGGCCCGTGCCGACTCCGGAGCACGCCGAAATCGTCCCCATGATCGAACGATCCCGGGGATTCGGAACATCGGTGGCAGTTCGGTCGGTGACCATATTTCGTTCGCCATAAACGGCCATTCGCCGCGATTCACTGAGGCTGTCGATACAGGGCGAGGGTGTATTCAAATAGCGGATACGAGTGATCGAGTCGGGCATGGCGAGTCAGTCGCGGTACACACCAGGCCCACATTTCAGCGACATCCGAGTAGTACAGACGGTCAATCCGCCAATCGACGACAGAAGTCAAGATGTTGAAGATGCAGGCCCGCTCGCAATGGCTAAACATTTGTTCGACGCTGTTGAAGACGAACTTGGCCCAGGCCGCTTCGTCGGCGTTCTGCCGCACATTGAAGACGCCGCTAGCACACACCACGTCGCAACGTTCCGTCACCGCCTCCAATCCCCCAGCGAGAAACGTTTCTCGAGGGTGTTTCACACGGGCCGCATCGACCATTTCGTGAACAAAGTCGATGCCGAAGTAGCGGGTTTCCGCCCTGTATCGGGCGCGAAGTGGTTCCACTAGCGCGCCGGTTCCACAGCCGACGTCCAGCACCGATGCGATCGGACCTTCGGGAAAAAGGTCGAGGATCCGATTCAGCCTCAAAAGATGCGACGCGTCGTCTTTCCAGTCAACCCCCTTCGCGCAATCGCCGTGCCGTTGCAAAGTGTCACGGTAGTACTGCTCGATATCTCTGCGAAACGCGGAAGAGGGATCATCGAAAACCAGATCACTGTTCTCATTCATGCCGGTACCCCCTCGTCTGAGGGAGATGTTCGGCCAAGGAAATGGGAATTGGCTTCCTCACCCACATGAAACAACAGATCCAGAGCCGTCACACCATGCTCGAACGGTGGAAAGAGTTGCGGATACTCCGGATAATGGGAATAGTCCATCCATTGCACCGCGATGCCCGCCGCATTGAACCGGTCGACTTTGAGATAGTCCTTCGCGGCCGGGCCGGAAACGTAGGCCGTCCCTCCGGCTCCTCGGCACATGCTGACCAGTTTGTCGGTCGCGTCTCCTTCCAGAGGGAACTCGGAAGAGGAACGCAGGCAGGGCTTCACCCCGAACAGCGCCGAGAGTCCTGTAAGAAAGTGGCGATTAACTTCCGTCAGCCACGGGCTTTGGCAAGATTCGTAAAGTTCGCGAACGGGTTCGCGGAAGGTTTCGAAGCATGGGGCCGTGGCGTAGCTGTGCCGAATCGACTCCCAATGCTCGCGCGCCCAGGCAGAGCCAGCCACGCGCACGTCCTTGATGGCCTGTAAGTACTTCCCCTTGACATCCACCGGGATTGTCAGCCACATCGTTCCATTGCGAGTCTTGATGCGGTTGCGATTCCGCCAGTCACGCTTTGTGTACTGCGCGTCGTCGTACAGAACGAATTCGTCAGACATCGCAATCAGATCGAAATACCCCTTCCACGGGATATAGTTCGATTGCAGAATGACCACGGTTCTGTTCACGGGAAGGCCTATCAACAAACAGAGCGGAGATCTTCAAGACCAAGCTCATCGAATGGATTAGACAAATCGCAAATCAAGCCGTGGCTACGATGGGCTCATCCAATGCAACAGACGTGTTTGCTGTCCACAGGAGTTGCTCCACGGCCTCTGCCACCCGAATCTGCTGTTCACCTTCGATTGCATAAAACATAGGAAGGCGGATCAGTCGTGCCGCGAGGTCTTCCGTCACGGGCAGATCCCCATCATGGTATCCGAAGGTCTGTCCCATGGGAGAGGTGTGCAGGGGGACATAGTGGAACACAGCCCGAATTCCCAGGCGGTCCAGTTCTTCCAAAACGGCATTCCGTATCTTCACGTTCTTCACCAAGATGTAGAACATATGATAGTTACTGTCACAGTCTTCAGGGATCTGTGGCAGACGGCACAGGCCTTCGGCTTCCAGCGGCTTCAACAGCCGACGGTAGGTGGAGTAAATATTGCGACGCCGTTCGGCGATTTCGTCCATCATCTCCAACTGGGCGAACAGGAACGCGCTGCACAGTTCGCTGGGGACATATGACGACCCGACATCGACCCACGTGTACTTGTCGACCTGGCCCCGGAAGAACTGCCGCCGGTTGGTCCCCTTATCTCTCAGAATCTCAGCCCGCTCGATGTACTTCGGGTCATTGATGGTGAGCGCACCGCCCTCTCCGCAGATGTAGTTTTTCGTCTCGTGGAAGCTGTAGGTGCCCATCGCCCCGAGCGACCCCAGCGCCTTCCCGTTGTAGTAGGCATGCACCCCCTGGGCAGCGTCTTCAACGACTGGGACACCATACTTCTGGGCGATGGTGAGAATTCGGTCCATCTCGCAGGCGACGCCCGCGTAGTGGACGGGAACGATCGCTTTCGTGTTCGGAGTGATCGCCGCTTCGATCAGCGTTTCGTCGATGTTCAGCGTGTCGGGCCGGA
>JAIXZD010000249.1 GCA_027489895.1 Planctomycetaceae bacterium
ATCGTCTGGTCCCGCACCGATTTTGAATGCGACCATCACCGTGGGGCCGGTTCGTCCCCCGTGCTGTTCGGACAGGCACTGATCCTCACCTTCGATGGCATCGACGTGCAGTACCTCGCGGCCGTCGACAAGCTGACCGGCAAGACGCTCTGGCGACGTGATCGAGGAGTCGACTTCGGCACCGACAATGGCGACGCCAAAAAGGCGTACAGCACGCCGACCGTGTTCCGGCTCGATGGTCGCGATGAACTCGTCAGCTCGTTCGCGGGATACACCGCCGCGTACGACCCGCTCACCGGCGAGGAGATCTGGCATGTGCGGCATGGGGGCATGAACGCCGCGATGCGGCCGCTGCTGGCCCACAACCTGCTCTACCTCAACACCGAAGGCGGCGACCACATGCTGGCAATCAAGGCCCAAAAGCTGCATGGCGATGTGACCAGCACCCACCTCGCCTGGAAGAACCACGAAGGCGTGCCGAAGCGGTCGGGATACCTGATCGACGGGGACCTGCTGTTCATGGTCAACGATTCCGGCGTCGCGAGTTGCCTCGATGCCAAAACCGGCAAACGCCATTGGCAGCAGCGTCTGGGCGGGAAGTACACCGCCTGCCCGATCCTCTCCGAAGGCAAGCTTTACTTCTTCGCGGAAGACGGCCAGGCTCCGGTCATCAAGGCCCAGGCGACGTACGAAAGTCTCGCCGACAATCGCTTCCCCGAAGGATTCATGGCGTCCCCTGCCGCCTTGGGACACGCTCTCTACGTCCGCTCGAAAACGCACCTCTACCGGTTCGAAGCCAAGTAGGGTGGGCGCTGCTCACCCCGCCAAGCTTAGATTTTTCGGACGACCGATGAATTCTCGATGGAAACCCGAAGCGTGAGCGAGGGACCCAGCGTGGATTCCGGTGAAATCGTGACTTGCGGGGAGCGTGGGGTCCCTCGCTCACGCTTGGTGTTTCCAAAAACTCACTGCCTCTACGTCGCGTCGCCGCGCTTTGCCTCGACCTCTTTCCACACCGGCCCATACACCTCTTTGTCGAACGGTGGACACCCCGTCTCATACTGGCCCAGCGGGTGATCCTTGGCCCGCATGAGGCCGGTGCAGTACGAGAAGGTCCGACAGACCTTTTTCCGTTGGAATCGGCCCTCGTCCCGCAGCGCCTGGGCAAAGTCAGGGTGCGACAACGTCGCCCGGCCAAACCCCGCCAGCGCAATCCGTCCCGTCCCGACATTCGCCGCCGCGACATGACCGGCGAACTCCTGCAGCCAACTGTATCCCGTCCCCACCAGAGTCACCTCCGGCACGGCCGCCTGCAGCGCATGAGCGATCCGAAAATGCCGCGCGACCCCCAGCAGCGGATGCTCTGGTGGTAAATACCCATCAACCGGCGGATAGTCGGCCGGGCGGCCGATGTGCGGATTCGAATACGGGTTGCCCAAGGTGATGTTGATCAGCCCCACGCCCCACCGCGCCAGATCGCGCACGAGTCGAATCGGCTCCTCCA
Source organism: Planctomycetaceae bacterium (assembly GCA_027489895.1). Lineage (GTDB taxonomy): Bacteria > Planctomycetota > Planctomycetia > Planctomycetales > Planctomycetaceae > JAIXZD01. Next base: position 1,505 of record JAIXZD010000249.1, read on the forward strand.
GGTCTTCCAGCGTGTGGTCCAATGCAGACGTGCCCCACGCACAGACAAGTGGCGGTTCGTGAATCACCGGGGTTCCGATTCGCGTCTCCGCCATCGCGCGGTACGGGATCCCGTCATAAGCGTTCATCCGCGTGGCGATCAGCTTGTCGGGAAACTCCGCCCGAATCCGCTGGACCACCTCCCGAATCAGCCGGGTCCGATTCTCATAACTTCCACCAAACGGCCCCGGTCGGTTCTTCGCAGCGAGCAGTTCCGACAGCAGATAGCGGTGACACTGCTTGATGTCGACGAAGTCATAACCGAGCCCGTACACCAAACGCGCCGCCTCAACGAAGCGATCGATCAGTCGTTCCAGGTCGCTGTCGGAAATCAGCGGGTACGACGCATCGACCACCCGGCCTGTCGACTTGTCCTGCGTGAGCGGGTCGAGCAGCGGATCATGCGTCGCGAGAATCGGCTTTCGAAACGCGTAGCGGCCCGAATGAGTCAGTTGCAGGCCGACCAGCAGATCACCGTCGTTATTCCCCGCAGCGCGATGTGCCTGGCGACACTCTGTCAGCATCCGCTCCAGCGCCGCAAGCGTATGGTCCGCGAGCAGCAGTTGCCGGGAATTCGCCCGGCCCTCCTCCCAGACAGCCGTCGCTTCGCCCCAGATCAGCTTGGCCCCACCCGCACCGAACCGCTGATACCGACGGTAGGTCAACTCCCCCGGCAGTCCGTCCAGCGTTCCATCGCAGCCCTCCATGGGATGGATCACCAGCCGATTTCCCACCGTCCGCCCACCGATGTTCAGCGGCTGAAAAAGCGGTTCGACGGAGTCGGCAACGGCGATCTCTTGTCCCAGTTCACGGGCACCCGCGACCAGGTCCTCCGCCGTCTTGTATTTGAAGTAACGCGACATTCCGGGCACACCGCAGCGCAGAAAATAAGGGGATCCGCGGATCGCCGATCCCACGAAATGGCACTTTACCACATCACGCGAAGACGCTCATTGACCGGCAATTCATCAGCCGATTACGATATGTAAATCGGCTCGCGCTCGCCGAAAGGAATTCGATTCGGTCTGGGAGCCTCGGCGATGTTCAATCGGCGTGATGCGTTGCTGCGTTTAGGCACGGTGGGTTTGGGCGGCCTCACGCTGCCCCGACTGCTGCAGGCCGAACAAACGGCCAAGTCTATGGCCCAGAGCGCTGGCGGGCGGTTGTCGTCCGCGGCGACGGCAAAATCCTGCATCCTCGTCTACCTCTGGGGTGGGCCGCCGCAGCAGGAGACGTTCGATCCCAAGCTCGATGCCCCCGAAGGCATCCGCAGCCAGTTCGGTGCGACAGATACGGTCGTTCCCGGAATCCGCATTTGCGAGAAGCTGCCGAATATCGCCCGTCACACCGACAAGATGGCGATCATCCGGTCCTACAGCCACCCCAGCAACATCCACGAAATCGGCGTGAACTACACGCTCACCGGCAAGTTCAAAGATGGTCTCGCCGTGCCCCGCAACATGCGGAACCGCAACGACTTTCCGAATATCGGCTCGGTCGTGTCGTACGCTTCGCCCCCGGGCACACTCCCTGCCGCGGTGACAATTCCCCGTCCCATCGGCCACGACGGCGTGATCTACACCGGAACCCACGCGGGTTTTCTGGGACCGAAGTACGACCCGCTCGAACTGATGGCGCCCGGCGAAGTGAGTGGCCCGCCACCCCACAGTCTCGATCTGCCCGCTGGCCTCGATGCCATCCGTCTCAACGGCCGGAAGGGACTGCTGGGCGTGCTGGAGGAGACCGACCGCAAGCTCCAGCGACAAGGCGACCGCAAGACGTTCGCGGGGATCGACAGCGCCCGCGAGCAGGCCTACCGCATGCTCCTCTCCGGCGATGCCAAAGGCGCCTTCGATATCGGTCTCGAATCCGACCAGATGCGCGACCGCTACGGCCGCAACGAGTATGGCGAAGGCTTCCTGCTCGCCCGGCGGCTGGTCGAGGCCGGGGTCCGGCTGGTGACGCTCGTCTGGTACTACGTCGCCCCAAAAGATGGCAACGTCCTCAACGTCTGGGACAACCACGGCGGGACCGGTTCCATCAATGGCATCACGGGCGAGCAGATGCTCAAGGAGTACTACTGTCTCCCGTCCCTCGATCAGGGCTTCTCGGCACTGCTGGAAGACCTGTCCGACCGGGGGCAGCTCGATGAGACGCTGGTCGCGATGATGGGCGAGTTCGGACGCACCCCGAAGATCAATCCGGCCGCCGGCCGTGACCACTGGGGGGCATGCCAATCGGTCGTCCTCGCGGGCGGCGGCATCCGTGGCGGCCAGGTCTACGGAGCCAGTGATCGTCAGGCGGCCTACCCCACCCAAAACCTCGTCACGCCCGAAGACTACATCGCCACGATCCACCACGCACTCGGCATCTCGCCCGATCTCGAGCTGCACGACCAGCTCAACCGCCCGCACCGCGTCTGCGACGGCCGGCCCCTCCTTAGCC
>JAIXZD010000443.1 GCA_027489895.1 Planctomycetaceae bacterium
AGCCCGAGTCGGTCAAAACGCTGTATGGCAATTCGCAGTTTGGACGCGGCTGTCTCTTGGCCCGCCGACTCGTCGAGGCAGGGGTGACGTTCGTCGAAGTGCGGCATGGAAACTGGGACACGCACTTCGACGGGTTCGCCAAGACGAAGCAGTTGATTGGCGATGTCGACCCCGGGTTTGCGGGCCTTGTGATGGACCTCAAGCAGCGGGGATTGCTCGACAAAACCCTGATTGTCTGGGCGGGCGAATTCGGCCGGACACCCAAGATCAATCCACGGAACGGGCGGGACCACTATCCCCGCGTGTTCAATGTGGCGCTCGCGGGCGGAGGCGTGAAGGGCGGACAGGTGATCGGCTCGTCAACGGATGACGGTATGGCGGTGAAAGACAGCCCCGTCAGCGTGAACGACCTGCTCACCTCGATCTGTCACACGCTGAAGGTCGACCCGCGCTACGAGCACATCAGCCCGCTGGGACGTCCGCTGAAGCTGGTCGAGGATGGGAATGTGATTCCCAAGCTGTTGGGGTAGGGGAGGGGGAAGAGAGAGGGTCGCCGCGCGCTTGGGAAGCCTCACGGCTTCCGCTACATCGAACGGGGGAAGCCTCATGGCTTCCGCTACGAGAGGCTGGGTTAGCGGAACAAGTCGTCGTCGGCGAAGGGGTGCAGGGCGTTGAGGCCCTTGGGTTTCGGGAGGGCCTGGAGCGCCAGTTCCGCAAACCGGATGTCGGCCGCCGTGGTGATCTTGATGTTGAGCGCCGGGCATTCGACCAGCGAAATCGCTTTGCCCGTCTGTTCGACAAGCTGGGCCTCGTCCGTTGGCTTAAGTCCTGACTGACGGGAATAGGCTTCCAGCAGCCAGTCCCGCCGAAAGACCTGCGGCGTTTGCGCGGCCCAGATCTGGTCACGGGGAACGGTCTCCAGAATCGTTCCCGAGGCGGTCGCCCGCTTGAGCGTGTTGGCCACGGGCGTCGCCAGAATCGCCGCCCCGGTACGCACCGCCTCGGCAAACACCCGGTCGATCCATTCCTGGGCGAGAATCGGGCGGGCGGCATCGTGGACCGCCACAAACTCGACATCCGCACGCACACGGGCCAGAGCATTCCGGACACTGTCCGCCCGCTCGGCCCCACCGGGCACAATCTCGACGTTCATGAACGCGAGGTTCGGCCGAAACTTCTCGCGAAACCAGTCGAGGTCCTCGGGGGAGACCACCACCAGCACCTGCGAGACATCGTCCCGATTGGTGAACTGTTCGGCTGCCCGAATCCAGACGGGGCGCCCCGCCAGTTCGATAAACACCTTCTTGTGACCGCCGCTTCCGGGCAGGCCCGAGTTCCGGAACCGGGTGCTCTGGCCCGCGGCGGGGAGAATGACAGCGAACCTGGACATCTGCGGAATCCGAATCTGTTGTGGCGAGAGCGACCGCTTTCAGCGCGGCGATTAGGGCGAAACGATCAGTCGTAACGATCGTCCGCAGTGTAACAACCGGGTCTTGTTCAGTTCGATGCCCCCGGTGGCCTACAGAGGGCCAGACGTGAGCTACGGTTCGAACGGAGAAACTGTCAGCCTGTCGGAGAAGCGCACAGGCAGAATCCTAAGGTGATGGGACGGACGACCATGGTTGCGGAAAACCAGAACACCGACGCGAACCGCCGCCAGGCTCGGCGCTGGCCGGAGTTTGAGAACACGGCGGGCGATCTGCGCTGGAGCGGACGCTCGCTCCCAGCCCAGGTGGTCGATAAATCGCTGGACGGCATGGGCGTTGAGATTCAAGGCCCGCTGCCGGTCCACGCCGGCCAGCATGTGCTGGTGCGGACGGCGACCGGTGTCACCGAAGGAGTCGTCACCCACACCGAGACCCGACCGGAAGGAATTCGGGTTGGGCTGCAGCGCGTGCGCGACTTCTCGCTCGACGAGTTTGCCAGCTGGCGCTGGATGCTGGGGTTGGGGCCGAACCCGTTCACGCGGAGTTGGGAATTACGCGGCGCCCGGCCCTCGGTCTTCATCTGGACGCTGTTTGCCCTGTTTGTGGCGTCGCTGGGGCTTTGGCTCGTCCAGTCGGAACCGCTCCTCAAAGCCCGAGTGCTGGCCTGGCTGGGCTGGTAGACACGGCGGGAGTCGCTTGTCCTCCGGGGGCGAACGCTTCCGGCTCCCACCGACAGGGTTGGTTCGCCCGAGCTACTGCACGAGGCCTTTGGTCAGCTCCATGTAGGCGGTTTCCAGGTTCAGCTCCTGTTCGCGGAACAGGTCGAACCGATGGCCTGCCTCGATCAGCGCGACCGGCAGGAACGAGTAGTCTTCGACGCCTTTCTTCAGCGTGACGATCAACAAGCCCTGGCGGTCGAGGGTCACGGCGTCGACCTCGTCGCGCTGCTCGAGCAGCCGCGCCGCTGCCTCATTGTCGCCGAGGATCCGCAGTTCCAGGACAACCGCCTCGCGGACCTGTCGCAACACGTCGCTCACGGAGCCATCGACGAACAGCACGCCCTTCTCGATCATGCCGACTTTGTTACAGGCGTCGGCCAGTTCCGGCAGGATGTGGCTGGAAACGAGCACGGTCTTTTTGAGTTCGCCCAGTCGCTTGAGGAGCAGTCGGATCTCGATGCGGACGCGGGGGTCCAGACCGCTCGCCGGCTCGTCGAGCAACAGCACTTGCGGTTCGTGCAGGAGTACGCGGGCCAGGCCAATGCGCTGCGTCTGGCCGCGAGAGAGCTGATTGACCATCGCATCGCGTTTGTAGGTCATCCCCACGAGGTCGAGCTTCTCTTCGCAGATCTTGCGGCGGGCGTGGGCGTCGATGCGGTACGCAGCCGCGAAGAATTCGAGGTACTCAATCACCTTCATGTCGTCATACACGCCGAACTGGTCGGGCATGTAGCCCACGAGGCGGCGAATCTCACGAGGGTGCGTGTAGATCGAATGACCGCAAACGTAGGCCTCGCCATGATCGGGGCCAAGCAGGGTGGCCAGCATCCGCATCGTGGTCGTTTTGCCCGAACCGTTGGGGCCAATGAACCCGAACACGTCGCCCTGTTCGAGCTTGAGATTGATCTCATTGACGGCGATCAGGTTGCCGTAACGTTTGGTCAGTTTTCGAGTTTCAATCACGATGCAACGGCCGTTCTAGCAATCAAACAAAAATTGAGGCCCATTCAGGTCGGGAAGTCGCGGGATCAGTCGTACGCCAATCGAACGGCACTGAAGGGTGGGCATTTGCCTCGCTTGTTGGACTCGGGGCGATAAACAAGGGGCGCTGAATTCAGGTGGGCTTGGGGAGGGGCATTTGGCCGCTTTCAATCCGCACCACTCTGTCCCGTTTGGTCTCCAGGTGTTGCGTCTATTGCGGTTTGGCCTCAGCGGCCCGTTTTCGTTCCAGCTCATTCCGAAGCTCTTTGTCGAGCAGGCGTTCTTCTTCAAAGTAGATTTTGACGGGGAACACGCACCGGACGAGTGTCGTCGCCGAGGCCTCTTCGCCCGAGGCGGGGCGGGGCAGCGCACTGCCATCGTTCGTGACGCTGGTTCCAGGCGCAACCAGTCGGCCGACCAGGATCGCTCGGCCCACTTGCATGAGCGGAGACAGTTCAAGCCGCCGATAGAAGTGGTTGTCCATGCCGGTGTAGGGCCGGCCTCCCGAAATGTCGTGGAACGACAACATTCGCCCGATACGCACCAGGTCAAACTGGAGGGGCTGATAAGGCTCGGCCCGGAACTGCACCTCCGAGCGGGTTCCGCTCACTTCGACGCGCTGACCGGTGGTTCCCGTGAGATAGGCCCGGAGATCGCGCTGCTGCCCCTGAGGTCCGGCAGGCTCCCACGCCTGAAACGGCAGCAGCCGTCCCTGCTTGGCCCGCGGAAAAAAGACTCGTCCACCGAACACGAGGATGACATCTTCCAGCGGAGCCGACAGATTCGAGGTGACCGAACCGGCCAACCGGCCGGGGCCGCTGCTTTCCAGCGCACTGTCGACCCAACCGGTCCCCGTCTCGTTCCATTCGGAAAGAAACTGCCGGCTCGACCACTGGGCCATCGGCACACCGCGAGCTTCGCCCTCGGGCGTAAGCTCGTAAGTCGATTGTCCGCCCGTCAGCCCCGCCCCGCGATAAAGACCGCCGGGCGAGCCTTCCGGCTCGGCGATCCAGGAGATTCGCGGGGTGACTGGCGTAGCAGAATTGATGGACGGGCCAATCGAGGCGGGACGAATCGCCAGGTTGACCCGCGCGGTCTCGGCGCTGTAGAGCGTGGTCCAGGCGGTACCGCGAACGCGCCCGGAGGGAGCATCGATATCGATCAGCGTGAGTTGATTGGCGCGCGCGGTCGCACCATTGCCTGAAGAAGCCACCGCAGTCGAAATCACCAGTCCGATGCTCAGCCAGCAGGGCAACGTCAGCCAGGTGAGCATTGGTCGCTGGAGCCAGCGGTTCGTCAGGTAGTAGTCGAAGGGCCCCACAATCAGCAGTAGCAGCAGCAACTGGCCCAGCACCCACCAGTAGGACGTGCGCCGAATTCCAGGGAACTGATCGAGCGCCGCAGCCAGTTGCGAGCCCAGGTCGGAAAGGCCCTGATGTCGCAGCAGTTGCTCGCTGGTCGCCTGGCGCCGCGCCTGCTCGCTGGCCGTTTCAATGAGCAAAGGCCCCAGATCGTCCACCGCCTTCCAGGCGACGAGCGGCCCACGGTTGAGATCGACCGCCAGCAGCGTCACCAGGCCAAACCCGTACGCCGCCCGGGCGACCAGCGGCCCTTCGTTGTCGTCAACCAGCGCCTGCCCCACAAACGGTCCCAGCAGAGCCCGCGGAATCGAACCTGTGACCGGAATCGGAACGGTTGCAATGGCAAACGATTCCAGTCGTCCAAGCTGCCGGACGCTGCCCGGTTTCACAATCGGAATCGGCAGCCAGGTCCCCAAAGGCGAGGCCGCGACTTCGGCCGCTGACTCACCAACCGAAAGGACAAGGTGTCCCCCGGTGGCGACCCAGTCGCGAAGAGCCGACCATTGAGATTCGGTCCAGTAGGTCCAGATTGGCGGAGCGGCAGTCCCTCCCGCCTGAGAAGTCCCTGGGGCAGTCGCGAGCACGAGCACATCAATCCCACCAAACCCGTCCGCAAGGCCGGGCAACTCATCGCTGCGCGTCATCGCCACGATCCGGCGGCCGTGAGCGGTTGCTTTTGGACCGGCATATCCCGCCGTGCCGCCAGTCACCACCCAGATTGGCGTATCATGTCGCATCGGGGCGGGCAGGGATGACCCCGACTCGTCCCCGTAGCGGAGTTTCCAATCAGCCAACCGCGTCGTTCCCGACACGAGTTCGACGCGGAGTTCTCCGCTGGTTCGCGCCAGTCGGAGCGGGGCCTCCAGCAGCAACCGCTCGGCCGCCGTCGTGGAAGTTTCCGGGCCAGTCGTCGTCGCCCACTGACCATCGGCGTCCTGGGCCGAGACTTTCAACCGGACCGGCCCCTCTGACGGGAGCGGCAACGGCACCGCGACACGAATCGAGGTCGTTTGCCCGAGTCGCGCCGACGAAGCGACGCCCAGTTCAACAAACTCCGGTTCAACGGCCGCACGCGTCTCCGGCGGAGCAACGGCCAATGTGGCCAGCACGACCATTCCCAGGAGAGCGGCACGCAGTCCTGCGACACCCATTATCGAGGAACGACCAGACGCGACTCGGCAAGGAGCGACGAGGACTGAAGTGAGGACCGGAACCTGTCGTGACGCCATTGAGAACTCGGGACCCGGATACTTTGTCCAGCCTGTGAGGGTGAACCACGAAACAGTCTCTGCCAAATCCGTTCGAAAGCACGTCGGGGGGAATCGCTGAGTGGTCGCTGCGACCATTTCGACCGATCCACATGGTCGCGGACCGTTGCGTTCCCAACGCGCTCCCCGCCTCTCTACGCCCATTCGGGGCCCAGACGCTGACGAAATTTCAGTCTACCGCCCGCTCGACAGGGTCTCAATTCGCCAAGGCCCAGTGTCGCGGCAATCCGGGCCGTTTCAACGTAATGTTTTCGTGAAGACGGGGGTTGTGCCGTGGCGGGTGACTGATTCGCTGGCGTCTGAGTCACAGGGGAAGAACCTGAAGGGCGCGTTGTTGTGGATCGTCCGGAGCATCGGTTGTCGGGACAATTCGCCGAAACTCCGGGCGCTAACGCTTCCGGCTCCCCGGATCGCAAACAGTTTCGAGTCGGACAGGAGGAAAACTGCGACCTCTTCGGGAGACTGAATCGCCGCACTTGGGTGTTGGCCGAGGAATCGACGACGGTTTATACTGAAGTGTCACTCGTTTGATCCCTCCTGAATCAAGGCCCGCCTCTCGATGCCACGCCAGCAGTTGCTCGCTCTCGTTGCCGTCGCCGGTATCGCCGCGCTTTCTTCAAACGCCACCTCGGCGGCCCCGCTCGACTACAACCGCGATATCCGCCCCATCGTTTCCAACCTGTGCAACAAATGCCATGGATTCGACGGGAAGGAACGCAAGGCGGAACTCCGGCTGGACTCGGAAGAGGGGCAGCGGATGACGCTCCCCTCGGGCACGCGGGCAGTCGTCCCGGGCGATCTCGCGGCAAGCGAACTGTACGCCCGGATCATTTCGACAGATCCCAACGAGGTGATGCCTCCCCCGGCCACCGGGAAAAAGGTCACTCCCGAACAAGTGGCGGTCATTAAACGCTGGATCGAAGAGGGCGCCGCGTTTCAAAAGCATTGGGCCTTCGAAACCCCCAAACGGCCGGAACTTCCGGAAGTCAGTTCCGATGCACCGGTCCGCAATCCGATCGACCGCTTCATCATCGCCCGGCTCGCAGCCGAAGGCCTGAAACCTTCTCCCGAAGCGGACAAGTTCGCGCTGATTCGACGAGTGACGCTCGACCTCACCGGCTTGCCGCCCACGCCCGCCGAGGTGGATGCGTTCCTCGCCGATTCCTCCCCGGACGCCTACGAGAAGCTGGTCGACCGGCTCCTCGGGTCCAATCGTTACGCCGAACAAATGTCGCGTTACTGGCTCGATGCCGCCCGGTACGGCGACACGCACGGCCTGCACCTCGACAACGAGCGCTCGCTCTGGCCCTATCGCGAGTGGGTGATCAACGCCTTCGCCAAAAACCAGCCCTTCGATCAGTTCACCATCGAACAACTCGCAGGCGATCTGCTCCCCAACCCGACCATCGACCAAAAGATTGCGACGGGGTTCAACCGCTGTAATGTCTCGACCAGCGAAGGTGGTTCGATCGACGAAGAAGTGCGCGTTCGCTACGCGGTCGACCGCGTCGAAACGACCGCGACCGTCTGGCTGGGGATGACGTTTGGCTGTGCCGTCTGCCACGACCACAAGTTCGACCCGATCTCCCAGAAAGAGTTCTACGGGATGTTCGCGTTCTTCAATTCCGTCGCCGAGAACGCGATGGACGGCAACGCCCTGCTCCCGCCACCGATCATGAAGCTGCCCACCGCCGAGCAGACCGCCAAGGCGACGGAACTCGATGCGAAGATCGCGGAACTGAAGAAGACCGCGGCCGAGGCATTGGCCAAGGTCGAGTACACCGAAACGCCCGAGGACGCAGCAGCCGCGGCCGAGGCACGGGAGTTCGTGTGGGTCGAGGATGACATTCCAGCTGGGGCCACTCCGCAAGGGGATACGCCGTGGGCATTTGTCACCAAGGCCGAGTTCCCGGTTTTCTCGGGCGAGCGGGCGTCGAAGCGAACAGGAAAAGGGTTCACCCAGCACTTCTTCACCGGTGCCAACCCGACCCTGGCGATTGGCGATGGCGACAAGCTGTTTGCCTACGTCTACCTCGAGCCGACCGACAAACCCAGGATGGTGATGCTGCAGTTCAACGACGGCAGTTGGGAGCACCGCGCGATCTGGGGCGACATGAGTGTCGCTCCGTTTGGTGTCGCGAATACACCGGCCCGAGTCGAGATGGGACCGCTGCCGGAAGCTGGCTCCTGGGTTCGGCTGGAAGTGCCGGTCGAGAAAATGGGGCTCAAAGCCGGCTCGCAACTGAATGGCTTTGCCTTCTCACAGCACGATGGAACCGTCTACTGGGACAAGGCGGGGATCGTCACAAAAACGCCCCAGTCCGGGCAGGCGTACAAATCGCTCGCCGCATGGGAATCGTTCGAGAAAGCCAACGCGAAATCCACCGCGCCGCAACCAGTGAAAGACGCCCTCAAGGTCGAACTCGACAAACGAACGCCCGAACAGACCAAGGCGATTCGCGACTACTTCCTGGAATACGCGTTCGAAGGGGCCCGGCCGACGTTCAAGCCGCTTCACGAACAGATCGCGGCGACACAGAAAGAACGATCCGACCTGGAAGCCGCCATTCCGGCAACCATGGTGATGGCCGAGAACCCGCAGGTTCGAGAAACCTTCCTGCTGGTGCGCGGCGCGTATGATAAGAAGGGCGACAAAGTCGAACCGGGGACACCCGCGGTCTTCCCGCCTCTCCCCGAAGGGGCTCCCAAAACCCGGCTGGGCCTCGCCCAATGGCTCGTGCAGCCGAGTCATCCCCTCACGGCCCGCGTGACCGTGAATCGGTTCTGGCAGCAGTGTTTCGGGACGGGGCTGGTCAAAACGGCTGAAGACTTTGGAACGCAGGGAAACAACCCCACGCATCCCGAGTTACTCGACTGGCTCGCCACCGAGTTTGTCGCCAGCGGCTGGAACGTCAAACAGATGCTCAAGCTGATCGTAATGTCAGGCACGTACCGGCAGTCGTCGCGAGTGCCGCCGGAACTGTTGGCCCGCGATCCGCAGAATGAGCTGCTCGCCCGTGCACCCCGGTTCCGTCTCGATGCCGAAGTGATTCGCGACGCGGCCCTCTACTCCAGCGGGCTGCTGGTCGAACGCGTCGGTGGCAAGAGCGTCAAACCGTACCAGCCGGAAGGCATCTGGGAGGCGGTCGCGTTCGTCGGCAGCAACACGTCGGTGTTCAAGCGCGATGCGGGCGACGCGCTTTATCGCCGCAGCCTCTACACGTTCTGGAAGCGGACTTCGCCGCCACCGTCGCTGCTGACGTTTGATGCGCCGTCCCGCGAAAACTGTACGGTCCGCCGGGCACGCACGAACACGCCGCTGCAGGCGCTGGTCCTGATGAACGACACGCAGTACGTCGAAGCGGCTCGCAAGCTGGCCGAAACCGTGCTTTCCGAACCAGGTCTCGATCTGCCGGGGCGCCTCACATTCGCGTTCCGACGCGTGCTGTCGCGGCCCCCCACGCCCGAGGAACTGGCGATCCTGCAAGCGACGCTCGAAGCCCAACTCGCCAAGTACCAGGCCGACAAGGAGGCGGCGACGAAACTGCTGGCCTACGGGGAAGCCAAGCGCAACGAAGCCCTGGACCTCAGCGAGCACGCCGCTTGGACGCTGCTGTGCAACCTGCTCCTCAATCTCGACGAACTGGTGATGAGGGAGTAGGGAGGGAATGCCGAATATCGAATAACGAAATGAAGAGTAACAATGCGCGGTCGAGGAAGAAGCGGGAGGTGGTGGGATGGACGGACCAACTTCGATTCTCGATCGCATGGTGCGGGCCGTGGAAAAAGTTCGTGAACGATTGTTGCGTTCGACGTCGGCACTGGAAGCGGCGGGAATCGACTACGCCGTGATCGGCGGGCATGCCGTTGCCGCTTGGGTCGCCACCGTCGACGAAACGGCCGTGCGAAACACGGCGGACGTCGACCTGCTCGTGCGCCGGGAAGACTTCGACCGCGTGGTCGTTGCACTGGAATCGGTCGGGTTCATCTCCCGGCATGCCGCCGGGGATTCCTTCTTCCTCGATGGCCCAGACGGCAAGTTCCGCGACGCCGTCCACATGATTTTTGCCAACGAAAAAGTTCGGCCCGAATACGAAGCGGCCGCCCCCGATCCCTCAGCCGCGACCTCATTCGCCCGGTTTCGGGCCGTCGATCTCGAGGCGCTGGTCATCATGAAACTCACCTCGTTCCGCAGAAAAGATCAGGTCCATCTCGATGACTTTCTGTCGCTGGGAATCATCGACGAATCCTGGCTGTCCCGTCTGCCTCCACCTCTGGCAGAGCGCCTGAAACAACTCATTGACACACCGGAAGGATGAAGACCGACTTATCCTCGATTGGACGCAGTCGTCAACAATCGGGCGACAGTCGTGATCAATGGAGCCGGAAGCTTTAGCGTCCGGAGGACCAGCGAGTACAGCTCGCAACCAGCCCCGGAAACAACCTGAACAAATAACTCGGCCCCCACGATGACCTCGCGGGGCGCCGTCTCAAAACTGGGAGAATTGTCGGATGAATCCGCTGAACGAAACCTACGACGCCGTCACCCGCCGCTACTTCTTCAACCGCTCGGCCTGTGGGCTGGGCGCCGCCGCCCTGGCGTCGACGATCAACCCCAAGCTGCTGCGGGCCGAGACAACGGCTCCCGTTGGCCCCAACACGTTCGGTTCGCTCCCCGCGCTACACATCCCACCCAAAGCCAAACGGGTGATCTGGCTGTTCATGGCCGACGCTCCCTCCCAGCTCGACCTCTACGACTACAAGCCGGGGCTCTCGGAATTCTTCGACAAGGACCTGCCCGAATCGGTCCGCAATGGCCAGCGAATCACCACGATGACCTCCGGCCAGACGCGGTTCCCGGTCGCGCCGTCGGTCTTCAAGTTCGCTCAGCACGGTCAGTCCGGGGCACACATCAGCGAACTGCTGCCGAATATCGCGGGGGTCGTCGACGATCTCTGCATCGTCAAGTCGGTCCATACCGAAGCGATCAATCACGACCCGGCCATCACGTTCATTCAGACCGGTAGCGAAATCCCCGGTCGGCCCAGTGCCGGGGCCTGGCTCTCCTACGGGATCGGCAGCCCCAACCAGGACCTGCCCTCTTACACCGTGCTCGTATCCCGGCTGGCGAGCGGATCGCAGTCGCAGGCGCTCTTCTCCCGCCTGTGGGGGGCAGGCTTCCTGCCGAGCAAGCACCAGGGCGTGGCTCTCCGCTCAAGCGGCGACCCGGTGCTCTACCTCTCGAACCCACCGGGGGTCGACCCCGCGAGCCGACGCGCGATGCTCGACGGACTCGCCGCGATGAATCAGAAGCGGTTTGCCGAAGTGGGCGATCCCGACATCAACGCCCGCATCGCCCAGTACGAGATGGCCTTCCGGATGCAGACCTCCGTGCCCGATCTCGTCGATATCTCCCAAGAGCCCAAACATGTCCTCGACATGTACGGCCCGGACGTAAACAACCCCGGAACCTTCGCCTACAACTGTCTGCTCGCACGTCGCCTCGCGGAACGCGGCGTCCGCTTCACGCAGGTGTTTCTCCGCGGCTGGGACCACCACGGCAACCTCCCAGGCTCCATTCGCGAACTGGTCAAAGCGGCCGATCAACCGTCGGCCGCCCTCATCAAAGACCTCAAGCAGCGGGGCATGCTCGACGATACGCTCGTCATCTGGGGCGGCGAGTTCGGACGGACGGTCTACACTCAGGGGACTCTGACGAAATAGACCTATGGCCGTGACCATCACCCCCGCAACTTCACGATGTGGTTCGCCGGGGGCGGGATCAAAGGCGGTCAGACCTACGGCGAGACCGACGACTTCAGCTACAACATCACGAAAGATCCGGTCCACATCCACGACGTCAACGCGACGATGCTGCACCTGCTGGGCGTCAACCACGAACAACTGACCTACGCCTACCAGGGCCGGGACTTCCGCCTGACGGACATCCACGGGAAAGTCGTTCAGGGGATGCTCGCGTAGGCGAACAAACCCAGTCGTTGGTCGCGGAACGCCTGACAGTTCCCATTCCGAATGGCCACTATGGCAACGCTGTTCATCCCCGCCCCGCTGAGACCACTCTGTGCGGGCGAGGTGCAGGTCGACCTGGAAGCCGGTAGCGTCCGCGCGTTGGTTCGCGCTCTCGAGGCTCGTTATCCCGGCACGGCCGAACGCCTCGTCGTCGACGACGCTCTGCGAGCCGGCTGGGCCGTATCAGTCGATGGAGCAATGGTCCGCGGTCTGACCGCGAAGCTTCTACCGACCAGTGAAGTTCACTTCGTGCCCGCGGTCGGCGGTGGCTGATCCACCTGGCAGGTGACTCCGGAGCACTATTCGTCGCCGACAAGGTCCGCGTCAAAGAGGTGTCCGAAACAGGACTGGGCCAACAGCGTGCCCGAAATCGCAGCGACGCAGGCGAACAGTGTCATGAGGTGTCTCGCGGTGGGTGAGTCGAACCAAGCGGCCCCTTTGGCCTCGCTCGGAAACTCCACAAACCTAGGCCGCAATCCGTGGCGTAAGCCCGCGCGCGAGCTCAATTCCGCCATTGAATTCCGGTCGAACGTAACGGTTGTACCGGTCGGAACCAGGTCACTTGGCCGCGACGGTTTCCGCAGTCACAACCGGTGTTCCCGCACCAGGTTTGTTCAGCCAGACGCCTTCTCCCTTCAGGAAGATCGACTGCTGGATCCAAGGCTCCAGCTCCGTGCCGCGCATCAGTCTCAACAGGATGGGCGTCGTCATCACCGTGGTGACGAGGGCCATGAGCACGAGCATGCAGAACACACTTTTGGGAATCACACCCAGTTGATAGCCGACGTTGATGACGATCAGCTCCATCAGCCCACGGGTGTTCATCATGATGCCGATACAGGCTGATTCGCGGGGCGTGAAGCCGCTGGCCCACGCCGCCAGCCCGCACCCGGCCAGTTTCCCCACGATCGCCGCGGCGAGAACCAGGCCGCACATCAGCCACAACTCGGCTGTGGCGACCGTCTGAACGTCCGTTCGCAGGCCCGTGTAAGTAAAGAAAATCGGCAGAAAGAAGACCGTCACGATATCCCGCAGCCGCTTGATCACGGCTTCTCGATACTCGTGTTCGGTCGACAGGACTGCCCCATACAGAAACGCCCCGAAGATCGCGAAGATGCCGATGAGGTTGGTCGCGAGTGAGCAGGCAAACACAAACAAGAGCGTCGCAGCGAGGCCATTGAGCGTCAGCTCCCCGTCGACCACCACCCGCCGCGCGAACCGCACCAGCACGGGCCGCGCCACAAGCAGCATGAACGCCGCGAACGCGAACGTTCCCGCCAGCATTCGCAGTGTCAGGCCGACTTCAAAGTTCCCCGCCACGATGGCCGAAACGGTGGCCAGCAGAATCCAGCCGGCGACATCATCCATCGCGGCCGACGTGATCGTGATCGCCCCAACGCGCGTCCGCGTGATGTTCAGTTCGATCATCAGCCGGCCGAGTATGGGCAGCGCGGTGATCGCCATCGCGGTCCCGAGGAACAGCACAAAACCAAGAAAGGGCGGGGCCGCGGCCAGCTCCGGATCGACCCCCAACCGCGGATGCATCCAGAGAGCCAGCCCCACGCCGAGTCCAAACGGCAGGAGCAATCCCGCCAGCGAGATAAACAGAGCCGACCGACCGTTCTTCTTCAGATGCTGAAAATCAAACTCGAGACCAACCAGGAACAAGAGCAGAATCAGTCCAATCTGGCTGAGCACCGTGAAGACCCAGTGGAGCGTCGTCTCGAACAGGGCACCCGATACCGCGGCATCGTGGGGCAGAGGGTGAAAAATCTTCGCCCAGGTTTCCGGATAGAAACGCCCGAACAGCGACGGGCCGAGCATCAATCCCGCGGCGATCTCGCCCACCACGCCCGACTGCCCGAACTTGCGAAACAGCAGGGAAAACACGCGTGCAATGGCCACGATGATGGCCAACTGAATGATCACCGGCAGGAGCACGTCTTCAACGTGCATCTTGCGCAGTGATTTCGCGAGTTCGACACCAGCGTCCAACGGAACGGGATCAGTCGCGGCGAGGAGCAATTGAGACAGCATCGCAGTGCCTGAGGGGTGGAGTGAGGCCGGGTTGGCCAGTGGTCAGCAGGTTTGGTAGTCCCAATGAGGTCAGTCGTCCCAATGATCTGTGGCCGGTTTAATCGGGCGGCTTCTGTCCGCACGTTCTTTCAACCGCTCTGATCGAGGCGGAGCTGATCGGACGCCGTCACAACGCCCAGGGCCCGCCTTCCAGTTCATGGGGGGCACGGGCCGCCCGGAGCAGGTCGGCAAGTCGCTTCAGGTCGGGCTCGGACAAGTGCCCCAGTTGCCGGAGGTGCGATTCACGGACCTGGTCATCCAGTTCTTCGAGCAGGTCGAGCCCCGCCCGTGAGATGGTGGCCAGCACGCTGCGCCGGTTTTCCGGAGGCCGCTCACGCGAGATCAGACCGCGTTGTTCGAGCTTGTCGAGCAGGCGGGTGATGTCCGGCGCATGGGATACCAGCCGCTTCGAGATCGCCAGGGTCGGCAGCGGTTGCGGATGAACGGCTCGCAACAAACGCAGGGCGTTGTACTGCTGCGGCGAAAGGTCCCGCTCGCGAAACAGCTCATCTTCAATCACCCGCAGGCGGTCGTAGGTCCGCCAGAGATTGAGGAACACCTCTTGCTGAAGCGAATCAAAATGCCGCGTCGCGGCCCGGGATTTGGGGGGAGTCGCCGTCATGGCGAAATTGTAGGAATCGACAACAGTTGTTGCAACAAGTATTTTCGTCAGCGGGTTCGCGCCAGGTGAACGCCCCGCAGTTGCGCTTTGGCGAGCCGACCCTGTCAGGGGTCGGTGAAACCGACGCGCCCACCAAGAGGCCATCTCCCTCAGCCCGCCTCGATTCCCTGCGCCCAGGGTTCACCGCCTCATCGTTTGACCGCATGCACCAGCGTGCGTCGCCCTTCGCAGAGCGTGGTTGTCGCCACAATGGTGTGCGTCACCAGCAACTGGCGCTCGAACGCCTCCCAGGTGTAGTCCCCGTGGTGTTCCACACGCTGCCGCATCAGCTCGCGGACCATCACGTCGTCGGGGCCGACGAACTCGACAATCAGTTCATCGCTCAGCGAGGCGAGCCAGTCCGTCACCTCCGCCAGGGGCACGGCGTTGCGGAACACCAGGTGATGGATCACCGCCAGCGCCAGAATCGCATCAGGTCGACCGCGGTCAAAAAACGGGGTCCGCTCGCGACTGCGCCAACCCAGACCGCCCGTCGGGTCGGCGAGGTCCAGGACCAGCGGCAGGATCGTGCGGTTCTGCTCGGACTTCAATTCCCGATACAGCCGCTCGACACAGGCCGGGTCTCCATCGACGGCCACAACGCATTCCGCCGAATTCGCGGCAATTCGCGAAAACCGCCCGGTGTTACAGCCCAGGTCCCACACCAGTTTGCGTCGCCTGTGCGCGACGGCGCAGGCGACAAACGCATCTTTGCGGGCGACATCTTCGGCCGAGTAATGGCTGCGGTTCGCGTCATAGTCCGACCAGACCGATTCCCGCTGGGGTGGACGCAGCCCTTCCACAAGACGGAGCAGCTTCCGAGCATTGGAGGCCACCACCGGGCCCAGATCCAGCGGGCCACCCGATGGGGCACGTTGTCCGGACGAGTCCATTCCCGAACTGGCTATCGACTCGGGAGGCGAACCCGCGGCTGCCTGCGTACGACTTCGCCCCAGCCAGTCCTGAACCAGCACATGGGAGAATACGCCGCCTCGGAACACGTCACGCCACCCCAACAGCCGACGGCACTCCCCGACGGAAATTCCTTCCAGTCGCCCCCGCAGCAGTGGCCGAAAGTCGATCCCTCGATAGCTCGCCAACAGCAGCGGAAACAGGGTCGTTTCGCAGAACTGGCGATAGCCATCCCAAGCCTGATCAGGCGTTCGCAGCCCAAACGAGGGGAGGTCGATCAGTACCGGGTTCGCGCCGACAAACTGAATGTTGTAGGCCGTCCCATCCCGCAGGATCAGCCCCCGAGGCAGCGCCTCCAACAGCAGTTCCAACTGCAGCGCCGCCGCATCGCGCAGCATCCCGAACGACCATTCGCAGGGATAGCTGATCCACGGGAGACACTCGTGCTCGAGGTGTCCCGACCAGTCGCCCGGCACCGGCGTGGCCGGCGCATCGACGGGCGGGCAGACGCGCGTCGGAACGAGTCGACGGTCGCCCGGCGCGTCACCCCACCCCGGCGCCAGCGGCGTCGCGGCGAGCGCACTCCAGCTCTCCCAACCCGCAGGCGATAGCCAGCGAAACACGCGCCCGTCGACCAGTTGCACCCGTCCGCGCGGATCGCGAAACGAACCGGGATCGAACGGAGCACCCATCGGGAACACGGGAGAGCAAGGGATCAGAAAACGGCTGCGGGATGGACAGGACCCGCCTTGGGCCAGTACGTGCGACGACCTTACCGCCGGCGCGCACCGCGAGCCATGACGGGAAGAGGGGGAACACATCGCCCAGAAACTTCAGCTCGAGGTTTGATCGAGTGAGGACAGGGCGTCAGGCGGGACATTCTGACCAAGCCGGGGAGGCCTGTCGAATGTAGTTTGGGGCAGGATTCAAAAACTAGCGCGTCCGACGTGAGAGCGGGAGGTTCGCACGCAAGGCGTCCCAACCCATTCGAAACAGGATCACCAGGCCGGCTGAACCGCCTAGTAACAACTGCAGAAGAAAACTGTTCGTTCCCGGATCGAGATAACCCAGAATAGTCATCATGGTAGTTCCCATCGCTCAAGAATCCATCAACTTGCCCACCAAATGGAGGGCACCTCTTCCCTTCACCAGTCAGACGCTTGGACAACGCGTTGCGTCATCCGAATCAACACCCTTCACGATCTCTTCATCGCGAGGACGTTGATATCCGCCCCGAATCGCAATGCGCAACCCAATCCTCTCAATCGACTTGCGTCGATCTGACAAACCACCTCACAACTAAACCCCGGTGTCTTACTGGCGATTCGGTCGATCTCAAAAATTTAAGAAACCGTCGCCAAAACTTTCGGTCCTGTAAGACACACCGAGCTTCGCAGCCGAGCAAATCGCACGGCAAACCCTCGTTCCAACATGCAGCAACGATTGTGCCGTTGGCGCAAACCGTCTGGCTGTCTGTTCCACCGGATTTCCTAACTCGTTCGGAACGCTCAGTTTTTGGTTCTCCCTGTCGCCTCGGGCCCGGTATCCTGTGGTGTGGGCGCGTCCGCAGGACTGGACCATCCCGCACCACACCTCGGCGGGGCGCGTCTTCGATCCACATAGCGCTGGATCGGAGCGTGGCCTTTCAGGGTTGGTCATCAGGTCCGAGTCGCGATCTCGCGGTTGTTGTTCCCAGGCGTCTGGGCGATGACAGCTTCCCTCTCTCGCAGTCAACATGCAGTCCATTCTCCAGGGTTACGCGGTCAACGAGCCGACATGGTTCTACCTGTCGCTGCTGCTGGTCTGCGCCGTATACACCCGGTTTCAAAGACCCTGGTCGGTCCGCAATCTCGACCTGGCGCTCCTGCTGGCCCTCTCGCCCGGACTGCTGCTGGTCCGGACGGTACCGATCCTGGGTTACAACGTCCTGTTCGTCGTGACGGGGTTGCTGCTGGTCCGCATGCTGAACGACGGCAGCATGGATCGAAGGCCGCGAGTCCAACCCAACATGAATGCGGCCGGACTGTCGTTTCTGTGCGGGGCCGCGTTCCTGTTTCTCACCTCCAAAGTCTGCACCGAAGTCCCTCCCTCGTCGACAGTGCAGTCCGTCCGGCGGGCCGAAGGCCTGATCATTGGCGAACAGAAGCCCGTCACCCCGCCGGAAGCGGCTCCCGATGGTACGGCCGGGCCGGTGCCTTCGCTCGTGGCGGCGCCCGTGGTGCTCACCTCAAAGGCGCTCGCCGGAGGGGAAGGGGCGACGGGGAATGCCGCCCGTTCGATCGAACTCTGGACGGCTCGAATCATCGCAATTCTCGCGCACCTCGCCGTCATCTCGGCACTGGCGCTGATCGGACGGAACCTCTATGGCGACCTGGAAACGGGAATCGCCATGAGCACACTCTACATGCTGCTCCCCTGCACCTCGTACGACGTGCAGAAAGTGACGCACGTGCTGCCCGCCGCATTTATTGTCTGGGCGATTTACTGTTTCCGGCAGCCGGTCTGGTCGGGACTATTCATGGGGCTCGCGGCGGGCACGCTGTTCTTCCCCATCTTTCTCATCCCGCTCTGGGCCGCGTTCTACGGTCGCGAGGCGATCTTCCGATTCCTCGGGGCCGTGGTGGCGACCGCCGTGGTCGTTCTGACGGGGATGCTCCTGCTGGCCGGCGGCGCCCCCGACTTTGTCCGCGACACGCTCGGCTACATCGAATGGGCACAGCTTCAACTGCGCGTCGTCGACTCCGTCCCCGGATTCTGGAACAACGTCCAGCCCGCCTACCGGATTCCAGTCATCGTCTCCTTCGCCCTCCTGCTTGTCGGCGTGACAGTCTGGCCCCGGAAGAAACATCTGGGGCATCTCATCGCGTGGTCAACGGCGATCATCCTCGGCACGCAGTTCTGGTACACCCGCGAAGGCGGCGTGTATGTCCTCTGGTATCTGCCGCTGGCGCTGCTCGTGATGTTCCGCCCCAGCGCCGGCCATCTGATCGCCCTGCAATCCCGGCCCGCCCTGGTCAATCGCGAAATCGAGTCGCCCTCATCCGTCAACTACTCCGGAGGGATGTCCGCCGTCGCGAGTCAGCGGGTCTCCCCGTGGCCGGCTGGGACACTCTTTCGATGA
>JAIXZD010000195.1 GCA_027489895.1 Planctomycetaceae bacterium
CTGCGGCGAATGCGACCGATCTGGCGAAATTGGCACTGGTCGCCCAGCGGACAACAGCAGCCGCTGCCGCCCGCGTCGCGGTTCACGATGCCCGGGAACTGCTCCGCGAGGCGCGTGAAAAACTGCTGGTCGAGGGGCAGGCGGTCGATGCGCTCAAGGCTGCCAAAGCGAAGGTCGACGAACTCGCGGGGCAACTCGCCACTAAAGAGACCGCGCTCGTTGCGGCCGTCGAACTGGCCGGCAACAGCGACGGCAAGACCGACTACGAAACGTTCACCCCGGTTTATCCCGCGAAATCCACTGGGCGGCGGGCGGCCCTGGCGGCGATGATCACGGCCAAAGACAATCCGCTGTTTGCGCGGGTTGCCGTGAATCACCTCTGGATGCGGCATTTCGGTGACCCTCTGGTTGCCAGCGTGTTCGACCTGGGGGCCAATGGCCAGAAGCCGACGCATCCCGAACTGCTTGACTGGCTCGCGGCCGAGTTCGCCGAGTCGGGGTTCAAGATGAAGCCGCTGCACCGCTTGATCGTGACCAGTCGCACCTACCGGCTGCATTCCGCCCCCGCCGACAACCCCGCTCTCAAGTCGGATCCCGACAATCATCTCTACTGGCGGTTCCGTCCGCGGCGGGCCGAGGCGGAGGTCGTGCGCGACAGCATTCTGGCGACGAGTGGAACGCTCGATGTCACGCCCGGCGGGCCCGATCTCGATCCCGAAAAGGGCCTCGCCCTCACCCGGCGGACGATGTATTTCCGCGGCTCCAAAGAGAAACGGATGACGTTCACCAGTCTGTTCGATGGCCCGAACGTCAGCGAGTGCTACCGCCGGGCGGAGAGCATCGTCCCGCAGCAGGCGCTGGCGATGGCGAACAGCCCGCTCAGCCGGGCGCAGGCGCGATTACTCGCCTCGAAACTGACCGCCGAGGTGACCGCCCGCCTGCCAGGCGACGCGACCGATGCCGCGACGAACAGAGCGCGGGAACAAGCGTTCGTGAACGAACTGTTCCGCGCGACGCTGTCGCGAGCACCCAGTGCCGGGGAAGCGGATGAATGCGTCGCGTTCCTCACCGCCCAGGCGACCGTCGCGGCCGACCCCACAAAACTGACCGGGTTTTCCGGCGCGCAGGCGACGGCCGATTCTCAGCCTGCAAGCGATGCGATGCTTCGTGCGCGGGAAAGCCTGTGTCATGTCCTCTTGAATCACCACGAGTTTGTCACGATTCGGTGAGGGACTCCCCCCCGCCCTGCCCCGGTTTCAGACGAGTTCACACGATCCGACGAGGTCGAGATGTCTGCTTCGAACATGCTGCCGAAAGCCCCCCTGGATCGCCTGCCCCACGGGCTTCCGCCGCGCTCGCGCCGGGCGTTTCTGGCCGATGTGGGGATGGGTTTTACGGGGCTGGCTCTGGGGTCGCTGCTGTCGCAAGACGGGATTGTGCGGGCGGAGGGGCTCACCGCGCTTCCCGGCCGACCGGCCAAGGCGAAGAGCGTCATCTGGATTTTTCTCGTCGGCGGCATGAGCCAGATGGAGAGCTTCGACCCGAAGCCTGCGCTCAACGAGTATGCCAACAAAACCTACGACGAATCGCCCTATGGCGACGTGCTCAAGTCGCCCTATCTCAAACAGAACCTGCGCGAGGTGATCGCCGGTCTGCACAAGGTGCATTCGAAGCTCTATCCGCTGCAGGTGGGCTATCGGAAGTTTGGCCAGAGCGGCCTCGAGATGAGCGACTGGTGGTCGAACCTGGGCACCGTGGCCGACGACCTCTGCTTCGTCCGTTCCATGTGGACGACCGACAACAACCACGGGGCGCAGCTTCAGTTCCATACGGGACGGCATTCCCTGGAAGGTCCGTTCCCGACGATTGGCTCGTGGATTCATTACAGCCTGGGAACGCTCAACGAGAACCTGCCGCAGTTCGTGGTGCTGGGCACGCCGATTGCCGATTGCTGCGGCGGGGTCGGCGCGCACGGGGCGAACTACTTAGGCCCGGCCCACAACGGGGTGCAGCTCGGCTCGACGGCCGCCACCGCGCTCCCCTACGCCATCCCCGATGCGACCGTCACCAAGGAAGAGCAGGCGGGCGAGTTCGGCCTGCTGGGCAAGTTGAACCGGCTTGCCGGTGTCGAGTATCCCGACGATCCGGCGCTGCTGGCCCGCATCCGCTCCTACGAACTGGCCGCGCGAATGCAGCTCGAAGTGCCCGGCGTTGTCGATACGGCCGGGGAAACAGCCGAGACGCTCGCCGCGTACGGTCTCGACAAGAAGGAGACCGAGACGTTTGGCCGGCAATGCCTGGTCGCCCGCCGTCTGGTCGAGAAGGGGACGCGGTTTGTCCAACTGTTTCACGGGTCGAACGGCGGGGCAGGGGCATGGGATGCGCATGGCGGCCTCAAGGCAGGCCACTCCAAACTGTGCGGACAGGTCGACCAGCCGATCGCCGCGCTCATCCGTGATCTCAAGCAGCGGGGTCTCCTCGATGAAACGCTGGTGGTGATCGGCACCGAGTTTGGTCGGACGCCCGGCGCGCAAGGCAGCGACGGCCGCGACCATCACCCGTATGGCTTCTCGGTGGCGCTGGCGGGCGGCGGAGTCAAAGGCGGCTTCGCGCATGGCAAGACCGATGAACTCGGCTTCCACGCCGTGGAAGACCGCCACTACGTCACCGACCTGCACGCGACCGTCCTGCACCAGTTGGGCCTCGACCCGCACCGCATGGAAATCCCCGGCCGGAAACGCCTGGAGATCGACTTCGGCCACCCGATCGAACAGATTCTGGCGTAAACGGGCTGCCGTTGACACTGCGCGGGGCAGTGGGCGAACCATGCCGCCCACTGCGGCTTTACTTGGCGAGTCGCAGCCGAAGAACACTGGATTCCGTCGCGGACAGTTCGAGAAGCCGAGTGCCGAGCTTTATTCTCAGGGTCAGCATTTTCGGGCGACCGAAGGCGATCTCCGTCAGGTCGCCCCCGCCGACACGCAGGCCGTCCGCACCGACGACGCGCTCGCGCACGGTTCCCGTCACATCCTTTGGGCTGCCACCATCTGGATAAGTCGACCAGGTCGCGGACTCAATCCAGATCGATTCCTCCCGCGCTGCCAGATCGGGCGGCAGGTCGGACAGCAAGCACTTGGTATCGGCCGCAAGAATCAGATCCAATTCATCATCACCGACCCGCAGGACGGTCTGAAGGGCGGAGACCCGGCCGTCTCCATCCACCGCAGGGAACAACGAGCGGCTTAACTGAAACGGCTTCCCGGTTGAAAGAAGTTGGAGAAACACGGCGCCGACGTCCAGGCCGGCGTTCAGCGACCGCGAACCAAACTCGATCCCTCCCCATTTTGCCGACACAATCTTTGGCGCAATTCGCCCTGGAGCCTTCGTTCCCGGTGTCTTTCGGTTCAGCCCCACGGATTTTTTTCCCGAGACGGCAACCCTCTGTTTGTCCGATCCGGCCCGCAACGCCTCTTCGACAAACGACTTCACGTCGCCGCGGGGTGTGAGATACCCGGCCGTTGCGTCTTCGTCGGATTGCCGTGCCAGGCCGACCAACTTCCCTGCCATGTCCACCACCGCGCTGCCCGCTCGCTCTGGTGGAATGACCTGATCGATCCTGATCCAGCCTGGTTCATCTGGAGCTGGTTTACGAATCGCGACAACAGACAGTTTCTCGACCAGCACGGATGGACTCTCGCGGGATGCGTCGGCCGGAGAGGATCCGACGAACGCAAAAACCTGGATCGTCTCGAACAGCTTTGCCGGGGCAACCGAAAGATCAAACGGCTGAGGTGTCGCGTCGGTCTTCTCGACCTTGAGCAGAGCTAGAAGTCGTTCCTCATCCACCTTGACGATATCGGCCAATAACGGCCTGCTGGGCGTCTCGAGTCCGGGAAACACCACCTCGATACGCGGTTGTAGCACGATCGTGCCGGCATCCGCTGGCTTCGGCTGCTCCGGATCGCTGACTGGGACGGCGCATCCGAGGAACGTAACAATGTAGGCGAACTTCTCATCCGCGCGGACGAGAAGTCCCCCGCCCGACCGCGACCGCTCGGCCGCGTGCAACTGGACGATCGCCGTCGCCTGCTTGACACGATCCACGACCTTTGGCGCCATCGACTGAGCGGGCGCGGACGAGCCACCGCAAAGGAGACCCCACGCAACCCCCATTCCGATCCACAGGCGTGAAGGCACCTGCGGAGCTGCTCCAATCTGAGGCCACATTGTCAGCACTCCGCGAAGGACGAAATCAAATAGAGGGCACTGCGATTGATCTCTGACAAGTTTCGTAACGCATCTCGAACTCTGACAGAACAACAGAACAGTCCTGACCAAAGATGGTAAAGCTAGCCTGGCCTTGTACGCAATCGGTGAGTTCCATCGAAGATTCGGTCGCCTCCCGCGATGGCCGTGGCTGTTGCGGCGAACAGACCCGCTTGAAAGCGACGCAATCACTAGAGTAGTTTCAGAAGACTGTTTTTCCCGCACAGGCAGTGCTCGCTCTCGCGGTGGTTGGCTTCCTGTTGCTCAGGCGACAGGTTCTCCGGCGACGATCTCTCCGGCGACAGGATCTCACGGGACACGGTCATGTTCATCGCGTTTCCGGTTTCGACCGACGCTCCTGTCTACCACTTTCCGTTCGCGACGATCGGGTTGATTGCCGTCAACACGTTCGTCTTCGCCGCGACGGCCACCATGGATTTCGAACTGGTCAGGCCCTGGGCGCTATCCCTGGGGGCCGGGATCCACCCCGTCCAATGGCTAACCTGCTGCTTTCTGCATGGTGACATCCTGCATCTGCTGGGGAACATGGCCTTCCTCTGGACGTTTGGCCTCGTCACCGAGGGGAAGATTGGCTGGTGGCGGTTCCTGGCGATTTATCTGGCGATCGGAGTCGGAGTTTCTGCAATCACGCAGATCATGTTTCTGGGGTTGGAAGTGCCGCGCGTGGGCCTGGGCGCCTCGGGGGCGATCTTCGGGTTGATGGCGATGAGCCTTGTCTGGGCACCGATCAACGAAGTCCACATGGTGGGGGCCTGGTTTTTCTTCGTGGTCCGAATCGTCAACTTTGAAGTGACCATCCTGTCCTGCGCCGGCAGCTACCTCGGACTGAACCTGCTGTTCCTCACGCTCAAGAATTTCCGTGTCTCAGGGGAGTTGGCCCACCTGCTCGGAGCGTTGCTCGGTGCAATCATCGCCGTCGTGATGCTCAAGCTCGACTGGGTCGACTGCGAGCACTGGGACGTATTCGCCGTGTGGGAAGGTCGCAAGGGGAAATCCAAGGCCGAGGCGGCCGCCACACCGCGCCGCGTGCAGGTCGAGTATCAGCCACCGTCCGATCTGCCTGGCTCGACCGCTCCGCTGGCCGACCTCGCGGGAGGGGCAGGTGGGGGGACGAGCACCTCGAAGCTGAAGGTCAAGCTCTCCAACCTGATCGACGAAGAGAAGGCCGACGCCGCGCTCGCCGCCCACGACCGGCTGCTGATGCTGCTGCCCGATTTCGTCCTGCCCGAACAGCAACTCCTCAAGCTGATCGAGCTCCTCCGCACGGAACGCC
>JAIXZD010000153.1 GCA_027489895.1 Planctomycetaceae bacterium
ATCGGACCACCGGCAATCACCAGCACTTTGGTTTTGCGGTCGATCACGTCGATCGAGACGCGGTCGAGATTGTCTTCCGCGATCAGTTCATCGAGGGGCCGCCCCGCCCGCACACGCACCGCATACACCTGCCGCCCCGTCGCCTGCGGATCGAGATCGAACGTCACGTTGACGGGCACCCCGGCCTCGGACAGGACCGCCTCTTTCGATTCGAGGAGCGCCGGTTCCGACTGCCCGTCGCCTTCGCCCAATAGCTCCACCTGCACGCGTTCACCCGCGAGGCCTTGTCCCACCACCAGCGCCGAGAGCGAAAAGTTGTCGCCCAGGTGGACGAGCGATGGGGCCTGAATCCCCGCGACCTGCAGGTTCACCGGGCGGACCGTGCTGCCCACCCCCACGGGATAGAGCCGGGTTTTCGCGGCCCGCGCCGCCGCCAGTGGGGCCGCAATATCCACGCCCGCGTTCGCGGCCCCATCCGTCAGCACAACGACCCCCGAAAGTGTCTCATCGGCCTCCGACTTGATCAGTTCCAGCAGCACTTCACCCAGCCGCGTCTCGACACCTTCCGCGCTGGTCCACGCGGGCCAATCGGGTTTCACAGTCGAAGCGACTGCTGCGGGAGCACCTGCCTGGGCAGCCCCATCGCCCGCCGCCGCGACCTTCGGCAGGGTACTGCGTTCGGTCAGGCGGCTGTCGAACGTATAGACGTGGACATGATGTGTCCGCCGCAGCGTCTCGATGAGCGGCGTGCTAGCGAGGAGGTCGCGCACCAGTTCAGCCCGCGGTTTGGATTCGGCCGGGAGAGTTGCCGGTGTGACTGCCGCCGGAGTCGCCGTCGCCGCTCGATCTCGAATCGACATCGAGGCGGAGGTATCAATCAGGACCGCCACCTTGGAGGGTTGTTGATAGGTGCGCGAGCGACGTTCCTGCGGCAACAGAGCCACGAGAAACAGGCAGACGAGCGTCGCCAGACGCAAACCCGCGAGCCACCACGCCCACTTCCGTGAGAGCGTCGCCGCGTCGCGACGATAGACCCACACCGAGAGCGCCGCGACCGCGGCAAACCCCAACAGCCATAGGCCCGGTTCATCGCGACCGAACTCAAGCGTCTTCCAGAAATGGACCCACTCCGGCCAGTCGGGAGCGAGCTTCGCCAGAAACTCCCTCATGATCGCCCCCCCAAGCCAACCCGATTCAACAGTCCTCCCGCTACGCCCCCCGGTCCGGTCTGACCGGCAGTCCCGCCCGTTCCACCACCCGGTGGGTGATAGCCCAGACGCCAGGCAAACAGTTGCTCGCCCACCAACAGCAGCACCAGCGCCCAGAGGACGAAATCATGAATCTCACGCCCGGTTTCGCCCGAAACTGTCAGGTCGAGATTGCCATGCTCGCGAATCTGGACATTGCCCCCCAACCCCTGCCTGAGCGATTCCGTCGTCGCCAGGGCGAGGTCGCTTTCCGCCGTCGGTGCATTGAACGAGAACTGCCGAAACTCGTCCGAACCATCCAGCCGCTTGAGAGCAATTCGATACAGCCCAGGCGTTTCGGTGGAGCGGATCACCTCGCGATACCGGGCCGAGGTGGCTGCTTCACCCGCCGGTGCGTCGCCCGTGGTGGCCTCTCCAGTCGCTGGTCCACCGTCTGCCTGTTCCACGGTCGCGGTGATGCGTTCGATCGCGCCACCCGGAATCGTCAGTTCGAGGTGGGGCGAGTAGGTCGCCGCATCGAGCACGACGGGAAGTTCTTCCCCCACGATTTTCTGATCGAACCGCTGTCGGGGCCGGGCGATATGCCGGGCCAGCTCGAGCACCAGCGGGACAAAGCTGGGGTTCTGAGGCCAGTTCGTCCAGTCGCCTCCACTTCCCGACAGGCAGGTGAACACCACCCCCTGCCCGACCCGATGCTCAAGGAACAACGGTGATTTGTTCCGCAGCCGGGCGACCACCTGCACGCCGCTGGCCGGTTCCCAGTCTTCCAGGGGCGTGAAGTACTTGCGGATCGCGACTGTTTCCACGAACGGGTTTTCTTCCCCCTGGAAGATGCGGAACGCGGGATGCGCCCCGAACACAATGTCGGCCGCGGGGTTCGTCTCGTCCCGAATCAACTCGGCGGTCGCCCCCAGGGGCAGCGGAAACAGACCGGTCGCATCCGCACGATAGAGCGACTTGTTGACGAACGCCGGCCGCGTCTGGTCGCCCAGAAACCAGACCAGCCCCCCTCCGTTTTCGACATACTGTTCGAGCAGCCGGACCACGTCCGCAGGCAGTTCGGGCACGTTGACAAGAAACAGACTCTGGAACCGATCGAGCGGTTGTCGCCGCAAAAACTCGACGTTCTCGACCGACGGCGCGAAGCCTGTCAGCCCGGGGGCAGGGGCGAGGGCATCCTGCAGCGCCGTGACATCGCTGCTGGTCGCATCCCCCTGAATCAAGAGGACCGGGTGATTGTCGGGAATCGTGAACGCCAGAAACCGCTGGTTGTCGCTGTCGAGCGAATCGGGCGGCAGTTGCACTTCGACCGCGTGCGAGCCGGTCGTCGGAAAGACGACGTCAAACTCCCGCTGCGTCGCCTGGCCCGCTTCCAACGCTTCAATCACGACGGCCGTCGGCAGTTTCTGCCCGTCCACGAGCACGTTGAGCCGCACGCCCCGCGCGACCTGCTTGCCGTGGTTGCGGATTCCCACGGTCAACCGCAGCGGCACGTTTGCCGCGGCCACATCGAGACTGCCCGCGAGGTTCGTCAGCGCCAGGTTGGGATGCTCCTCCGGCACAGCCCGCAGGCAGTTCACTTCGATCTTGGCGGCCGTCAACTCCTTGATTGCCGCCGCGACCGGCCCACTCGCCTGCCAATCTTCGGTTCGAAAATCGGAGACGACATGGACCAGTTGCGTGCTGCCGGGCGTCGCTTCGTGCAGCCGGCGCGCGGCGACCAGCGCCTGGTCGAGCGGCACGGTCCGGTGGGTCGCCTCGATCGATTTGAGTCGCCCTTCCAGCTCGCCCAGAAACGTCTGATCGAGCGGACGGGCCGTGTAGACCGGCTGGTCGAGTCGCGACGCCAGCAGCACCGACAGCAGTTGCGTGCCCGGCCGCCTGACCCCGAGATCCGCGATCGCGAGAATTGACTGCCTCGCTTCCTCGAACGCGGTCGTCCCGCCCCAGCGGTCACGCATCGAACCGCTATCGTCCACCACCACGACATGGTGCGTCTTGCGCCCCTGAAACAGCGCGAACTGGTCGGGGTCGAGCAGCGGCCGGGCGACGAGCGCCACCAGCCCCACGACGATCAACACCCGCAACAGCAGCAGCAGCAGTTGTTCCAGCAGCAACCTGCGTCGATTCCGCTGCTGGCTCTTCAGCAGGAACTCGATCGCCGCCCAGCGAACGCGGCGGTATCGCAGTCGGTGAATCAGGTGAATCAGGATCGGCGCAGCGATGAGCGCCAGCCCCGGTGCCACCACCGCCGGATTCACGAACAAACTGGCCAGCCACCCAGGCATCAACGCACGAACCCTTTTGCACAAATCCTTCCAGACCGCCAACCCGACACGCCTGACTGATTTGTCGCTCTCTGCTATTCAGACCAAAAACGCAGGTCAGGCTCGCCTGACACCCTCACTTTTGACTTTTTCCTTTTGACTTGCTCCGTGATTCAGCAATCTGACACCAGGCGACGGATGGAGCACTAGGCTCGCTTCTTCGCTAACCCCAACCGGTTGGCGAGGTACTTTGCGAGCACCGCATCCAGGTTGGAACTCGTCCGAATCACCTGATAGTCGACCATCTGCCGGGCACAGTTCCGGCGGACTTCATCCAGAAACTCCTGCATGGCCGCCAGGTACCCCTCGCGCAAGGCCCGCGGATCGCAGATCAGATCGTCGAGTCCCTCCATCCCTTCAAACTTCGTCATCCCCTGCGACTGAAAATCGAGCTCTTCGTCATCGAGGATGTGAAACACCAGCACTTCATGCCCGGCATACCGCAACAGCTTCAATCCCTGGTCGAGTGACGCCCGGTCGGCGAACAGGTCTGACAGCAGGACGACCAGTCCCTTTTGCGTCTGAACATCGGCCGCCCGCTTGAGCACCTCTTGCAGCGAGGTCTTTCCCTCGGCCGTGGCGGTGTAGAGCGCCCCGAGAATGTCGTGCAGTTGGTGCCGGGCCGCGCGGGGTGGAACCACCGTGCGAATCGACTGGTCGAAGCGGATCAGGCCCACCGAGTCCTGCTGTCTGAGCAGCAGATACGCGAGGCACGCGGCGATCGAACAGGCATACTCGAACTTGCTTTTCCCACCCGGTTTGGGCGAGACCGATCCATATTGCATCGACTCGCTGCCATCGACGAGGACGAGGCAGCGCAGGTTCGTGTCCTCTTCGTACTGCTTGATGTAGAAGCGGTCGGTCTTGGACCACTGCTTCCAATCGATCCGCCGCGGATCGTCCCCCGGGACATATTCGCGGTGCTGCACGAACTCCACCGACTGCCCGAAAAACGGACTCCGGTGCAGCCCCGAGAGGAACCCTTCGACAATGCCCCGCGCCTCGACTTCCAGCCGCGAGATGCGGGCCACCGCCTCAGGCGGCAAAAATCTTCTGGAATCGTGGGTCACGGGTCAGTTCGCCTTCTTTCGACGGAGTTTCGGCCACCAGCCGGGCGATCACCATGTCGGTCGTAATGCCTTCACTCTCGGCTGAGAAATTCGTCACGATGCGATGTCGCAGCACGGGGGCCGCCAGTGCCGCAATGTCCTCGGTCGAGACAAACCCGCGTCCGTTCAGCAGCGCCCGCGCTTTGCCACCCAAGAGCAGCGACTGGACCGCACGCGGCCCCGCACCCCACGACAACTGGTCGGCCACAAACTGCGGCACACCTGGTTCGCCGATCCGCGTTTGCCGCACCAGCGCCAGCGCATACTCGATGACGTGATCCGTCACCGGCACCTGCCGCACCAGCTTTTGAATCGACAGAATCTCTTCCCCCGTGAGGACCGGGTGAACGTCATCGGTCTGAATCGAGGTCGTCCGCCGGGCGATCTCGAACTCATCGCGGAACGAGGGATACTCGACCAGCACCTTGAACAGGAACCGGTCCTGCTGCGCTTCGGGCAGGGCGTACGTCCCTTCCTGTTCGATCGGGTTCTGCGTCGCCAGCACGAAGAACGGATCAGGCAGCAGATGCCGCACCCGGCCCACCGTCACCTGCCGCTCCTGCATCGCTTCGAGCAGTGCGGCCTGCGTCTTGGGCGGCGTGCGGTTGATTTCGTCCGCCAGTACCACGTTGTAAAACAGCGGACCATCGATGAATCGCGGTTGCCGCTTTCCGGTGCTGCGGTCTTCCTCGAACACATCCGACCCGGTGATGTCCGAGGGCATCAGGTCGGGCGTGAACTGGATCCGGCTGAAGCTCATCGACAGCGACCGCGCCAGCGTGCTGATCATCAGCGTCTTCGCCAGCCCCGGCACGCCTTCCAGCAGACAATGCCCCCGGCTGAACAGCGCGATCAGCAACTGCTCGATCACCCGTTCCTGGCCGACAATCACCTGGGCCATCTGTCCACGGATGTCTTCATACGCCCGCTGCAACTTCTCGATCGCGGGCAGGCTGTCCCCCGCTAGCACGTTCTCCGCCATATTCGCGGCCATCCCCCCTCTGGCGAAGCCGGTGGACCGCTGCCTCTACGGTTGGCAACGTTGACCCGCTTCGATGTGGCGACAACTTCCGCGCGGGACCCGCCCGCTGCCGAATCGTATTGCATCCCCCCGGCCTTTGCGATTCCTCCACAAAAGAATCGCCGCAGCAGCCCGGTCTTTCCCCGCGTCTTCGGAGCCAAGGCCGCCACGCAGCGTCTACGAATCTGATGAGGCTCATTCACACAAAGACGCGAACGGCGCAAAGAGGTGTGCCATGCTTGCACCGTTTCGGGGCAAGCATGCCAACGGCGAGTCGGCGCGGCTGACACAAAGGCCGCGTGTTTCCGGAAACTCGACGACGACGAAGAGAGTCGCAAGCCGCTCGCATGCTTGCCCCGCAAAGCCGGTGCAAGCATGGCACATTTCGCCGTCTACGATTCTCCAAAGGAAACAGCAAAACGTGGGTGGCCCGACCACCTCGTGGTCGGGGCGCGCAGCGACAGGAAGCCGCGCCTTCCGCGAACAACCACCAGCCCCAGGCACCTTTGCAGGGAATTCTCTCGCAGGCGGCCGGGCTGCGACGCGAGTCTTCATCCAGTACAATCAAACGCTCTTATGCGTACTGCCTGCGAGGACTGTCATGACCGCATCGAACCATACTTCGCCCAGCGAAATCACCACGGGCCGTCTCACGGCGGTCCTGTTGCTTTGCTTCGCAGCTCTGCCCGCTTCCGCCGCTGATCGCGTCGTCGAGTTCAATCGCGATGTCCGGCCCATCCTCTCGCAGACCTGTTTCGCCTGTCACGGGTTTGACGCCAAGACCCGCAAGGCCGACCTCCGCCTCGATACTCCCGAGGACGCCACCCGCGCCCTCAA
Source organism: Planctomycetaceae bacterium (assembly GCA_027489895.1). Classification (GTDB taxonomy): domain Bacteria; phylum Planctomycetota; class Planctomycetia; order Planctomycetales; family Planctomycetaceae; genus JAIXZD01. The sequence goes on from JAIXZD010000153.1 coordinate 6,503, forward strand.
CGGCAGCACGCCCATCACCCCCGGCTCGCTCGCGGAGAGCGAAGTCTGGACGCGCATCGTCTCGACCGACCCCACCGAGGTGATGCCGCCCCCGAACTCCCACAAACAGTTGACGGCAGACCAAAAGGAAACGCTCCGCCTCTGGATTGAACAAGGCGCGAAGTACCAGAAGCATTGGGCCTTCGAACCGATCCGCAAGCCCCAACTTCCCACGCACGCCCGAGCCGACTGGTCCGATCAACCGGTCGATCGCTTCCTTCTGGCCGCGATGGAGGCCCAGGGTCTCGCACCCCGTCCCGAAGCCGACCGGGAAACGCTCATCCGCCGCGTTGCCTTCACCCTCACGGGGTTGCCGCCCAAACTGAGCGAGGTCGACGAGTACCTCGCCGACACCCAGCCCGGCGCCTACGAGCGCATGGTCGACCGATATCTCGCCTCGCCCCACTACGGCGAAGAGCAGGCCCGGTTCTGGCTCGACACCGCCCGCTACGCCGACACCCATGGCCTGCACCTCGATAACGAACGCGAGATGTGGGGCTATCGCGACTGGGTGGTCCGCGCCTTCGACCAGAACATCCCCTTCGACCAGTTCACCGTCTGGCAGCTTGCGGGCGACCTGTTGCCCAACCCGACCACCGACCAGCTCCTCGCCACGGGTTTTAATCGCTGCAACGTGACCACGAGCGAAGGCGGGGCACTCGTCGCCGAGTTCCAGTATCGCTACGCCGTCGAGCGGACCAGCACGATGATGCAGGCCTGGATGGGGCTGACCGGGGGCTGCGCCGTCTGCCACGACCACAAGTACGATCCGATCTCGATCCACGAGTTCTATTCGCTCTACGCCTTCTTCAACGACGCCGCTGACCCGGCCATGGATGGGAACATCGCCCGCACGCAGCCGCTGGTTGCGCTGGCGACGCCGGAACAGCAGGCCGAGATCGCCAGCGCGGCCGCCGCCGAGCAGGCCGCCCGCGCTGCGCTTGCGACCGCCGCCTCGGAAACGACCTATGTCGATCCCTCCTCGCTCTCGCCGGCACCAGAGCCCGTTCGCGTTCGCGAAACGCTGTTCGACGACACGTTCCCCATCGGCGTCACGCTGAGGAACACGTCGCGGAACCCATCCAAATGGACGGCGGCGGGCACGGCTGCACTTGGGACCGTTCCCTCCGGCCGTCGCACGCTCTGGCAGGGCAACTCCTTCTTTCACGAAGAGATCCTGCAGTTTCAGCTTGTCCAACCGATCCTGAAGCCGGGCGACCTCGTCGAAGTCTGGGTTCGACCCGACCGGCACGAACCGCCCACAGCGATCGCGCTCAACTTCGCCGCCGCAGGCCAGCGCCGCGCCTGGTGGGGTTCCGGTGCCCTGCCCGACAAGCTCAACAACGGCAAGCTGTCCAAGCAGATTGGCCCGCTCCCCACCCCCGGTGTCTGGACCAAGCTCGCGTTCCACCCCCAGGACCTCGGGATCGAAGCCGAGACCCCGGTGACGCAACTGCAGATCGAAGTCGCCGGCGGCATCGTCGAATGGGATGCGCTGGTGATCGATGGGTACCGTTCTCCCGCCACATCGCCCCGGACATCCTTCACCGCCTGGTGGACCTCAACGGTCGGGAAAGAGCTGGCTGATGTCCCCGGCGAACTCCGCACCGTTCACAAGGAAGGCCCCGCCAAGAATCCCGCCGCCGACCTCGTCGCCAAACTGC